>DASVRL010000452.1:0-4613 GCA_036388635.1 Pyrinomonadaceae bacterium
TTGATTATCCCGAGGGAACTTTTTAGTAAAATCCCCGGTGATTTTTCTGAGCTTTTTTGTTTGCCGGGCTTTACAGTTTATAATCTGCTTTATGCAGGTGAAGACGGCAGCCGACGAGCTGCAAAATTATCTGACCGACGCGAGCAATTTGCCGGGCGGGCACGCGCAGAAACTTTTTATTCCCGAAACGACCGCAGAGATCTCGGAAATTATCCGGGAAGCGAACCAAACGAAAACTCCGGTGACGATTTCCGGCGCGCGGACGGGAATCGTCGGCGGCGCGATTCCGTTCGGCGGCTACGTCGTTTCGCTCGAAAAATTCAACCTGATAAAATCAATCGAAAAAACGGCGCGCGGCGGCGGCGAAGCGGTTGTGCAGGCGGGCGTCGTGCTCCGCGATTTTCATTCTGAAGTCGAATCGAAAGGACTTTTTTATCCGCCCGACCCGACCGAGTGGTCTTGTCAAATCGGCGGCACGATTGCGACCAACGCTTCCGGCTCGCGCAGTTTTAAATACGGCTCGACGCGCCGCTTTGTCGAAGGCTTGACGATAGTTTTGCCGACCGGCGACGTCGTTAATGTCAAACGGGGCGAAGCGTTTGCGGCAGAAGGCGAGCCAATCGAGGTAAAAACGATTGACGGAAAATCAATCCGCGCCAAATTGCCGACTTATCGCCAGCCGTCGGTTCGCAAAAATACTTCCGGTTACTGGACGGCGAAAAAGCTCGACGCGATTGATTTGTTCGTCGGCAGCGAAGGAACATTGGGCGTCGTCACCGAGGCGCATCTGAAATTATTGCCGAAACCCGAAGGCTTTCTGAGCGGAATCGTTTTCTTCAAAGACGAAAACGATTTATTAAATTTCGTTAAAGAAGCGCGAGATATGTCGTTTGTGACGCGACGGCGCGAAGATGCCGGGACGCCGAAAGAAGAAATCGCCGGAATCGACGCCTCGCTTTTAGAATATTTCGACGCCGAAGCCTTAAAGTTTATCAAGGAAAAATTTACGGAAGTTCCCGAAAATATGGCGGGCGCGATTTTCTTTGAACAGGAAACCGGCGAACAGAGCGAAGACGCGCTTTTCAATGAATGGAACGAGCTTTTGGAAAAACACAACGCGGAAACGGACGCGTCGTGGTTTACGACCGGCGCCGAAGACCGCGAGAAGATGCGCGAGTTTCGACACGCGCTGCCGGTTTCGGTCAACGAATGGATTGTGCGTCACAAGCAGCGCAAAGTTTCGACCGATATCGCCGTGCCGGACGCGGAATTTGCTTCGATGCTCAGGTTTTATAAACAGTCGCTCAAAGCGAGCGGCTTGCAGTACGTGATTTTCGGTCACATCGGCGATTGTCATCTGCACGTCAACGTTCTGCCGAAAGATACGGCGGAAGCGACGCGGGCAAAGCATCTCTACGGGCGTTTTATCGCGCAGGGAATAATGCTCGGCGGCACCATCAGCGCCGAGCACGGCATCGGCAAAATCAAGAGCAAATATCTTTACGTGCAATACGGCGAGCGTTATTTGAGCGAGATGGCGGAACTGAAACGCGCCTTCGACCCGCAGGGAATCCTCGGTCGTGATAATATGTTTGACGCGAAGTTTTTAGGTTAATGGAAATAAAATTGTCGTTGAGCGAAAGGGAAAAGAATAATTATCGTCCGCCGAAAGGCAGTTAAAACCTGCAATTGAAATCTCGGATTTGAAATCTCAAATTGCACGTTTTGACTGCCAATCCGTTCATAATTATTCTTTTGTAGTTTAAAACCTTTATCTCGGCGATTTAAATCGGGAGTTTTAATGAAGGACTTATCAACCAAAATATTTGTTTTAATAATTATACTTTTCGTGGCTTTCGGGTGCAGCTATATCGACACGGCGCAAAAAGCCGTCGAGGACACGACGTCGAATAAAAACGGCGCGTCGAATACGGCGCGCGAAACGCTCGGTTTGAAAAAATCCGGCATCAAGGAATGCGACGAGCTGGTCGACGTGCTGGCGGCGAAGCGCAAACAAAACGCCAACCAGGAACAATCCTGGACGGACAAAGCAGCCGAAGAAGCCGCCAAACAACTGGTTTACGACCAGCTTTCCAAAAACGACACGAACCGCACGGAGCAGGAAAAAGCCGATTTGGCGAAAAACTGCAAGCTGGCGCTCGATTACGTAAAATGAGAGACGCCGGCGGTAAAATAAGAAATTTACGAATTGCCGCAGGCTTTAACCGGCGGCTTACATCGACAAAAGGAAAGATGGCTTGAGCCGAATGAAAATTAAAATTCATTCGCGTTAGCTTTAGCTTTAGCCGACCGGAATAATTTTCTTTTTTAAATTCGGCTCAAGCCGGTTTCTTTTCAAATATTTGTATCCGCTGGTTAAAGCCGGCGGCAATTGATATAACAAAGATTATTATGAGAGCGATTTTAATGGATTTTAACGGCGTGATTATCAATGACGAGCCTTTGCAGATGAAGGCATACGCCGAGCTTTTAAAGGACGAAGGCATCGAGCTGACCGAAGAAGGTTATTATTCGTGCGGCGGGATGGACGACGCGACTTTTTTGCGCGAGCAGTTTAAGCGCGCGAACAAGGAGGCGAGCGAAGCGAAAATCACCGAATTGATTCAAAGGAAAACTTCCAGGTGGCGCGAGATTGTCACCGACGAAGTGCCTCTGTTTGAAGGCGCGGAAAACTTTATCAAGAAGGCAAAGCAGCGTTACGCGATGGCGCTGGTCAGTATGGCAAACCGCGACGAAATCAATCACATTCTCGATGCGACGGGCTTGAGAGATTATTTCGACGTCATCGTCTCCGCCGAAAACGTCTCGGAATGCAAGCCGAACCCGGAATGTTACGTTTCCGCCTTTCGCCAGCTCGACCGGATTCGCTCGGCGCAGGGTCATCACCCGCTCGAACGCCACGAATGTCTCGTCGTCGAAGACGTTCCGCAGGGCATCCAATCGGGCAAAGCTGCCGGAATGAAAACGCTCGGCGTTTTGAATACCTTCGACGAAGCGACTATGCGCGCGGCGGGCGCCGACGCCATCGCCAAAAACCTGAACGACTGGTTTCCCGAATCAATCCAGCTGGTCTTTTCCAAACATTTAAAATAAGTCGAAAGCCAAGAGTCGAGAGTCGAGCGTGATAAGTCGAAAAACATTCGGGAGATTGTTTCTTAGCGCGCGACTTTTGACGCTCGGCTCTCGACTCTCGTCTTATTTATGAGAGAACATCTTTTCAGTATCGAAGAAGCCGAAACAAATCTTTTTCGCACCGCGACGTATTTAGCCGAAAATGTCGGCGGCGGCGACGGGCACGCCGAGGCGATGAAGGAAATCGTCGCGCATTACGTCGAAAACGGAGACGTCGACACCGCCGCGCAGCTCGCCGATACGGTTGACGACCCGTTTGTGCGCGACCGTCTTTTATTGCTCGTCGCGGAAAAATGCGCCGAGATTGACGATGACGAATACGCTTTGCAGCTGGTCGAAGCCATCGAGGAAGCGGGTTTTCAATCGGTCGCCCGCGAGCGCCTGGCGATGCGCAAGGCGGCGATCGGCGAGTTTGACAAAGCGTTCGAGTTTGCCGAAGGCTTAAAACATTCGTCCGACGCCTTTGCCGTCATCGCCGCCGCCGAGTCCGCCGCCGGCTTCGAAGCGGAAAGCGAAAAAACTCTCGCGCGCATCGAATTTCCTTACTCGAAAGTCAATGCTTTGCTTTCGATTGCCGCCGGTTACGAGGCGAAAGATGAGCGCGAAAAGGCGAGAGCGGCAATCGGGCGCGCGGTCGAAGCGACCCGCGACATCGAGTTTAAAGAAGAAAAAATTCGCGCCTTGCAGGACGCCGCCTCGCATTTCGCGCAGGTTTCCGCCAACGACAAAGTCATCGAAACGCTTGCCGCCGCGCGCGAGGAAGCCGAAACGCTGGACGGCGTTCACCGCGAAAATCTCCTTTCGCAAATCGCGCTCGGCTTTTTGCGCGCCGGTTCGCTGGATTTGGCTGAACGCACGCTGGATTTAATCGGCGACAAGGTTTTAATCGCTTCGACGCTCACCGGATATTCGATACATTTTGACGAAAACGGCGAGCGCGCCGACGCTCTGGAAACGCTGGAAGAAGCGTATCAGATTCTGAAATCGCAGAGCGAAAGGGAAGTGCGCAGCTCGAAAGATAAATTCACGCTTTTCGGCACGATTGCGCTTTTGTTTGCCAAGTATGAAAAAATCGAGCGCGGCGTCGAAACGGCGCTGGAGATACGCGACGAGGCGACGCGCCATCACGCTTTGAATCAAATCGCGCAGGTTTGCGCTTTGCGCGAGATGGACGACGCGGCGCATCAAGCCGTCAATCTGATTGACGAAGATTCCGAGCGCCTGTTCGCTTTTATCGGCTTGAGCGACGTCAAGCGCAAGGCGGAAAAACAGGACGAAGCTTTAAATTACCTGCGCGAAGCGCATAATTACTGCGAACGCGTTCCGCAGCTTTCGTCGCGCTCGCTGGCGTATAATCTGCTCGCAAGCCGTTTTCGGGATTTGGGCGACCCTGAAACGGCGCGCGCCGCCGCGCACGAAAATCTGGAAACGATCTCGCAAATCCGCGACGAAAGCGCCAA
>DASVRL010000453.1:0-2488 GCA_036388635.1 Pyrinomonadaceae bacterium
GTCCAGCGTCCTTCCTCGTCGGTCGTCGCCGTGCGCGTCAAATTGGTGGCTGAATTTTTAACCGTGACGGTGGCGCCCTGCACAATCGCCTCGTTCGGGTCTTTGACCGTTCCGCTCAGGCTTCCCGTCGCCTGCGCGAAAGCTGTTTGGGTTAATAAAAATGTAAAACTGACGGCTAAAACAAAAAATCTTAAGATAAATTGGGGTTGCATCGGTTTCTCCTGGATGAACTTAAAAAAGCAATTCGCGGCTCGATAGACCTGTCGCCTAAAAATCCGCTTGCCGGTTTCCTTTTCTCGAAGTGTTTTTTGAAAATGTAAATAGAATGTTGCAAGCGTTAGAATATGACCGGGAAATTACAGGCAGATGAACGGCGTGTTAAAAAAATGTTAATTATTAAAAGTCGGCAGGCAATTGCAGGCAGCTGCGGAGAGCGGCGGGAAGTTAAAACGGTTGCCGAAAGCTGAAACGCCCGACCTGTTTTTAACTATTCGGTAACTTTCTGTTAACGTCCTGCCGATTATCTAAGGTAAATCGGATTGGAGATAATCCAGGGCATCCGGCTGAAACCGATCGAGTCCAGATAAACTTCGACGCGATACGCGCCTTTTTCGCGCGCTTCAAAACTGATTTCGGTCGCGGTTTGTTCAAAAACCTTCTCGCCGTTACGGAAGATAACGAAACGCGCGGCGAGCGGCGCGGCGGCTTTTAAATCGACTTTATCGGCGAGCGCGATTTCGTCGCCCATAATTTTATCGCCCGCCGTGAAAGCGAAGCCTTTCGTTTCGCCGAGCGTGTCAAAGCCGACGAACGAATGACCGTTTTTTAAAGCCTGCAAAAGATTTTCCGGCGTCAGAGGCTTGTCTTTTTCGAGCAGAACGTGATTTCTGGCGAGGCGGAAAACGGTCGCGTAATCGTCGAATTTCAGATTGATGATTTTATTGCCCGCGTCGTCGCCCAAAAGATGAAAGCCGATATTGGAATGCGCGTCCGTTCCGGCGAAAAGCGTTAATTTTTTGGTTCGGGTCAATTCGTCGTAGCGGCGCAGATTTTCGTCGGGGCGCGCAAAATATTTCGTCAAAAGCAGTTCGGGATAACTGTAATAAGACCAGAGCGCGTCTTCGGCAAACAGCGCGGGATTCATTTTCTTCGAGTTCGTGTGCAGGCTGAAAATCTCGATGCCGTCAAAGGCGGCGTCCCACGATTTTAATTTTTCGGGATAGGTGACGAAAACCAGCCGGTTTTGCGCTTTGTATTTTTCGATAAACGGCGGCGTTTCGAGTTTCGCGTCCTGAAAGCTTTCCCCGTGTCCGGGAATCAACAAAAATCTGTCGCCCGTCGCCGTGTTGACTTCCTGCCCGTTGACAAACAAAGTGCCGTTGTAACTGCCGTTTAAGGTTAGAGCCGAAGTATCGAAAAGTCCGGCGGCGTGTTCGGTCATCAGGACATAATCAAGCCGGTTTGCCTGCGCCGCTTGAACGAGTTCGTCAAAGCTGCCGGTGCTGTGCCCGCCGACGTTCGTATGCGCGTGGATAATGCCTTTGTAGTCATTATATTGCGGATTTTCCGCTGGATTTCTCGAGGTTTGCAGCGCGTCGATTTTTCCCGCCAGCTGCCCGATTTGATAGCGCCGGTAGCAAAACGGAATCTGCGCCAGCAAAACGACGGCGACGAGAACGAGCAGAATTTTTTTCCAGCGCTTCATTTAATTAAACAGAAATTAGCCGTGAAAATCCGCGGCTTTATTTTCTTCCAGAAAATCGACCGAAACGACCTTTTCCGCAATTTGTTTGCCGAGCGCCGCGACTTCCTGATGAGCCGGGTGGACGGTGTAAAAGTCCAGCGCCGCGCGGTCGGGATAAATTGCCACCAGACCCGTATCGAACGAGCGTTCGAGATGCAGAATGTCCGCGCCGATCTTGAAGCTCAGAATATCGGGAATCACGGCAGGCAGATTTTCCAGTTTCGCGCGGTGTTCGGCGCGCTCGTCTTCGGTAATTTCGGGTTTATACTTCCAGCAAACAATATGTACCAGCATAAATTAATTTTCCGATTCACACCATTTTCGCGTAACCTCATGGCGATAGGCAAACATTTTTTCCAGTCTGGACAAAACAAGAACGGGCGCGAGCGATTTTCCGAAAATCGAGCCGGGCGGCTCAAATTCGATTTCGTCTCTTAAAAGCGCGCCCGCTTCGTGCGGCAAAACGATATGCCGGTGTCGCCAGCTTTTGAAAGGTCCCGAAATCTGTGTGTCTTCAAACATTCGCGGCGGCTCGTAACGCGTATGCTCGGCGACCCATTTGACTTTAAAAAATCCGAACAGCTTCGATTCGATAATCGTCCGCGCGCCGATTTTGGAAATATCGGCTTTTTGCAAAACCCTGACCGATTCCCACGGCGGAACGAGTCGCTCGAAGGCGTCGGGCAACCGGTGAAAAGCGAAAACCCGTTCGGGCGCGGCTTTGATGATTGATTCTTTGACGAA
>DASVRL010000454.1:0-21591 GCA_036388635.1 Pyrinomonadaceae bacterium
AGAATTTCGCCGAGCGTGCAGCCGTCCAGATATTCCATCACCAGATAAGCGACGCGTCCCTGCGGCGTGTCGTCAAAACCGAAATCGGTGACGTCCACCACGTTCGGATGGCGGAGGCGTCCGGCGGCGCGCGCCTCGCGCTTGAAGCGCTCGACAAATTCGGCTTTCTGCATAAACTGCGGCACGATAACTTTGACCGCGACGGGGCGCTCCGTGCCGATATGCGTGGCGAGATAAACCGCGCCCATTCCGCCCTTGCCCAGCTCGCGCTCGATTTTGTATTTCTCGTCAATCGTTTGTCCGACCAAATTCGACAAATTCATAAGACTTTTTTGGAAACTCTACTCGCATTTCATTACGTTTGGCAAGCTTATATAGATTCATTATATCTTAACGGACGCGGCTGATTTTTTTCCGATTGTATGCTAGACTTTTTCTGGTCGCTTTGGCTCTCCCGCACAATGACTAATTAAGACAACAATTAAGGGGAATTAAACATCTGACGAATTTACATCGAGGGGTGAATTTGTTAATTTTATACATTTAACCAGAGGGTTTTATACGGAGAAATAAATGAAGTTAAAAAACACGCGCTTACATATCTTGCATCGGGCACGAAGCCTGAGCCAGAACGCGAAAACCGGTGTTTCTCTCCATTGTCATACCCAATACTCCAAGGAAATGCTGGATTTCATCCCGCATTACGCCGAAAAACTTCCCATTATTTCGTATTTCTGGAAAAAAGAGCGCGACAAATATCTCGAACGCGAGGGCAAAGCCATCGACTTTTCGAGCGCCTACTGGTCGCCGCCGATGACCGAACGCGACGTTTTCGGCATCGAAAAAGCGCAGATAAACAATGCCGGGCTTGATGCCATCGTTTCGATTTCCGACCACGACAGCATCGAAGCCAATCTGAAACTGGGCGAAGAAACCGAAAACGCGGTGGCGCCGATTTCGCTGGAATGGACGGTGCCGTTTGAATACGGATTTTTCCACGTCGGTGTTCACAATCTGCCGAAAGAAAGCGCGATTGAAACCACGAAAACCCTGCTCGATTACACTTTCGCCGAAAACCCGACCAACGAGCGCCTGCACGAATTGTTTTCGATGCTCGGCGAGCTTCCCGAAGTTCTGGTCGTGCTGAATCACCCGATTTGGGACATCGAAATAGTCGGCAAAGAACGTCACGAAACGCTGCTGAAAAATTTTCTGAAAGAACACGGGCGCTGGATTCACGCTTTTGAAATCAACGGTTTCCGCTCGTGGTCGGAAAATAAAGCCGTCATTGAAATGGCGGAAGCTCTGGGAATGCCGCTCGTCACGGGCGGCGACCGTCACGGCTGCAAGCCGAACACGGTCATCAATCTCACAAACTCGAAAACTTTCGCCGAGTTTGCCGAAGAAGTCCGCGTCGATAAACACGCGGAAGTCGTTTTGATGCCGGAATATAAGCAGCCGCTTCATTCGCGCCAACTGCAATCGTTTTCGGAAATTTTAAAGCTTTATCCCGAATTTCCCGAAGGTCGCCAGAAATGGTTTGACCGCGTGCATTTCGACACCGGCGACGGTTACGGAGTTCGCCAGCTTTCCGTTCACTGGAAACGCGGCGGTCCGTCGTGGCTGCGCTGGGCGATCTGGACGCTCGGCGTTCTCGGTCACGAAAGATTGCGCCCGGCGTTTCGTCTGGCGATGAAAAAGCACGACCGCGTGCCAAAGGATTTGTCGAAAGCCAAATTTGAAATTCTCGAGCTTGAGGAAATCGCGGCGACTCTGGCGCCGGAAAAACCGCGCGAGACCGGTTTTGCTTCCTAAAGATTTTGTCGTCAAATCTAATTTGATTTTGTAATATCAATCGCCGCCGCAAGGCGGCATTGCATTTTTGAGTTTTACTATTGTGAAAGAAGCCTTACGCGTCGCTTTCTTTCCGGATTCGTTTCTGGAAGTCAACGGCGTGGCGATGACCAGCAAAAGACTTATCGGATACGCCAAACGCAACGGCTATCCTTTTTTGTGCATTCACGCGGGCGAAAAAACCGAAACTTACGAGGACGGCAGCATTCGTTACCTCTCGCTCAAACGCTCGCTCATCGCTTTTCCGATGGACGAAGGATTAAAATACGACCCGCTTTTTCAGCGACATTCAAACCGCGTTCTGCGCGAGCTGATTCAATTCCAGCCCGACGTTCTGCACATCACCGGATTAAACGACGTGAGCATTATCGGCGCGTATCTGGCGTGGAAGCTTCAGCTGCCGCTCATCGGCTCGTGGCACACCAACCTGCACGAATACGCGGCGCGGCGACTGACGCGAATGTTCAGTTTTTTGAGAACGTCAACCGTCAAACCGATAACGAGTTTTGCCGAGCGAAAAATTATGGACGGCGCGGTGCTTTACTACAAAATGCCGAAAGTCATTCTCGCGCCGAATCAGGAATTGCTCGACGCGCTGACGCGCGGCACGGGCAGAATCGGGCATCTGATGCTGCGCGGCGTGGACACGGAAGTTTATGCGCCCACGAAGCGCACGGTTAACGACAATATCCTGCGTTTCGGTTTTGTCGGCAGATTGCGCGCCGAAAAAAACGTGCGCCTGCTGGCTGATTTGGAAAAGCGCCTGCTGGAAGCGGGCAAAACCGATTTTAAATTTTTAATCGTCGGCGAGGGCAACGAGCGCGAATGGCTCGAAAAAAATATGAAAAACGTCGAATTTACGGGCTTTCTCGAAGGCGAGCGGTTATCAGAAGCCTACGCCAATATCGACGTTTTTCTGTTTCCTTCGGAAACCGACGCCTTCGGCAATGTCGTGCAGGAAGCCAACGCTTCGGGCGTTCCGGCAATCGTCACGAATCAGGGCGGACCGAAATTTATCGTCAAGCACGGCGAAACCGGATTTATCTCGGAAAATCTCGACGATTTTGTTAAATATTCGATTGAGCTGATGGACAATCCCGCGAAATTAGCGAAAATGAAAGAGACTTCGCGCCGGTCGGCGCTGTCGCGAAGCTGGGATTCGGTTTTTGAAACCGTCTACAACGCCTACGCCGAAGCGGTAAAAATTGCGGCTGAGCGAAAACAAAAGACGGGCGAGAATTGATTTATTTTTATTTTGTCCGTAACATTTTTTATTTGGCTCGAAACCGCCGCCGGGCGCCAGGAAAGCGATAGAAAAATTTTACGCTCCAGCGCGCTTGTCCGAAGCAACAGCAGTAGCAGCAGTAGTAGTATGAAGGAAATGACTTTTGAAGAAACGCCGTCCGTGCCGCCACCGCCGCCGTCGAATACGGTAAGCGAGGCTTGGACAAATCTTCTGCGCAACCCGGCGCACTTTATCCGGTATTGGAATTACAAAGGCGCGATTATGAGCGGCATACTGCGCGCGCCGATCTTTCTGGTGACTTATCTGGTCGGCAAGGAAAGCATCAAGCTCGCGCTGGGCGCGGCGCTGGCGCAATTCGTTTTCCGTTTTTTCTTTGCCGGCGTCGGCGGCGCTTTAATCCAGTCGTTCCGGCGCGTCGAACCGCCGTGGAAGGCGCTGGCGACGATTTTACTGGTGGTTCCGGTGATCAGCCACATTTTCGAGTTTCTCGTCCAATGGAGTTTTGCGTATCTGACGGCGACGACCGACCACACGGACGAAGCTATCGTGCGCTCGATTTGCGTTTCCATTATCTCGGCTTTATTTACTTTATTTATTATGCGGCGCAACGTAATGATTGTCGGCGAGGCGGAAAGCAAATCGCTTTTCAGCGACCTGGCGCGCATACCGGCTTTGATATTTCATTTTGTGGCTTTTATTCCCAACGAAATCTCGTCGCTGCTGCGGCGCGGCGCGCTGATTCCGGTCGCTCTGAGCGTTGTCGGATTCGGCTTTTTCTCGCAGATGCTCTGCTGGGCGGTGACGAACAAAGCCTTCTGGACATACGGCGGCGGGCGCAACATACCGTTATTGAAATTTTGGGGAATCGACGGAGCTATTTTACTGATTCTGGCAGTCGCCCTGTCGTCCTATGTTTTCAACCGCCAAAGAAAACGAAATATAAGTTTATCGTGAATCAAAAGCTTTTAAAGTCGGTTCACCTGACCAATTATTACCACAAAAATTCGGGCGGCATCAGCACCAGTTTTAACAACCTGCTTGCCGCCGCGGCGCGTCACCGCCGATTAGTCCGGCTGATTGTTCCGGGCGAAACCGAAGCGGTCGAGGAAGTCAACGATTACGCGAAAATTTATTACGTTCCCGCCAAATACTCGCCGGTTTTCGATAAACGCTACCGCTTGATAATGCCCTGGCAATATATGCCGGGCGATTCGCTCATCCGCAAAATCCTGCTCGACGAAAAGCCGGATTTAATCGAGGTCACGGACAAATACACGATTTCGATGCTCGGCGCGATGATTCGGCTGGGCAAATTTCGCCAGCTCGGTCGCCCCATGCTCGTGCATTTCAGCGCCGAGCGAATGGACGACAACATCGCTTCGTTTATGACGCAAGGCGCGCTCGGCGGCTGGCTCGCGCGGCGCGTTATCGGCAACTACACGCTGGCGGTTTTCGATTTTCACATCGCCAATTCGGTTTACACGGCGCAGGAATTTTATAACGCCTACAAAAAAGCCGAAAACTCAAGCCGCTCGGATTGGTTTTTAAATAAGTGCTGGCAGTTTTTCAAAGCGCCGCGCATTCCGGTCGAAGAAAGAATTTACGTCTGCCCGCGCGGCGTCAACGCCGAAGTTTTTCGCGCCGACCGAAAATCCGATGCCGTTAAACGCCAGATGCGCGAGCGAGCGAATATTTCCGAACGCGCAATCGTTCTGCTTTACGCGGGACGCATCTCGCCGGAAAAAAATATCGGTTTACTGGTCGAAATGATGAAGATTCTGGCGCCGGACAAGGAAAATGATTTTCGCCTTCTGGTCGCCGGCGCCGGTCCCGAATCCGATTGGCTGCAAAAGGAAACCGATAAGAATTTTCCCGGTAAAATCATTCAATTAGGTCATTTAGACAAAGAAACTCTGGCGGATTATTACGCCAACTGCGACGTTTTCGTGCATCCGAACCCGCGCGAGCCGTTCGGCATCGCGCCGCTCGAAGCGATGGCGTCGGGCGCGCCGACGCTCGCGCCGAATTCCGGCGGAATTTTGTCGTACGCGACGGACGATAACGCGTGGCTGGTCGAGCCGACGGGCGAAAATTTTGCCGCCGCCGTTTATGAAATCGTTAAAGTTCACGGCGGGCGCGAGCAAAAGGTAAAAAAGGCTATCGAAACCGCTCTGGAAAACACGCGCGAAAAATCGACCGACAACCTGTTTGCAACTTACGACCGAATGTATGAAGATTTTCAGAAGCGCAAAGATTTGTTTACCGATATTGAAGCGACGAAAAATTTCGATTTTGTGCGGGAAGTTCTAATCACCGATGAACGCGGGTAAACGCAGATGTTAGAATTAGTTTTAGCCAATTTAAAAACCCGTCCTTTTCGCACGCTGATCAGCGTCGTCGGCGTCGCCTTGGGCGTGGTGCTGGTTATTTTGTTTACGGGTCTGGCGCGCGGAATGACGAATGATATGGCGCGGCGCGCTTCGAACTGGAAAGCGGAAATCGTTTTCACGCGTCCCGGAGCGATGGAATTGGCAAGCTCGAACGCTTCGGTTTCGACCGCTTACGCCGAGAGATTAAAGCAAATCGAAGGCGTCGAGACGACCGTTCCCGTGATTCGCTACATCACGCCGAATCCCAGCCACCGCTGGGGAATCCAGCAAATCGACGGCGTCGAGTGGCAGCCGTTTGCCGAAATGAACGATATGCAGATTCTCGAGGGACGCGCCGCGACTGCCAATGACGAAGTGATTCTGGACGAACGCTACCTTAAAGAAGAAAACGTCAAAATAGGCGATAAAATCGAGCTTTTCAAAAAATCCTACACGGCGGTCGGAATTTTTGCGCCGCCGTCGGGCGCGAGAATAAAAATGTCGCTCGCCGCGATGCAGGACGCGCTCGAAGCGCCGAACAAATGCACATACATTTTAGTTAAGCTGAAAGACGGCGCGAACGTCGAAGAAGTCGCCGCCCGCATCAATGAAACTTTGCCGGGCAATAAAATCAATTTAACGCGCGATTTGATCATCGACGCGCAGGAACGCGTGCCGGGTTTGAATCTTTTCCTGCGCGTGCTGGTCGGTCTGGGCGCGTTTGTCAGCACGATTTTCGTTTTGCTTTCGATGTATACGACGATTACGGAAAGACGCAAGGAAATCGGCATTTTAAAATCGCTCGGCGCGTCAAAAACCTTTATCATCTCGACCATCGAAAGCGAAGCGTTTTTAATCGGCGTGCTCGGCATTCTGCTCGGTCTGGCGGTTTCGTTTCTCGCCGCTTTCATTATCGGAAAAGGTTTTGAGCTGGCATTTGAATTCAGCCCGAGCTGGATTCTGACGGCGATTATCATCGCGGTCGGCGGCAGTCTCGCCGGCGCGCTCTATCCGGCGTGGCGCGCTTCGGGAATCGACCCGGTCGAAGTGATGGTAAATGAATAATCCGGCTTTTGTCGGAGAAGCGGAAATTGATGCCTCGGAAAACAATCGAAGCCGTCGTTGAAATACAGCCTTTTCAGGGCAATCTGCCCTGGGCTGTGGCTGCCGTCGGCGATTGGTCATTTTTGAGATTGTTTTCCGGCACAACCGTCGAAGAAATCGGTTCTTTAATTTTGACCGCCTGCTCGTATAATTCCCATCTTGAAGTTCAACCGTCAGCAATCGACACTTTAAATGCCTTTGTCGCCGAAGATTTTATTTTGCCGGGCGGTTTGCGGTTTTCCGAGGACGAGCAGGTGAGAATCGTTCCGGGCTGCTGCTGCGGTTTGGAAAATTGGCGCGAATGGTTAGACGTGCCGAGCGGAAATATTGTCTGGGCAGGACACGACCCGAGTCCGGCAGTCGAGTTCGTTGACGGCGGCATTCGAGTTTGGCAAGATGAAAAAGCCGACGGAGTCGATTTTATTGATTTTGGCGTAGATGAAATGCGCGTATCACTTGAGAAAGTCGAAGCAGACCTAAAGGGCTTTGTGGTCGGGCTCGGCAGATGGGCGGATTTTATGGCTCCGGAGCTGAAACCGAAAATAATTGAGCATTTCGCTAAAAATATGAACATTTAAAAAATCTCAGGCGTTTCAAATTTCAAGTCCCGGTTCAAACGGATTATCCGACTTGAAATCTGAAACCTGAAACTTTATGAATCCAGAACAAGATTTAGTTTTAGGCGCAGTCCAAAACAAAAAAACCGCCAGCAAACAAGGCATTTTGCAGAAGCTTTTCGCCGTCTGGTTCGACGCCTTTGTTTACAATCAAATCTGGGAAGACCCGCGCGTCGATTTGCAGGCGCTTCGGTTAGACGAAAAATCGCGCATCCTGACGATTTCATCGGGCGGCTGCAACGCGCTGAATTACCTGGTCGAAAACCCCGAACGGGTGACGGCGGTCGACCTGAATCGACATCATATTTTTCTGCTCAATCTGAAAATCGCCGCGCTCGAGTTTTTGCCGGAACACGAAGATTTTTTCGCCTTTTTCGGTTACGGCAAAGGGGCGCGCAACGTCGAAAATTATCAAAAATTCATCGCGCCGAAGCTCGACGACCAGACGCGTGAATTCTGGGAATCAAATTCTTTTATCGGCAAAATCGCCCACGGAAAACGCATCAATTTTTTCCGCAAAGGCGGTCTTTACGAGCACTCGCGCAACGGCTATTTTCTGCGCTTCTTTCATAAATTCTCGCGTCTTTTGGGCTGCAAGCCCGAAGAACTTTTAAAAGCGCAAACGCCCGAAGAACAATTGAAGCTTTACGAAAAATACATCGCGCCTTTTTTCGATTCCGCTCTGATCAAAACCATCGGCAAAATGCCCGTGACGATGTTCGGTCTCGGCATTCCGCCGCAGCAGTACGACGAGCTGAAAAAAGATTTAGCCGACGGCGGCAGCGTCATCGACGTTTATAAAGAAAGAGCGAAACGTCTCGCCGTCGAATACCCGATTTACGAAAATTATTTTGCCTGGCAGGCGTTTGCGCGCAAATACGATACGGAAAATCGGTGTGCCGTGCCGGAATATCTGAAACGGGAAAATTACGAAGCTTTGAAGAAAAACGCCGGTCGACTGCGCACCGAAATCGGTTCCGTCACCGAAGAAATCAAACGTCAGCCCGTCGATACTTTTAACCGTTTCGTTTTTCTCGACGCGCAGGATTGGATGAACGCCGACGCGATGACCGATTTATGGTCGGCAATCGCGGAAAAAGGCGAAAAAGGCGCGCGGATAATTTTTCGCACGGCGGGCGCGGCGTCGCCGATTGAAACGAATCTGCCGAAAGATTTACGCGCGAAATTCTTTTACGAGGAAGACTTTTCCAGAAAACTTTTTAAGCAAGACCGCGCCTCGATTTACGGCGGCTTTCATTTGTATATTTTGAATTGAGATTTGCGGAAAGTTTGCGGAAAGCTGCACACAGTTAAAAGCAGGTTCGACGTTTCGACTTTCGGCAAGCGTTTTAACTCTCCGCAGCTTTGCGCAACTCTCTGCAACTTTCCTAAACTATGACCGACGCTTTCGAAAGTATGGACAAAATGTATCGTCACCAGCGATACTTTTACGATTTGACCCGGAAATATTACCTTTTGGGGCGCGACCGTTTGCTGGCGGAAATCGACGTGCGGGCGGGCGAAAACGTTCTGGAGGTCGGCTGCGGAACCGGCAGAAATTTAATCATTCTGGCGAAACGTTTTCCGCAGGCGAATTTTTTCGGGCTGGATGCCTCGTCGGCGATGCTCAAAACGGCGCAGGCGAAATCTGACGCGCGAAATCTGAAAAACGCGACGCTTGAAACCGCGCTTGCCGATACTTTTGATTACCGGGAAACTTTTGATTTAAACGAGCCTTTCGACACTATTTTTTTCAGTTATTCGATTTCGATGATTCCCGTCTGGCGCGAGTCGATTCACAATGCGCTGGCAAATCTGAAAAGCGGGCGCTCGTTTTACATCGTGGATTTTTACGACCAGAAAGATTTGCCGCGCTGGTTTCAAAAAATTTTGAAAGGCTGGCTCAGAAAATTTCACGTTCAATTCTGGGGCGATTTGATGCCGTATCTGGAAGATTTGGAAAAACAAGGCGTCGGGAAACTGAAAATCACTTCCGTCGCGCGGCGCTATGCTTTCATTGCGGAATTCAAAAAAAATTAAACGCAGCTAAAGCCGGTGATAAATTATTAAAGCGAAACGATGAATTGCGAATTTCGCGTTCATCATTCGTCGTTCATCGCCTCTTTTCTCTGCGGTTTCGCTTTTCCGAAAATCGCCAGAGCGATGCCGCCGAGAATCAAGCCGCTTGCCAAGAGCAGGCGCGCGGAGATAATTTCCGCCAGAAAAATCACGCCGCCGGCTGCCGCCAGAGCCGGAACGGAAAGCTGCAAAATCGCCGCGCGCGTCGCCGTGTGATATTTCAGCGCGGCATACCAGACCGAATAACCGATGCCCGAAGCCATCGCGCCCGACAAAACGGCAAAAATAATTCCCTTCGGCGATAGATGAATCCGGTAAATCAAAGGCAGCGCGACCAAAAGCATCATCGGCACCGAGCGCAGAAAATTTCCGGTCGTCTCGGCTAAAGGATTCCGGCTGCCGCGCCCGCGCAAGGTGTAAAAGCCCCACGCGACGCCCGCCGCCGCCATCAACGCGCAGCTTAAAAACGGCGGCGCGGACAATCCCGGAAAAACCAGATAAACCAGCCCCGCAAAGGCGAAAAATAATCCGAGCCATTCCAGAATCTGCGGTCTTTCGCCTTTCGCCAGCGCCGCGCCAATCATTGTTAATTGCACCGCGCCGAACAAAATTAAAGCGCCCGTCGCGGTCGTCAGATTTATGTAGGCGAGCGAAAAACAAATCGCGTAGGCGAAAAGAAAAAAGGCTGAAAGCCAGTTTCCGCTTTTTGCCCGCGCTTCTTTTTTGCCGAGAAACGAATTTATTAAAACGAGAACCGACGCGCCGGAAACCAGACGAATCGTCGTAAAGCTCGCCGCGTCAATGACTTCCGCGCCGAGCGCCAAACGACACAAAATCGAATTGAAAGCAAAAGCGACCAGCGCGAATGCGGTGTAAAAAATGATTTTCATTTTTTCTCAATTTCATTCTCTCTCAATCAGCTCGCCGATTTCCTGGCGCAGGGCTTCGCGTTTTAAAAGAAGACGCAGAAATAAGCCTTTTTGCCTGAATAAAAGCCACGCCGATTTGAGCCAGACGGTCATATCAATCAACGTCTCGGACGAGCGCAAAGCGATGTAGCCGCACAAAATCGTCAGCGGAATCGAGGCGAGCGCAAACTGCCAGCCGAAAAACCAGAAAACGACGCCCGCCGTAATCAGCCAGGTCAGAGGCATAAATAAACACGCCGCCAGAATTTTATACGTCGAGCCGGCGGCATCAGCGCCGTGCGTTCGAAACATCAAGCCGATAAAATTCGAGAAAACATACGCGGGCGAATGAATAATCGCGCCGACGATTGCCGCCGGCGAAAGCAGGATTAAAAGCAATACGCGCAAAACCAGATAGCGCAGCACATAAAAGGTCGGATGCTGCAACACGGAAAGGCTTTCCGCCGTCACGCCGCTCGTTTTCAAATCGTTTTCATACTGCGCGATTTTTTTGTTCAGCTCGCGCATTTTTTCGGGTTCGTTTTCGCCGAGCAGCTTGTATTTTTCCGCCAGATTTTGCAGATGCTGAAAGCTTTGCGCCAGCGTTTGCTTAAAAAGCAGATTTTGATAAACCGACGAAAATAAGGCTTCGGCTTTGAGAATCGTATCGAGTTCCTGTTCGGATTCGAGATTCAGCGTGACATTTCTTAAAGCCGTTTCGATTTTGTCCGTTAAATCCTGCACGGGCTGGCGCGGCGGCTCGCCGTTTTCGTCCGGTTCGACCGGTTCGACGTCAAAAATTTCGCCGTAACGAATCAGCGCTTCGCTGCGAAAGGCGGTTTTAGAAGTGTAATAAAGCCCGACCGCCATTATTTTTAAGTTAATGCGGGCTTCGGGTTGCGGGCTGCGGGCTTCGTTTTGAGATTTGAGATTTGAAATTTGGTTTTCGGTTTCCAATCTGCCCGCCCTTTCTGCCTCGTTTGATGATGTCGAGTGAATGCTGAGCGCGCCGAGGGCGATTCTTGCCGCGCCGGTTTTCATCGGTTGGAGCTTGGTTTCGTTGTGCGAAATGCCTTCGGGGAAAATCGCGATGCAGCGCCCGCGATTTAAAAGTTCGCGGCAGACTTCAAAAGTTCGCAGATTTTTCGACATATCGCCCGCCGCGTCGATTCGTCGATAAACCGGAAGCGCTTCGAGCGTCCGCAGCAGAAATCCGGCGACGGGAATGGCAAAAAGCGTGGATTTGGCGAGAAACGAAACGCGCCGCGGCAGGCTGACAAACACCAGAGCCGGGTCAACCGCGCCGTTCGGATGATTAAGGACAAAGATGACCGCGCCTTTTTCAGGCACTTTTTCGACATTGCTCGCTTCGATGCGGCGAAAAAAAAGTCGGAGCGCGATGCTGATAAAAGCGTGTACAAATTGACGCGCCGGCGTGCCTTTGCCGAGAAAAATCATCTGCCACAAACGCAGGGTTTTTACGCTTTCGTGATTTCCGGCAGGCTCATTTTGTGCGTCGTGATTTTTCAATTTAAAACAAAATATCGTCCGCCGATGAACACAGATTCAAATTTGAGATTTCAAATGCTATTCCTGTCTGCGTTCATCGGCGTTTATCTATGGATAATTATTCTTTGTCGGCTTCTTCTTCTTCTTCCCCTTCTTCTTCGTCTTCGTCGTCGCCGACTTCACCGAATTCCCAGCCGTCGTAGGTTTCGATTTCGTATTCGTCGGCGAGTTTTTGAAATAGAACGTTTCTTTCGGCTAAAGATTCGGGCGTGTGCGTCTCGACCTTATCGATATGAAGCAGATATTCGCCGGTCGATTCGTTGGTTTCCTCGTCGCCGAGTTCGAAAATATCTACGAAATCATAGCCGTCGGATTCTAGTTTCAGTCCGAGTTTTTCCAGCTTTTCGACGCTTTCGTCCACGAAATAAAAGCTGTAGAGCATCGGCTCTTCGAGATTCCAATTGTCTTCCTGTTTTGCCTGCGCGAAAATTTCCTTGATTGTTTCCAGTTGCGATTCGGTGTCTTTAAACATAATTCTTCCCTTTCTCAGTTGATTTATTGATAAGTCTAAAGTCTAACAAAGCGCGCGAAGATTTTCACAACGCGTCGCCTTTATTAATCAAAACCGCGCCGATCGAGGCAATTTCAGATTTTATTTATTACTCAATTTATAAAAAGCCTGGGTTACCGTCTATTATAAAAAATGTTTATTTATGTTGAAATTTGTGTATAATTTATTAGCATCTTAGCTGAAAGTTAAATTTCAGCCTTTCCTTCGGTAACGGCTTTCCTGCAAATCAGCCGCCTGCCCACCACAACCAGTAACGAAAAATCATTTAAACAAGTGCTGACAAGAAAAATAAAACTCGACTTTAGAAATATAAATCTATGTTAAAAACAGCGATAAAATCACAAAAAAACGTAAAAAAAGCTTCGTCATTCGATTTATTCAAACGAGTATTCGCGCTTTTATTCGCCATATTTATTTGCGGCGCCGCGGCTTTCGCTTCGAGTCCGGGCAATTCGGATGTGGTGGTTGACCCGTTATTTAATCCTGAAATTCAAACCAATTCCTTCAGCAATAAACAGGTCTACTCGATTACAATGCTGCCGGACGGAAAAATGCTGGTCGTCGGAAATTTTAATTCTTACAATCGCCAGCCGATCGGCAAGCTGGCTCGCCTGAATGCCGACGGAACGCTCGACCAGACGCTTAACAGCGCGATTCTCGCGCCGACGAGCCAGCCGGGCGGCATTATACTTCAGCCGGACGGAAAAATTGTTATCACCGGCTCGAACCTGAGATTCAGCGGACAAACCTCGCCCGGCAAACAGCTGGTTCGATTGAACGCCGACTACACGCCGGACACAGCGTTTAATTTCACCGAGTCCGCCGGCAGTGACATCTTCGCGGCAGCGATTGACGCAAGCGGCAGATTAGTGCTCAGCGGAGTTTTCACTTCCAACCGGAAGGTGATTCGGCTGAACGACGACGGCTCGACGGATACTTCGTTTCAATTCGTTTCTGCTTCCGGGTCGGTCGAAAGAGTCGCGACGCAGAACAACAAAGTGATAGTTGCCCTCTCGCTTGCCACGCCGACGATCAAAAGACTCAACGAGGACGGAACGCCGGACACTTCATTCACTGACTCACCACTCGGCAATCAGCTTAAGAAATTGGTCGTTCAGCCCGACGGCAAAATTCTCTTGCTCGAGGCGCTGGCGATGCAGCGATTAAACGAAAACGGCGGCATTGATACGAGCTTTACGCGCGTCGATTTTCCCAGCGGAGTGAAATCGATGGCTTTGGGAAGCGACGGCAACATTATGGTCGCGCAAGGAATAAGCGATGTCACTCCGATTAAAAGATTTCTTTCGAACGGCACGCCCGACGTTTCGTTTGCGACCTTTAACGCAACCTTTTTCAGCACGTTTACGGTGCAATCGAACGGCGGCGTTATCGTCGGCGACAGTCTTAACGGCAGCAGCGGCACATCCGTCCCTAATTATTTCTTGCGCATTCAGCCGGGCGGCGCTCTCGACACGACGTTTAACGCGGGCGGCATCGGCTGGCAGACAGCGAATCCGGGCAGTATTCGCGCCATTGCCGCGCAGCCGGACGGAAAAATCATCGTCGGCGGCAAATTCGATGCGGTCAATAATTCGGCGCGCTTCAAAATCGCCCGCCTGAATGCCGACTCCACGCTCGATACGTCGTTTCAAACCAATACGAGCGGCGCGGGAAATTCCTTCACGCAGGTAGTCACCATCTTTCACGTCGCGCTGCAAACGGACGGAAAAATTATAGTTTCCGGCGATTTCGTATACACTTTGAACGGCGTGACGAAAAGAAGCGTCGTGCGCCTGAACGCGGACGGCAGCATCGATTCGACATTCAATACCAACGTCTTGATAAACCCGTATTTTGCCTGCTGCAACGGCGCAAAAAACAAGCCCGTTATTTTAAGCGGCGGCAAGATAATGCTTGCCGGCTCGCGGCGCGTGGCGGCTGATCCGCTCGCGCCGGTTAAGTTAAATGCGGACGGAACACGCGATACAACATTTAACGCATCGATTTATGCCGCATACAATCTGGTAGACATATACGATTTGGCGATACAGCCGGACGGAAGAATTATCATCGCCGGCAGATACGACACAAACGGTATCAGAAAAAGCTTTGTCGCCCGTCTGAACAAGGACGGCAGCACCGACCAGACGTTTCAAATCACCGACGAAGAAAACAAGGAAATTTCCGCTATCGCCTTGCTTTCCAACAATCAGATTTTGGTCGTCAAGGTCAATTACGCAGAAACCAATCAGCCGAGCAGCGTCGTGTGTCTGAACTCTGACGGCAGCCCGGACAATACTTTTAACGCCGGAACGGGCGCTAATGGCAGAATCAACGCTCTCCTGGTGTTGCCGAACGGGAACCTGCTGGTCGGCGGCAATTTTAACGCGTTCGGCGGGCAAGCGCGGCAGAATCTGGCGAAGCTTACGGCAAACGGCAGTCTCGACTCGACAACTTACAATGTCAACGAAGAAGTTCTAAGTTTGGCATTGGACGGCGAAGGTCGAGTGCTGATCGGCGGCAACTTTACGATTATCGGCTCGGGCAATAATCTCGCAAACCGAACTTATATCGCCCGGCTGCTGAATTTGTCACAGTCGGGACGCGCAAGATTTGATTTTGACGGTGACGGACGCGCGGATTTAGGCGTTTTCACGTCTTCCGGTAACTGGTCGATTCTAAACAGCCGCAACAATCAGGCGACGGAAACTCATTTCGGTGCAAACGGCGACAAAATCGCCGCCGCCGATTACGACGGCGACGGCAAAACCGACCTCGCTGTTTATCGCCCGGCAGACGGTGTGTGGTATCTGATGCAATCGACGAGCGGTTTCGCCGCGATTCGCTGGGGCGCAGCCGAAGACCAGCCGGTTCCCGCCGATTACGACGGCGACGGCAAAGCCGACGTTGCCGTGCGGCGACCTTCAAACGGCGTCTGGTATATTCTGCAAAGCTCGAACAATCAGATGAAAGCCGCGTCTTTCGGTCTGGCGAGCGACATCGCTTTGACCGCTGCCGATTTTGACGGCGACGGGCGTGCCGACATCGCCGTTTTTCGCCCGTCAAACGGAACGTTTTACTGGCTGGCGAGCGCATCGGGCGACCAATTCCGGGCGACACAGTTCGGAACCAACGGCGATATTCCGGCAGTCGGCGATTTCAACGGCGACGGCAAAACCGATTTCGTCGTGTTTCGACCGTCTGACGAAAACTGGTATCAGTATCTTTCTTCGTCAAACGGCGCTTTTATCTTCGCCGCCACAAAATTCGGACAAAACGGCGACGAACCGGTCGCGGCGGATTATGACGGCGACGCGAAAACCGACATCGCCGTGCGGCGTCAGGGCGTCTGGTATCTGTTGTTGTCCAATCAGGGTTACACGGGCGCGACGTTCGGAAATTCCAATGCGCAGGCGATAGCGGCTTTGCCGGCAGTTCAATAAAGGCGGAAAACCGGATTCGCTCCAAATCCTCCGGAAAGCCGGTTTGCGCCATAATTTCAAGCAGTTTTGAATTTTGAAAATGCCTGAAAATAAAAAAACGACGAACTTACATTCGTCGTTTTTTTATTTTAATTAAGCTTCGGTCGAGTTTTCCGCGCCCGCGTGTTATGAAGTGTCAGGCGACTTATCGCAGATTCGTTTAACTCAGCCTTCGATATAATTTTTACGGATTGCCGCCGCAGCCGTCGTCGATTTCTTCGCCGCCCGGCTCGTCGGTCGGTTCGCCTGCGCCCTGCGCATCACTCTCGGGTTGTTCTTCTTCCGGTTTGTTTGTTTCTTCCTGTGCCATTTTTTTAATCTCCTCGATTTATTTTTTTGATTTATCAACGGTTTTTCCGACATTCGAATCGGTTGCGGGCGCATTTATGACGGGCGACCGTAATTTCCGTTCATTTTACCTTATAAAGACGAAAACGCGCCGTCGCGTTTGCAATGTTTTCGCGTTTTTAATTTTCCTCCGCGCCGTCTGCCGCCGAAGCTTTTCTTTCCGGTCTGAGATGCGGAAACAAAATCACGTCGCGGATGGAATGCTTATTCGTCAAAAGCATCACCAATCTATCGATGCCGATGCCGATGCCGGCGGCGGGCGGCATCCCGTAGCTCAAAGCGCGAATGTAATCTTCGTCCAGAATCATCGCTTCCTCGTCGCCGCGCTCGCGCTCAGCCATCTGGTCGACAAAACGCTCGTATTGCTCGCGCGGGTCGTTCAATTCCGAAAACCCGTTGGCGCATTCCATACCGTTGATGAATAATTCAAAACGCTCGGCAATCTGCGGATTTTTGGGCGAAGCCTTCGATAAAGGCGAGATTGATTTCGGGTAATCAACGATGAAAGTCGGCTGAATCAGATTCGGCTCGACAAATTCGTCAAACAACTTAATGATATTCCATTCGGTAATTTCGGTGATTTCAGCCTGAGGCGCGTATTTTTGAATCGCCTCGCGCATCGTGACCCGCTCGAATTTGCCGAAATCGATTTCGTTACCTTCGTAATTAACCTTTAAACTTCCTTTCGCTTTCTCGACCGATTGACGCAAAAGCTCCTCGCAAAAATCCATCATCCCGTTTACGTCCATATAAGCGCAGTAAAATTCGAGCATCGTAAATTCGGGATTGTGCTTGTAGGAAATGCCTTCGTTGCGAAAGTTTCGGTTCAATTCATAAACTTTCTCGAAACCGCCGACGACTAATCTTTTCAGATAAAGTTCCGGCGCGATTCTAGCGTATAAATCGATGTCGAGCGCTTTGTGATGCGTGACGAAAGGCTTTGCCGCCGCTCCCGTAGCCTTCGGCGTCAGCATCGGCGTTTCGACTTCGATGTAGCCGTGCTGTTCTAAAAAGGCGCGAATCGAAGAAATCGTTTTCGCGCGAATTTCAAAAACCTCGCGCGTCGTCAAGCCTTCGTGCTCGACCTGCAAGCTCGAACCGATTAAATCGGCGTAACGCTGTCTTTGCCTGATTTCCGCGTCGGCGATGCCGTGCATTTTGTCGGGCATCGGCAGCATCGCTTTCGACAAAAACTGCAATTTTTCCACGTGAACCGAAAGCTCGCCCGTGTTCGTGATAAACAGAAAGCCTTCGACGCCTATAAAGTCGCCGTGGTCGAGCAGCCCGAAAATTTCCCAACCGCCGACTTCCGAATTTTCCGCGTCGTTCGCCACGCCTTTGATGTCGTCGCGTCGGATATAAACCTGCAGGCGCGAAATTCCGTCGCTCAAGTGAACGAACGCGGCTTTGCCCATCAGGCGCGGCGGCGTGGCGAGTCTTCCGGCGACGCGCACGGTGCCGAATTCTTTTAATTTGGCGTTTATCGCTTCTTTGGCTTCCTTTTCCGGTCGCTCGCCTTCCGCCAGCTGCGGAACGTGTCTGGTGACTTCGGCAAAATTGACGATTCGCGTAATCGTGTCTTCTGCGCCCGTCAGGCGGCTGCGGTCGAATTTGTTCGGATAAACGTTTCCGACCAGCGCGCGCAGTTTTTCCAAATGCTCGCGCCGGGCTTCAGTCTGGTCGTTCGGCTCGATGATTTCGGTAAATTCGGGAATATTCATAAGTTTCTCGCTGACAGAAAAGAAATTATAAACCACCGGAAAGCAATTACGAATTACGAATTACAAATTACGCGTCGAAATTTTATGCAAAATTCGTAATTCGTAATTTTTCTTTCGTAATTCCCGATGTGGTAATCTGTGATTTCAAACATTATGAGTTTTTCGACCGAAGCGCGAACTGAACTAAACCGCCTGCGCGACGAAATCAAGCGCGGAACGCGTATTATTTCGCTCGGCGGGCTGACTTCGATTTCCGCCAAAGCCTTCGTTTTGTCGCAATTACAGCACGAAACCGGAAAAACATTCGCCGTCGTCGCCGAAACGAATAAGGAACTGGAAACGTGGACGTGCGATTTGGGTTTTTGGAGAAATCAGCCGCCAGCCGCCGTCAGCCGCCGGCAAAATGAGAATTCAGAACCCGGAACCCGGAATTCAGAACTTCTGGTTCTTCCTTCATTCGAAACCGACGTTTATTCCGGCATCTCGCCGCACGCCGAAACGCAGGAAGAGCGCGCTTTGACGCTCTGGAAATTGACGCACGCGAAAGCGCAGTTCGTTTTGACTTCCGCCAAAGCGCTGATAACAAAAACGGTTGCGCCGCAGGAAATAAAAAATTACGGCGCATTTCTGCGTCGCGACGAAGATTTTCCGCCCGAAAGATTGATTCAGAATCTAACCGGCTGCGGCTACGTCCGCGAAGAACCGATTTATAATTACGGGCAGTTTTCGATGCGCGGCGGCATTATCGACATCTGGTCGCCGGACGCGGAAAATCCCGTGCGCGTCGAATTTTTCGGCGACACGGTCGATTCGATTCGGGAATTCGACGCGGAAACGCAGCTTTCCGTCAATCAAATCCGCGAAGTACGCCTCGCGCCGATGCGCGAATTTTGCGCCAACGAAAAAGATTTTAAAGACTGGGCGTTTTTCGCGCGCGACCGGTTTGCCGACGAAAAATTTCAGCGAAACCTGAAAGACCGCACCGATTTCGCCGACGAAGGCGAAACGTTTTCCGGCTGGGAATTTTTGATTTCATTGATAAATCCGCGAAAATCGAATTTGTTTGATTATTTGCCGGAAACGATTTTCGTCGTTGACGAGCCGACCGTTATCGAGCAGGCGCTTGCGCAACTGTACGAGAATCTGGCGAATCGCTACGCGGAAACGCAGGCGGCGGACGATATCGCGCTCGCGCCGGAAGAATTGTTTTTGAGCGCCGAACAATTGCGCGATTGTTTGAGCCGGAACCGCCGCATCGAGCTTCGCGCGCTCGGACTCGCCGCCGCCGAAACCGACGAGGAATTTCAAATTTCGGATTCCAAACTGGAATTTGAAACTATCGGCAGCCTCCGACCGCCAACTGAAGACCGGAAACCGCTTTTCCTGTTTTCGACCGCCGAAAAACCCGTCGAATTCGAGATTCAATCGCGCTCGACCCGAAAGTTTCACGGCAATATCAGAGATTTTGCCGGCGAATTAAACCGCCGAGACGCCGAGACGCAGAGTTTAGGCAGCGGACAACGAACACCCGACAACGGACGAATCGTCGTTTTGCAATCGCAAGGACTGGCTGAACGATTAACCGAGATTTTGCGCGATTACGACGCGCATTTGCCGGGCAGCTCACTGCTGGTCGGCGATTTGTCGAACGGTTTTGAAATTCCCTCGCTCGATTTAACCGTTCAGACCGAAAACGATATTTTCGGCGAGACGACGCAGGCGGAATTTCAAAGGACGAAGGACAAAGCGCAAAGGACGAAAAGCAAATCGAAGCTCGGCGCGTTTATCTCCGACTTTCGCGATTTGAAGCCGGGCGATTATGTCGTCCACGTCGACCACGGCATCGGGCGCTTCGAGGGCTTGCAAATTATTGAATCGCAAGGCGTTTCGCGTGAGTTTATGCTTTTGATTTACGCCGACAACGCGAAGCTTTTCGTGCCGGTCGAACGTCTGGATTTGGTTTCGCGCTATTCTTCGGGCGAGGCGACGCAGCCGTCTTTAGACCGCCTGGGCGGCATCGGCTGGCAAAAGACGAAAGCGAAAGCCAAGCGCGCGATGCGCGATATGGCGGACGAGCTTTTGCGGCTTTACGCCGAAAGAAAACTCGTGCAGGGCTTTGCGTTTTCCGCCGACAGCCCCTGGCAGGAAGAATTTGAAGACGCCTTCCCGTTTGAGCTGACGCCCGACCAATCGACCACCATCGAAGCCGTCAAAGGCGATATGGAAACCTTAACGCCGATGGACAGATTAATCATCGGCGACGTCGGCTACGGGAAAACGGAAGTGGCGATGCGCGCGGCGTTTAAAGCCGTGATGGATTCCAAACAAGTCGCCATTCTCGCGCCGACGACCGTTCTGGCATACCAGCATTTCGAAAGTTTCAAAAAACGCTTTGCCGCCTTTCCCGTTTCCATCGAGCTTTTATCGCGTTTTCGCTCGCCGAAAGAGCAGAAAGCCGTCGTCGAAAAAGCCGAAAAAGGCGAGCTTGACATTCTAATCGGAACGCATCGAATCTTGTCGAACGACGTGAAATTGCCGAAGCTCGGATTGGTTGTCGTCGACGAAGAACAGCGCTTCGGCGTCGGGCATAAAGAAAAATTAAAACAGTTGAAAAAGAAAGTCGATGTTTTGACTTTGTCGGCGACGCCGATTCCGCGCACGCTGAATATGTCTCTGCTCGGAATGCGCGATATGTCGGTTATCGAAACGCCGCCGCGCGACCGCTTGGCGATTAACACGCAGGTCGTGCAGTTTTCCGAAAGCGTCATTAAATCGGCAATCGAGCTGGAAATGGCGCGCAGCGGACAGGTTTTCTTTGTTCACAACCGCGTCGAAACGATTGAGACAATCGCCGCGCACATCAAAAAAATCGTGCCGAACGCGCGCATCATCGTCGCTCACGGGCAGATGGGCGAAAAGGAAATGGAGCAGGCGGTTTTGGATTTCGTCGCTTTCAAATACGACGTTCTGGTGGCGACAACGATCATCGAAAACGGCATCGACATTCCGCGCGCGAACACGATTATCATCAATCGCGCCGACAATTACGGGCTTTCTCAGCTTTACCAGCTGCGCGGGCGCGTCGGGCGTTCGAGCCGCCGCGCTTACGCTTATCTTTTGATTCCGTCAGAACTGGAACTGACGCCGATTGCGCGCCGCCGTCTTTCGGCGATTCGCGAATTTTCCGATTTGGGCGCGGGTTTCCGTATCGCGGCGCTGGATTTGGAACTGCGCGGCGCTGGCAACATTCTGGGCGGTCATCAATCCGGTCATCTCGATACGCTCGGCTTTGATTTATACGTGAAAATGCTCGAACGCACGATTCGCGAAATTCGCGGCGAGGAAATCGAAGACGAAACGAGCGTTTCGATAAACCTGGGCGTGGACGTTTCGATTCCGCAGGATTACATCAACGAAACCGGGCAGCGCCTGCGCACCTATAAACGCATTTCGTCAGCCGATTCCGAAAGCGATCTGCGGCAGATTTATTCGGAAATCAACGACCGCTACGGCAAAATGCCCGAATCGGTCGAATGCCTGTTCGATTATGCCCGGCTCAGACGTCTGGCGGAAGAACTGCGGCTCGTTTCGGTCGATAAAACGCGCGACGGCTTTGCCGTTAAATTGAACGAAAACTCAAAAATCGCGCCGGAAAAATTGATGGACTTTTTATCAAAAAACGAAGGCGCGACGTTTTCGCCGAACGGAATCCTGCGCATGATTACCAATGATGGAAATTTAGTCGAAGCGGCGCGGAAAGTTTTAGAGGAAATTCGAAATTAA
>DASVRL010000455.1:0-5828 GCA_036388635.1 Pyrinomonadaceae bacterium
GTTGATTATGGCGAGTCTGGATAACGGGATGTCGCTGTTGAATATCCGGGATTTCGTGCAGGAATTGATCAAAGGCGCAATTCTGGTGGCGGCGGTCGGATTGGATATGGTCGGCAGACGCCACACTTAATTCCGGGGAAAGAACTTCAAGGTAAATAATAGAAGATAAAACTACAGCAGAGGAGAGTTCGTTTGACGACTTCGGGGTTATCGCTGCTGTAATCGACGTAAAGATTTGAATCATATTAAGTTTTATTTTTCCGGCAAATTATGAAATATCGTCAATTCGGACGAACCGGCTGGACGGTTTCGGAAATCGGCTACGGTATGTGGGGGATGGGCGGCTGGAGCGAGTCGAACGATGAGGAATCCTTTAACTCGCTGCGGCGCGCCGTCGATTTAGGCTGCAATTTTTTCGATACCGCCTGGCATTACGGCGAAGGACGCAGTGAGGCGCTGCTCGGCAAACTGGTGCGCGATAATCCGGCGCGGAAAATTTATACCGCCAGCAAAATCCCGCCGAAGAATTTTAAATATCCGAGCCGCCGCGAATTCCGACTCGACGAATGCTTTCCGCCCGACCACATCGAAGAATACGTTCACAAAAGCCTGCGCAATGCCGGTCTGGAAAGCTTTGACCTGATGCAGTTTCACGTTTGGGAAGACGCCTGGCTGGAAGACGACCGCTGGGCGAAAAAGATCGATGAAATAAAGCAGCAGGGTTTGATTAAAGCGGTCGGAATTTCGCTTAATCGCTGGGAGCCGTGGAACGGCGTGCGGGCTGCTCGGAGCGGCTTGATTGACGCCGTTCAGGTGATTTACAACATTTTCGACCAGAATCCGGAAGACGAATTGTTTCCCGCCTGTGTAGAAATGGACGTTGCCGTCATCGCCCGCGTGCCATTTGATGAAGGAACGCTGACCGGAACTTTAACGAGAGACAGCCGCTGGGCTGAGGGCGATTGGCGCAACAGTTATTTCGTGCCGGAAAATTTAATACCGAGTGTCGAGCGTGCCGAGGCGCTTGCCTCCGTCGTTCCCGAAACGATGACGATGCCCGAATTGGCGCTCCGGTTTATTCTTAGCAATCAAGCGGTCAGCACCGTTATTCCCGGAATGCGAAAGACTGCCCACGTCGAATCGAATATTGCCGCGAGCGATGCCGGAGCGCTTTCCGGCGAGCTTCTCGCCGAGTTACGAAAACATCGCTGGGAAAGACAGCCGACCGATTGGTCGCAATAATTATTTATAGATTTTATTGCCGGATTAACGCGGCAAACTAATAAATCGCTTCCTCGCCGAAATCTTGAAATTTACTTTATTTTGGAGAATTCGCTAATGAAACCTTTTGGAGTCCGTTTAATTATTATCCTGTTTTCCGGTTTTTTATTTCAAAATATTGTTTTCGCCCAACAGACGACGGCATCTTTGACCGGCGTTATAACCGACCCTGTCGGAGCCGTGATTCCGGGAGCGAGCGTCACCGCGACTAACAAATCGACGAACTTGCAGCGCACCGTTTCGAGCAATGACGAAGGCGCTTTTGTGATTTCAAATTTACCGGTCGGCGATTATGAAGTAAAAATTTCCGCGCAGGGATTCAAGACGTTAAGTTTAAGCTCGGTCATCTTGAACGTCGGGCAAACTCTAACCGTCGACGGCGAATTGACAATCGCCGGAACGACGGTAACTCTTGACGGCTATGACTTTCTGACGCCTCTCGTTGACACCGAAACGTCGAAAGTCGATACCGTTATCACGAGCGGAGAAATAGAAAATCTGCCGCTCAACGGGCGCAATTATCTCGAACTGGCGCTGCTCAGCCCGGGAAACTCGCCCGCGCCGAATTTCGACCCGACGAAATCGAATACGGTTTTAATTTCTTCCGCCGGGCAGCTCGGACGCGGCGCCAACGTGATGATTGACGGGACGGACAACAACGATGATGTCGTCGGCGGCTCGCTGGTCAATATCTCGCAGGACGCCGTTGCGGAATTTCAGGTCGTGACGAATCGTTTTTCCGCCGAATACGGGCGTTCCGGTTCGTCGGTCATCAACGTCGTCACCAAATCCGGGACAAATCAGGTGCGCGGCTCGTTCTCATTTTTCGAGCGCGACCGCCGCCTGCAGGGCTTGCCCGCGACGGCTGACCGCAGCTTGCCGAAACCGCCGTTCGACCGCCAGCAGTATTCGTTCACGCTCGGCGCTCCGGTCGTCAAAGACAAGATTTTCGCTTTCGGCGCGTTAGAATACCGCGATCAGGACGGCGCGATTCAGGTCGGCAGAAGAAACGTCGCCGCCCGCACCATTACGCGCGAGTTTGCCGCCGCGCCGCTCAAAAACGTTTTGCTGAATACGCGGCTCGATTACCAGGCAAGCGACCGCAACCGCTTCGATTTCCGCTATACGTTTGAAAACGTAAAAGATACGAACGCGAGCAAGCTCGACAGAGCCATCGGCTCGGCTTCGTACCTGCAAAATCTGAAAAACGATTTTCACGCCTTGATGGCTAACTGGACGAATGTGATTTCGCCGCGCGCAATTAATGCTTTCAGCTTGAGCCTGAACAGATTCGCGAACGACACGAATCCGGTTTCGGAAAGCGTTCAATACACTTTTCCGAGCCTTCTGGACGGCTCTTCGTTTCGCGTTCCGCAGGCGACAAAGCAGAACCGTATTCAGCTGAGCAACGCGCTGACGGCTATTTACGGCAGCCACACTTTAAAATTCGGCGGCGAGATTCAGCGTATCAAAGCGAGTCTGGATTTGGGCGTTTTCCGTCAGGGACGAATCGAATTCGTCGAAGATTTTGCCAGCGCCGACCGCGACGGCAACGGGCAGATTAACGACGCCGATTTGCTTTTTGCGGTCACGCTGCGCAGTCAATTTCCAGACCGCTCGCTCGTTTTGCCCGATGTCGATAACACGCATTTCGCCTTCTTCGCGCAGGACGACTGGCACGCGCGCCGAAATTTGACCTTTAATTTCGGTTTGCGCTACCAGGTTGACACCAACGAAAAAAACAACTCGGGTTACGACGATATTAATCCGCTGGTCAGCTCGTTTTATCGCGGCGAGCGCCGGCGCGATTTGAACAATTTCGCGCCGCGCGTCGGCTTTAATTATGCGGTTTTCGGCGGCAAGCTGAGCTTTCACGGCGGTTACGGGATTTATTACGATCGCATCGTGCTTGAGCTGATTACGCTCGAACGCGGGCTGGACGGTCGCGCTTTGCCGGTCGCGGTGCGCGCCGGAAACGCTTTGACCGACCCGAACGGCGTTCCGATTTTTCTCGATCAGAACGGCAGGTTTCGTCCGGGCGCGCCGACTTTTTCCAATCCGTTTACGGGCTTCGTGCTGCCGGGCGCGGGCGCTTCGGGCATCAACATCATCGACAACGATATGCAAAACCCGATGATTCAGCAGTCGAATCTCGGCTGGCAGTGGGAATTTGCCCGAAATTTCGTTTTGCGCGCCGATTACCTGCATAATTTCGGCACGCATTTCATCATCGGGCGCAACGTCGGCGTCGTCAATAATCCGGTAGTCGGCGGACCCGACCGCGTCGTCAATCTGGAATCGAGCGTTAAAACTTCTTATGACGGCTTACTCCTGAGCGTCGAAAAAAGGCTCTCGAATCGCTACGGCTTCCGCGCTTCCTACACGCTTTCGAAGGCTTTTAATTACGCCAACGACGACCAGATTCCCTTCTCGAACGGTCCGGTAAATTCAAACAACCTGCAACTGGAATACGCTCCGCCGCCGAACGACCAGCGGCATCGTTTCACTTTCGCCGGAACGCTCGATTTGCCCTACGGATTCCGCGTTTCGCCGATTTTCACGCTGGCTTCCGGCGTGCCGATGGATATTCTGCTGCCCGACGCTTCTTCCAGAATCCCGCAACTCCAGCGCAACGCGGGCGGCAGGATTTTCAAAAATGCCGCCGAGTTGAACGCGTTTATCCGGCAAGTGAATGCTCAGGGCGGCGTCAACGGGCAATCTTTGCCGCTCGCTCCCGGCGACGCTCGTTTCAACGACGATTTCAGCTCTCTCGACCTTCGCCTGGCGAAAGTTTTCAGCTTCGGTGAGCGCGTCAAGCTCGAACCGATGGTCGAGATTTTCAACGTCTTTAACACGACGAATATTCTGGGCGTTTCCAACACGAATTATTCGGGTTTCGGCAACGTTTTAGGCTCTCCGAACTTCGGTCAGCCGGTGACGACGGCGGGCGGCGTTTTCGGGGCGGGCGGACCGCGCGCCTTCCAACTCGGAGCGCGTTTTTCTTTTTAATAATGAACGCCGAAAATAAACTACAGCGCCGATTCGGACTTTGGACGGCAATCGCTTTGCTGGTCGGTCAGGTTATCGCCGTCGGCATTTTTCTGACGCCGGCGGGAATGGCGAAATCGGTCGGCTCTCCGTTCTGGCTGCTGCTGGTCTGGCTGATAATGGGCGCGATGGCTTTGTGCGGCGCGTTGTGTTACGGCGAGCTGGCTTCGCGTTTTCCCGAAGCGGGCGGCAGTTATGTCTACCTGCGCGAGGCTTACGGAAAAGCTCCGGCTTTTTTGTACGGCTGGATGGTTTTGCTGGTGCTCGATCCCGGATTGACGGCGGCTTTCGCCGTCGGGATGACAAGTTATGTCGGTTATCTGGCGCCGCTTTCGCCCGCCGGCAAGCAAATATTCGCGATTGCGGCAGTTTTTATTCCGGCTGGCATAAACATTCTGGGCGTCGGGATAAGCGCGAAGCTTTTGCAGGTTTTGACCGTCTTGAAAATCGGCACGCTGTTTTTCATAGTCTTTTTCGGTTTCTCCAGCGGGCGCGGCGATTGGGCGAATTTCACGCCGTTTTTCGCCGCGCCGAAAAGTTTGTTCGAAGCGCTGGCGGGCGGTATGGTCGGCGCATTTTTCGCTTTCGCGGGCTGGTGGGAAATCAGCCGGATGGCGGGCGAAATCAGCGAGCCGCAGAAAAATCTGCCGAAAGCGCTGGCTCTCGGCGTCGGTTTATTAACGCTGATTTACGTTTCGACGAGCGCGGTTTTTATGTATCTGGTGCCGACCGGAAATGTGACGAGCGACGAAACATTCGCCGCGCAAGCCGGTGAAGCTCTTTTCGGCGCGGTCGGCGGCAACATTTTCGCGGCGATTGTCGTGGTTTCCGTTTTCGGAACCCTGGTGGCGTATCTGATGGCAGCGCCGAGAGTTTATTACGCGATGGCGCGCGACCGGTTGTTTTTCGATTCGTTCGCCCGCCTGCACCCGCGCTTCAAAACGCCGCACCGCGCCACTTTGATTCAGGCTGTTCTGGCGGCAATATTGATTTTATCGGGAAATTTCGAGCAGATTATTTCTTATTTTTTCTTTGTGGTCGTGTTTTTCATCGCCCTGACGGTCGGCGGGCTTTTTGTTGTTCGCCGTCGAGATTTTGCGGGCTATAAAACTCCGTTTTTTCCGCTTACGCCGATTGTTTTTCTGGCGCTGACGACAATCGTGCTGCTTTTAATCGCTTTCAGAAATCCGCTGCAAGCTCTTTTAGGCGTTTTTGTGGTGCTGCTCGGCTTGCCTGTTTATTATTATTTTTTTCAGCAAAAAGGAAAATCGAAAAATGGCTTGGATTAAAACAATTCCGCTGGAAGAGGCGGACGATAAATTAAAAGAATTATTAATGAACCAGCGCCGGATGTATCCGGCGGAATACGCAGCGTCGACGGCAGAACAAACCGGAACGGAAGAATCGATTGTTTCGTCGCACACGTTGATACCGGAAGCGCTGTATCACGCTTTTTCTACTTTCGGAGCTTTGCTGTCAGAGGAATTGCCGCTTCAGCG
>DASVRL010000456.1:0-4912 GCA_036388635.1 Pyrinomonadaceae bacterium
GAACCGGACGCGAATATCGGCGAAGCTCGTTTCGGAAATCGTCAAGACAATCATTACTACGACAAGAAGTTTTACCAGCAAATTTTTCATTATTATTTCTCCTTAAAAGATTTAAAATGTATGGCGTAAACTCGCGCGGAAAAGTATCACGCCGCGCGGGCTTTTTCTTTTCCGCGTAAAAAAAGCTAGAATTTTATCTTTATGCGAACACTTTATTTCGATTGTTTCGCCGGCGCGAGCGGCAATATGATTCTCGGCGCGCTGATCGCGCTCGGCGTCGGCGAAAGGGAATTAATCGAGCAAATCCGGCTGCTCGACGTTTCCGATTTTAAGATCGAAATCAAAACGGTCGACCGTTCGGGAATTTCCGCCACGCACGCCGAAGTGAAAGTTCCGCACGAGCACGCGCACCGGCATCTGCACACAATCGAAAAAATTATTAATGATTCCGGTTTGAGCGAAACGGTTAAAACGCGCGCGATTGCGATTTTTACGCGTCTTGCCGAAGCCGAAGCGAAAATTCACGGCATCGACGCGTCGAAAGTTCATTTTCACGAAGTCGGCGCGATGGACGCGATTATCGACGTTGTCGGCGCGTGCATCGGTTTTGAAATGCTCGGAATCGAAAAATTCTTCTGTTCGAAAATCCACGTCGGCAGCGGTTTCGCGCAGATGGCGCACGGGAAATTTCCCGTTCCGCCGCCCGCCGTCGCCGAGCTTTTGAAAAACGCTCCCGTTTATTCGACCGAAATCGAAGGCGAATTGATAACGCCGACCGGCGCGGCGATTATCGCGACCGTCTGCGAAGATTTCGGTCGAATCCCGGAAATGAAAATCCAGCGCGCGGCTTACGGCGCGGGCACGCGGGAATACAAAGGTTTTCCGAACGCGCTGCGGTTAATTTTGGGAGAAGTCGAGAGTCGCGAGTCGCGAGTCGAAAATGAACAAACGGAGACCGAAGAGCAGGCTTCGCGACTTAGCCCGAAGACCGAAAATCTAATTTTGCTGGAAACCAACATTGACGATTTATCGCCGCAAATCTTAGGTTTTGTGATGGAGCGCGCTTTTGAATCCGGCGCGGCGGATTGCTGGTTTACGCCGATTCAGATGAAGAAAAACCGCCCGGCGACGATGCTTTCGATTCTTTGCGAAAAAGACAAAAAAGAAATTTTGACGGAAATGCTTTTTCGGGAAACTTCGACTATCGGTTTGCGCGTTCGCGAAACGGAAAGAATTTGTCTGCCGCGCCGAATTGAAAAAATCGAAACGAAGTACGGCGAAATCGATGTAAAAATTGCCGGCTTCGACGGCGAAATCGTTAACGCCAAGCCGGAATTCGACCAGTTGAAAGCGATTGCCGAGCGCGAAAATCTGCCTTTGCGCGAAGTCGAACGAGAAGTTCTGAAGAATTTAAAAAATGATTAAGCCGCGAGTAAAAATCTGCTGCATTTCTTCGGTCGCGGAAGCGAATCTGGCGATAAAATACGGCGCTTCGGCGCTCGGCTTGGTGTCGGAAATGCCTTCCGGTCCCGGCGTGATCGCGCTCGAAGCGATTGCGGAAATCGCCGAAAAAGCGCCGCCGCCGATCGGCACGTTTTTGCTGACCTGCAAACAGACGACGGACGAAATCGCGGCGCAGCACAAAATTTGCCGGACGAATACGATTCAGATTTGCGATAATTTTTTGGATTCTTACGACGATTTGCGAAAGGCTCTGCCGCCGGTCAAAATCGTTCAGGTCGTTCACGTCGACGGCGCGGAATCTTTGCGCGAGGCGGTCGAAATTTCGGAAAAAGTCGATGCGATTCTGCTCGATTCGGGCAATCAGAAACTTGAAATCAAAGAGCTCGGCGGAACGGGCAGAACGCACGACTGGCAGATAAGCCGCAGGATTGTCGAAGCCGTCAAAAAACCGGTTTTTCTGGCGGGCGGCTTGAAAGCGGAAAATGTTTTTGAAGCGGTAGCGAAAGTCCAGCCGTTCGGGCTGGATTTATGTTCGAGCGTGCGCCGCGACGGAAAGCTCGACGAAGACAAACTGAAAAGATTTTTCGCGGAACTGGACGGATTTAACGCAACGGCGCAAAGGCAGAAAGACGCAAGGCTTTCCCGGAAATAGTTCAAAAACGGAAATAGTTCAAAAACGGAAATAGTTCAAAAATCGGTTTTATTTCCTTCGTGTACGCCAGCCTTTGCGTTAAATTATTTCTTATAAGGAGCGGAATTTGGCTAAAAAGAAAAAAGTTGATTTGGAAAAAATCGCGCGCGGCGTGCGCCTGATTCTGGAAGGCATCGGCGAGGACGCCGACCGCGACGGCTTGCAGAAAACGCCGGAAAGAGTGGCGGATTTTTACGCGGAGCTGACGGAAGGAATGTGGGAAGACGCGCGCGAGCATATCGTGCCGCTGCCGGGCGATTCGCACGACGAGATGGTGATTGTCAAAGACATCTCGATTGCTTCGGTCTGCGAGCATCATCTCGCGCCGTTTGTCGGTAAATGTCACATCGCCTATATTCCGAAAGGCGGGCGCATCGTCGGACTCTCGAAGCTGGCGCGACTGGCGGAAATTTTTGCGCGTCGGCTGCAAGTGCAGGAACGCCTGACGCAGCAAATCGCGCAGACGCTTTTTGATGAATTAAAGCCGCTCGGCGTGATGGTCGTGATGGAAGCCGAACACACCTGTATGACCTTGCGCGGCGTGAAAAAACCGGGCGCGAAGACGGTCACTTCGAGCGTTCTCGGCGGATTTCGCAAAGATGCGCGAACGCGCGCCGAAGCGATGAGCTTGATAAAAGGCTGATTTATGTGTTTTATGCTTTATCTGGCGTCAGATCAGGAAATTCCGCTGACCTTATGGAGTAAGGAAAATGCAAATGTTTGTATTAACCTGCCGGTGTTTACGCCTAAACATTTCTCAAAAAAGCATGTTTATTTTGTAAATTCGTCTGAATGCTGCGGCTGCGGATTTAGACAGGAAGAAGATGTTTCCTACCCTGATTTTTCTGAAATCGAATCGACAAATAAGAATCAAGCTCAATTATATAAACAGCTTTCCGATTTGTTGAAATGCGAAGATTCGGTCGAATTGTTCGGCTGCTGGGCGGGAAGCGAAGAGGATTTGGAAAATAGAAAAGAAATCCGTTTAAGCGATTTTTTGAATGAGAGTTTTTATTTTAATGAAAACGAATTGTTAGTTGTTATGAAAGAGGAGATATGAAAGAAAAAATCTTTACCTGCGTGATTTTAATCTGCCTTTCGTGGTTGCACGTTTCTGCTCAAACAAAAGGCAAATACGCCAATCTTTTCAGCGAAGAAAAACTGAAATCGACCGTTAAATTTCTGTCCGACGACGCTTTTGAAGGTCGCGCGCCCGGCTCGCGCGGCGGCGAACTGGCGGCGAAATACATCGCGAACCAGCTACAGATGCTCGGCATCAAGCCGGGCAATAACGGCTCGTATTTTCAGCCGGTTTCGCTGGTCGCCGTCAAAGCCGACAAAGACACGCTTTTGAATGTCGGCGACTCTTCCTACAAATTCGGGAGCGATTTCGTCGCCTTTACCGGCGCGCAGACGGAAACCGTTCGCCTCGACGCCGACCTCGTTTTTGTGGGTTACGGCATCGACGCGCCCGAACAGAAATGGAACGACTACAAAGGCAGCGCCGAAGATTATCGCGGGAAAATTCTGGTGATGATGGTCAACGACCCGCCCGCGACGACCGGTGAACCGAATCTTTTCGGCGGCAAGGCGCTGACTTATTACGGGCGCTGGACTTATAAATTCGAGGAAGCGGCGCGGCGCGGCGCGGCGGGCGTGCTTTTGATTCACACGACCGAATCGGCGGGCTACGGCTGGAACGTCGTGCAGACTTCGAACGGTTCCTGGCGTTTCGACGTGGCGCGGACGCCGGAAGATAAAACGCCTTTTCTGCAAATGCGCGCGTGGATGACAGAAGACACGGCGCGAAAAATTTTTACGCAAGCCGGAAAAAATCTGGACGAGCTGCGCGAAAAAGCCAAATCCAGAGATTTTCAGCCGGTCAAACTGGGCGCGAAGGCGAATATCGATTTGAGCAGTGAATTGAAAAAACTGGATTCAAACAACGTCGTCGGCTTCTGGCAGGGAAGCGACGCGCGTCTGAAAGACGAATACGTGATTTACACGGCGCATTGGGACCATCTCGGCATCGGCATACCGAACGCGAAAGGCGACACGATTTACAACGGCGCGCTCGATAACGCTTCGGGCATCGCGCAGGTTCTGGCGATAGCGGAAGCGTTTACGAAGCTTCCGGCGGGCGAACAACCGAAACGCTCGCAGGTTTTTCTTTTTACAACTGCCGAGGAACAGGGACTTTTAGGCGCGGAATGGTACGCGGCGCATCCGATTTTTTCGCCGGCGAAAACGGCGGCGAACATCAATATCGACGGCGGAAATTTTTACGGTCTGACGACCGATTATGGCGCGCTCGGCGCGGAACGCTCGACGCTGCAGCCAATCGTCAACGACGTTTTGCAGTCGCGCGGGATGAAATTTTCGCCCGATACGCGTCCCGAACAAGGTTATTTTTTCCGTTCCGACCATTTTCCGATGGCGAAAGTCGGGATTCCGGCTTTGAGCATCCGCAACGGGACGGAATACGCCGGCAAGCCGAAAGACTGGAGCGAAAAGTTTTTCGCCGAGTTTAACCGCGAGCATTATCACCAGCCGTCGGACGAATTTCGCGAAGATTGGCGCTACGACGGAATGGTGCAGATGCTCGACATAAGCCTGGCAATCGGACTGCGCGCGTCGAACGAGCCGACTTTGCCTCGTTATAATCCGACTGATGAATTTGCGCGCGCCCAGCCGAATCGCAAATAACGTAAAACGCCAAAGGCACGGCGCAAATTATTAGGAAGTAATTTCGTTTTG
>DASVRL010000457.1:0-25324 GCA_036388635.1 Pyrinomonadaceae bacterium
ATAATTTAAGTCTTTCGTATTGCGCAAACAGCTTCGTAATTTCCGCATTCAGAGCCTTTTTAGCCGCCGGGCTGGTTTCTTTGTCGCGCTGCTTAACCAGCTCTTCAATTTGACGCCGGATAATTTCCTGTTTTGTTTCCGGTTCTTTGCTTTTACTTATTTGATATTTATTGTCCATAAACCGATTTTACTACAAGATATTTATTATAGTCCGTTTATGAATTGCGTGAGTTACCAATGAAGGAGAGGAGTTTTTATAGAATATTAAACGGTTGCAGACCTCTTTTCGATTTCCCGGCTCGCCTGCCCGTTGCGCACGACGGGCAGGCGAGTTTTCAAAATTCACGGTAAATCACATCATATCGCTGAAACGATGTCGGAAAGACATCCAAATCGATTTTGAAGGCGCCTACTTCCCGGTTGAAAATAATTTTTCGATTGCCGATTTAAGCTCGTTTCCGTGCAGATTTTTGGCGATGACCTTTCCCGAATTGTCTACCAGAACATTTGCCGGCAAGGAAGTCACCGCGTAATCGAAAGTAACCGGCGTTTCAAATTCCTGAAAGGTCGAAACATTCGTCCAAATTCTTTTATCAAGCTCGATTGCTTTGAGCCAGACTTCTTTTTCCGATTCCAGACCGACGCCGTAAATCTCAAAGCCTTCAGGCTTAAATTTTTGATAAAGCTCGCCGAGCAGACGGCTTTCGCGGCGGCACGGCGCGCACCAGCTTCCCCAAAAATCAATCAAAATGTATTTTGCATCGATCGCCGAGAGCGCCACGATTACGCCGTTTTTATCGGGCATTCTGATTTCCGCAACTTTTCCGCCGAGCCGGTTGGCGGCGAGAGCTTTGACCTTTTCATTGATTCTGGCGGCAATCTCCGTCTGCGGATGATTGATTTCGAATCGTTCGGCTAATTCAATCAAAAAAGGAATGTTTTTTTCTCCGTCCCAGCGAATCGAAGTCGGGTAAACGGCAAGGGAAGTTCCCATTTCTTTTTTGATAAATTCAATCAATTCGTCTTTGTGCCGGACGTAATTTTCGATTTCAAGTTTGGCGAGTTCGAGCAGTTTCGGATCGTTTTCGGGCGCGCCTTTTTCCTTCAATTCCTTGATTTGATTGCGGATGGAAACGACCAGCCGGTTGAGAGATTCTTTTCTGAATTTTTCGTAAGCCTCGAGTTTCGCCGTATCTTCCGAGCCTGTTACCTGCAATTGACTCGAACCGGCGGCATCGCCCGTGACGACGATATTTTGACCTTTTCCTACGGCGAGCACGACTGACTTTTTATCGTTTATTTTTAAACTGTAAATGTGCGGCGGCAATTCTTTTTCAAACTTGAAACGACCGTTTTCGTCAACCGGAATTTCGGCAATCAACCGGCTCTTTTTGCGATTGATGTCTTCTTCCAAAATCAGTTGCAGCGCTCCGGCAGGCAAACTTTTTATTTCACCCGAGATGCTGCTTTTTGTCGGCGTTTTTGTAGAACAACCGATAGCGAGCGAAAGAAACAGCAAAATCGGGTAAAGGAAAGATTTAGTTTTCAGCATTAATTTTTTGGTAATAAAATTGTTCGCTCACCCATATATTAATCGTAAAGCCAAATATCCAATGTTCTCAAAGCGATGGCGAGCTACCTCTTTGTTTTCCTATCCATAGGTTCAGACAGCGCATCAAGGACTCGTTTTACTCTTTGATAGCGGCTGTCGTTTGGTCGCCACGCAATTAACACGTCCGGCGTAATGCCTGCCACTTCGTTTGTGCCGTCGGCTCGAAGCCGCACGCAATCCGGTATTTTTGCTCTGGCGCCGCTGTTTTTCAGATATGTCCGTATTCCCCCATTTGTATAACCGCAACCCGCGCCGCCGGTCGGCTCGCCGATAATCGTTGCCGCATTATTGTCGCGCAGCATAGCCGCGAAATATTCCGCCGATGACCAGGTTCCCTGATCGACCAGTACCATCAATTGTCCCGCATATACGCCCTCGCGATACGCATAACGGCTCGGATAGAAAAGGAATCGGCTCGACGGTTTATCCGGCGGCAGCAAACCCGGCTCGGCAAAAGCAAGCACGCTCTGCGGATACAACGGCGGGGCGTCGGCAACAAGCGAACAGTCCGGTTTCAGATTTTCCCAAAGGCGGGCGCGGTCACAGTGCTTTTGAGACACCGCTATCGCCTTTCGTAGAATATCTGCGCCTTGCAGTAAAAGCGCTCGATTTGGCGACGCCGGTTGCCGGGCATCGGCTTCGATTATTTCCAGACGCCGCTTTAATTGCTTCGTCCAATGCTCGTGACGGATAAACTGCTGCCGCGGCGAGCGAAGCGACTTAGCCGAAAGGGTTCGCGCCGCCGGTTCGGTCCAATTCGTTCCGCCGCCGTTTCCGGTGATGTCCACCAGCAAAACACTCGTCTTATTGCGCTTGAGCGCTTCAACCTGCCGGGCAAGCGCTGCCGTCAGCAGATTTGCAGCGCTTCGTTCTACTCGTTCCTCACACTCATCATCGCACGGAGAATCTTTCGTCAGCTTCATTTCGGCGGCTGCCTGTTCGCATAAATCGGGAAAGGCGTGTTCGCTGAAGATGGGAATTCTGATGACGCCGACATCCCTTTTGGCGGCAACGCGCAAAACTCCGATGGGGAAATATTTCGAGTCTTCAGTGTTGATTTCCCGGAAATCGTTTAACCTCGTAAAAGCGATTCTGGTCGCCTGGTTCTGGCTTTGGTAGCTGAGTCGCTGACATAGAGGCGTTGGGCTGTCTGGTTGCGCATTATCGGCGGGCGAAGAAATATTACCCTTATTTGGCGCCCATTGAACGCCTAAATGCCCGTCTCCGAAAGCATCCAGAAATGATTCGATTATTTTTTTCGCTTCCGGTTCACTGCGCGCTTGCCGAAGGCGAGATTCGGTTTGCTCGGACAACTGTTTGAGGTCAAGCCCGCGATTCTCAATCGCCCATTCAAGATTGGCGTACGATGCGGACATTTCTCGTTTCAGTTGAGCGAAATCTTCTAGCCAATCATCCGTCTTAAAATCCTGACCGCGGGCAACGCCGGCGGCGGCTAATACCAGCAATGCGAAAACAGTGATAAATATTGAATTCCATTTCATAATTTCAATCAGTGTAAATAGTTATGAAAGGTGAATCAAATACATTTATCCCTTCTGCCTTCCGCCAATGGCGAAATCTATTGGCGGAAGGCGGAAGACTGGTTTAAATGGAAATTAATTGACGTCTTTGCCCGCTTTCAGTTTTTCAATCATCGTCTGAACCGCTTGTTTATTGGCGTCATTCGGCGCCAGCGGCAAAGCCTTATTGGCGAATTCCAGGGCTTTGGCGTATTCGCCATTGGCGGACAATCCTCTCGCCATACCTATCAACGCGGCAAATTGATTCGGATTCTTGTCGTAATTAAACTGAAAAATCTCCAATGCCGCTTTCGGGTTTTTCGCAGCTAAAAGCTGTCTGCCTAATTGCTGTAGTTGTCCGACGTTGCCGAAGGGCAGCGCGCTTTTGATAACTGCCGCCGCCTCGTCCGGTTTGCCGAGTTTTTCGAGAATTGCCGCTTTGGTCGAAAGCGCCGGAAATGAAGTCGGGTCGCCCGGAAATTTCGTGTTGGTCGCCGCCGTTGCCCATTCGAGCCCTTTTTCCAGTTGATAATTATTCTGCAAAGTCCAGCCGGCGGCGATGTTCAGCGACTGCGACGTAAAGCTGCGCGGATTTTGCGATTCGGCGACGAAAGCCTCGAATTGCTGCTTCAAATAATCGACTTCGACCTTGAAAGGAATCGAAAGTTTTTCCCACGAAAGAGCGATGACGGCTGAATTCGGCGTCGAATCTGAAAACTCGTATTTCAGAAACTCGACGCTTTTTTCAAGCGGCTGCGGTTTAACTTTGACGCGCAGAACATCTTCTTTTTCGTCGTAAAAAAATGAACCCCAGGCATCCGACCTTCTGGAAAAAATAACGGTGCTTTCGAGCGGATCGTAAGCGATAAAAAAACCGTATCTTCCTTTCGCCAGAGTTTGACCTTCGATTTTTACGTCCTGATCAAATTCGATAATGGTATTTTCGTTCGCGCCGGCGCGCCAGGGCGCGGGTTTGCCGTTTCCGAATCCCTGATCGACAAAGCCTTTGTGAACGGTTTCGCCCCAAATTTTCCCTTCGCGTCCCTTGACGGCGGGACGATGATAAGTAATCGTGACCTGCGTCAAACCGACTTGTTCGGAGACTATCGCTTTTTTCGTATAGCCGTTCGGAACCGCCGAGTTATACGGCACTTGCGCGGACAACGGAACGGCAAACAAAATAATTATCAGTAAAAGTAAATAATTTTTCATAATTTTGAATTGAGAGCGTAAACAAACCGCGAAATAATTGAATTTTTTTTATGCCTAATGTAAACCGAATCAAAAATTATTTGAAGCTCCAACTATATCAAAGATTATTCGTATCCCGATTGAATTTTAAATGTACTTTTTTTAATAAAAGAAGGTAATGAACCCTACTCGCTACGAATTCATTACCTTCTTTCCGGGATTCGGCTTTAGAAAACAAATCTAAAGCCGAATCTTGGATTACGAAGCGCCCGAAAGCCCGTTTATTGAAATTAAACGACTCCGGATTTTGGAATTCAGCATTTTATTTAAATTCCGAAAGCTGTTCGCTGTAAACAGGCAGCTCGACTTGCGGTTCTCCTGCGTGTAACTGGTCGCCGGATTGCCCGAAATCAACGTGGCGTGACGTTTGCGTCGCGCTTTGGAAGATGTGCCAGCGAAACTTTCCGGTTCCGGCGTCGAGTGCTTCGCGGGAGACAAAATCGGTTTTGCCGTCGCCGTCATAATCGCCGAACAGAGGAAAGAAGAGGTTCGAGGCAGTACCCCACGCTATATAATACATCTGTCCGTCGGAACTTCGGCGGATATAAAACGTGCGTTTTCCGTTCACGCCGCGTTGTACCATCGCGTCTTGTTTACCGTCGCCGTCAATGTCAATTTGGAAGAAAAAGAATGGTCCCTCGTTAGCTAAGCCCCACTGAAACACCTGCAATTGTCCATTAGAGCTGTTGCGTATATACCAGACACGCAATCCGTTCTCAACGCGAGTAACGCATAAATCAGCTTTGCCGTCGCCGTCGTAATCACCGACTGCCGGTGCATCATTGAGTTTGCCCCAATATTCGTAGCGGGGATTGCCGGTTGAGCTTTCGATGATATACCAGACGCCGGTCGCGCGGCGCATAACGGCAACGTCCAGCTTGCCGTCTCCGTCATAATCGGCGGGAACGAATGCATCTGAGCCGGTAGGCGCAAACTGTCCCCAATTTAAGGTGCGTATTGAATTGGTTTCGCTTTGCAGGATAAACCACGTGATAACGTCATTTTCATCGAGATTCCACGCGACGCGGTCGGCTCTGCCGTCGCCGTCGAAATCGCCCAGATTATTGACAATCCCGGGCATGTCGTCGCCTCCCCTGCCGACCTCAATAGAAGACGTGAGATTGTTTTCCAAACTGTTTAATGTATAGAACGTGAAGTTTGATTGGCGAAAAACGACGAGGTCCGAGCGCCCGTCGCCGTCATAATCGGCGGGAATATTGGCTCGTTTGACCTGCCCGCGAATCTCGCCGTTGGGAAAATTCGCGGTGTGAATATTGACGTACCATTTATTTGTGCGCAGCTCCGCGACTTGCGCGGGCGTCGTGGCAAACGTCAGCGGACCGATGGTGCCGGTGGTGCCGCCGGTGTAATTAAAATTAAAACGAATCGGACCGCTAACGCCGACCGGTCCGTTATCGTGAATGTGCGCTCCGACCACATTTGAAGTTAAATTTTGATACCTGCACTCGACCGAAACCTGCGTTTCGGTTGCGTTAAGCGTGACGAAACAAGTGCCGCTGCCGGGCGAATTGTTCGCCGGCACTTCCTGTCTGCCGTTTACGTAGACGGAAAATTGTGGCGCCGCCGCCGCCGTTATCGAAAATATCATTGCCGACAAAATGATTGTCAGCGTTAAGAAAATTTTTCTTTGCATTTTACTTGATACTCCTTAAGTTAATGAACTGTTGACTAATGTTAGGTTTTAGAACGAAATTAAAACGCTCGCCTTCCGGCGGAAATTTGCCTGTAATTTAAAGAAAGAAATTATTCTCGCTGACAGGCTATAATTTGAATTCAGTTAATCGAGGTTCATGTTTTGACCCGAGAGGTTATTTCTCTAAGTGATTCACGTTCATGAAGCAGCCGTTCGGTCAATGTTTTTAATGATTCAACTCGATTTTCAACCGGTTTGAGATTTTTCGGATTTTCTGAAATAAGCTCCGAAATCCTCAAACTCTTTTTGCTCCGGGACAACTATTTACCGGTTCATCTCATCTTTTTTATTACTAAAATAAGCATAAAGATCTTAGACAAATCCGCGGCGCTTCAAGATTTTGGTAACGAAAGTGAATGCGCCGATTTTCCATCATCGAGCGAATCGCTTCGACGCTGTGCCCGGTCAGCAGCGCCGCTTGCTGAAGCGGCAGCATACTGACTTCTCGTCCGCAATCAGCGCACCAAGCCCGAACGAAAGTTCGCTTTCGTTTTATGATTAAGGTTTCGCTCGTTTCAATAAAAACTTCCGTCCGGGTTTTTGCCATTGATTTCCTTTTCGCAAATCCAGTCGTCGAGGATTTGTCTAAGATGTTTAAATATTTTTGAATGAGGAAAACCAAAGTGCTGTTGTTGCTGTTGTTGTCACCTAACTTCTCGAACAGCAAATTGTTATTGTCTCCCTCATCCGTAGACAACAATAAAAAACTTTCGCCTGAAAAGTCTTGAAAGTTACATGAAAGTTAGTTTGAAATTTTTATGAAAGACTTATCAAATACGTTATGAGCAACAAAACACTACTCTTTTTCAAATTCGACGATTTCTACCTGGACATCGACGAGCGGTGTCTGACATTTCAAAATCAACCTGTTTCGCTGACCCCGAAGGCTTTTCAAACTTTGGTTCTGTTGCTGCGCAATCACGGAAAGGTGGTTGAAAAGGAATGTTTTCTCAATGAAGTCTGGGCGGATACTTTTGTCGAGGAAACGACTCTTTCGCAAAATATTCTGACGCTCAGAAAAACTCTCAGCCGCTTTAACAAGGACAAAGACTTTATCCACACGGTTCCGCGCCGCGGTTACCAGTTTGTCGGCGACGTGCAGGAAATCGTGGGCGATGAAGAAATAATTGTGGTCGAGAAACACACGCGAACGCATCTGGTCGCCGAACAAAGCGAAGTCCACGATTCATCGGGTACAAATGCGGACAAAATCACGGTAAATTCCCGTCGAGCGCTTTTAAAAAACGGATTTTTACCGCGCAACGCGATTTTCGTCGGTTTGCTGGCGTTTCTGGCTTTTACAATCGGCTATTTCGCGGCTTTCGGCTTTCGAGGATACCAAAGCTTTGCCGAATCACAATTTAAAAAATTTCGGGTCGACACGATCGTCGCCGATGCGGATATTCGAAACTCGGCGATTTCCCCGAATGGAAAGTATCTTGCTTTGATCCAGATTAAAAACGGCGTTCAATCCCTGTATCTGCGCCAAATCGAAAACGGCAATACCGCCGAACTGGTTCCGCGCATCAACGGAAAATTTATCGGCGCGGTTTTTTCGCCGCGCGACGAGCAAATTTATTATTCCGTCAATGAAAATCCCGAACCGAACAAACCCGCCGTTTCGACGCTCTACAAAGTTTCCGTTCTCGGCGGCGCTTCGCAAAAAATCCTGCACGACATCGACTCGCCGGTGGCGATTTCGCCGGACGAAAGCCGTCTCGCCTTCGTTCGCCGAGAGCCGGAGAGCAAAGAAACCGCGCTTGTACTTACGGATATCGAAGGCAAAAACGAACGGAATCTGGCAGTTCGCCCGGCGGAAAGCGGGTTTACAAACGGCGGCGTTGCCTTTTCGCCGGACGGAAAATTGCTTTCCGCGACCGTTTTTCAGCGTGAAAACAACCGAACATCCGCTCAGGTGGCGGTCGTCAACGCCGAATCCGGCGAACAAAGAACGGTTTCGCGCGAAAATTGGATTTCGGCGGATCAGACGGTTTGGCTCAAAGACGGCAGCGGAATTCTCGCCGTCGCTTACGGGGCAAAATCGCCCAGCTTAAACGACGAGCTCTGGATTGTTTCGTATCCCGAAGGCAAATCCCGGTTCGTCACTAACGGCATCAACGGAAATTACGGAATCAGTTTGAACGCCGCGACAAATTCGATTGTCGCCGTGGAATCGAATAAATTCGCCTGTTTCCTGACTGCGCCGGTCGACAATCTATTTAAAAATACGCACGTGTTGACGACAATCTCGGATGAAAGTCCTTTGCCGTTCGGCGCGGACTGGACAAATGACGGAAGGATTGTCTATTCCGCCACGGACGACGGGAATGCGGACATTTTCACCATCAGCGAGGACGGCAGCGAGCGAAAACAATTGACTTCGGACGCCAGCGCCGAAATCTCGCCGAAACTTTCCGCCGACGGACGCTTTTTGATATTTATGTCGAACCGTACCGGGCAGATGGACGTTTGGCGAGCCGACGCGAACGGCACCAATACAAAACAGTTGACCACGAACGGGAATGTTAAAGACTCGGTAATTTCCCCGGACGGCGAAACGGTTTTTTACCTTGTTCAGGATTCTGAAAGTATGGTTGAAACACTTTGGCGGGTTTCGATTAACGGCGAAAATCCTGTCAAACTAACCGACCGGGCTACTCGCTCGCCGCGTATTTCGCCCGACGGGAAAACGGTTGCCTGTTATATTTCAAATTTCGAAACGAATAAGATGATGCTCGCGCTGGTTTCAGCCGAAACGGGCGAAGTCCTGAAATATCCGGCGACTCCGCAATCGGACGATATTCCTTTTCTCGATTGGTCGAAAGACGGCGAAAATTTGTTTGTCGTGCTGCAACGAGGAAAGCCTTTCAGTCTCTGGAAACTGCCTTTAAACGGCAGCCCGCCCGAACAGCTGCGCGAATGGGAAAACGATGCGATTTTCAGGCTCGCGATTTCCAGAAACGGCGAAAGAGTTTTTTATGAAGTCGGAAACCAATTAAATAACGTGGTGCAATTTCAAAGCCTGGATTCTTCAGATAGCAGCTCCGGCTTCGGGCTTTATAAATAGAACTTTTAAGGAGTTTTTTACGCACGGCTTTCTTTACTTTTCCAAAATGGGATTTGTCCGGAAAACGACTCTTTTTGAGACAAACTGAAATGATAAAAAGCGGCTTCACTTTAATTTAAAGTGAAGCCGCTTTTATTTGAGATTAAAACCAGTCGCGAAAGGCGCGTTTTAGAGATGCTCGCAGGCGGACTCTATTTTTCGGCTTGGTTTATTTGTGCCCGGTCTTTTTCTCAAGCATTCGCGCCGCTTTCTTCATTTGCTTCTTTTCTTCTTCGCTGACGGTCGGATATTTCGAGTGCAGAGATTTGAGCTTCTCCAGAATAATCGAAGCGACCGTCGCGCGGGCAAACCAACGGTGATTGTCGGGAATGATATACCAGGGAGCCGTCCTGGTGCTGGTCTGTTTGAAAGCTTCTTCGTAAAACTTCATATATTCGTCCCAGCGCTCGCGTTCCTTAAGGTCGTCCATCGAAAATTTCCATTTCTTTTCCGGTCGCTCGATTCTTTCCAGCAGTTTCTGGCGCTGTTTTTCTTTTGAAAGATGAAGAAAAAACTTGAGCATGTGAATGCCGTTATCGAATAGATATTCCTCGAAATTGTTGATGTGTCGAAAGCGTCGTTTCCAGATGTCTTTCCGGATGAGTTCGGCTGAAAGCTTCTGCTCTTTGAGCATTTCGGGATGAATTCTTTCGACAATCACCTGTTCGTAATACGAGCGATTGAAAATTCCGATTTGACCGCGTGCCGGCATAGCCTGCGCCGCGCGCCAGAGATAATCGTGACGCAATTCCTTTTCGGTCGGCGCTTTAAACATTTTCAGCTCGCAGCCCTGCGGGTCGAGACCGGACATCACGTGCTTGATGGTCGCATCTTTTCCTGCGCCGTCCATCGCCTGAAAAATAATCAGCAAGCCTTTGGTTTCGTGCGCCATCAAAATGTCCTGATACTTCGCCATTTCGACGGCGGTTTTCTCCAGAATGTCCTGCGCCTGGCGCTCGTCGGCGAAATCCGCCGTAAAATCCGGGTCGTAATCATCCGGATACTTTTTCTTGCCGGAGCTGTTGTAAATAAATTGATTGTGCTTCACTTTGTTTATTTTCCGCTAAATAGAGTCTTTATCCAAGCAAGTCTATTTTTGAAATTTCCCGCCCTTTTCTGAAAGGGCGATTCCGAAACTTTGTTTCCCGATTTATCAATGTACGCTACCGGGAATGGATTTGGAAGGGCTTGTCGTGAATAAGCCCTCACGAATTTCGCAGCCCCGGTATTTTGCGAAATTCATTCTTTCCCTTTTCGCCTTATCTATTCGGTAATTCATTTCTAACGGGTCGCCCGCCACGAATTTTCCTTATTTCCGTAAAAAGGCAGTAAGTCGTTAATAAGTAACGACTTACTGCCTTTCAGGTTATCTTCGCCGTTCAAAAACTGCCAGAAAACGGCGGCAGCTAGTTTTTCTGCGCCAAATTTTCCACCGCTTCAGCCGCATAACCGGCAAATCGTTCGGCAGTTTTTTCGTCGCGGTTAAAAACGCTCACGATAAAATTGCCGGTTCTGAAACGCAGATGCGAAAAACCGACGCGCTCGACAAAGATTTTTTCGCCTTCGTTGCCGAAGGTTGAGAAAGCGACGCCCGCGCCCACCGAACGCGGAACGTGAAACGAGCTGGCGGCAAAGCTTGCGCTCTCGTATTCCTTGATGTGAATAACCGCCATCTCCGAGCCTTTATAAAAAGTCATATTAATGACGCTCGGGTCGTCGCTTCGGATTTTTGCCGCCGCCAGCGCGCTTTTCAGTTCCCAGCTGCTTTCTCTGGCGAGCATTTTATCGAGCGTCAGACTGCCGGCGACGCTTTTCCTGACTTCCAGCACCGCTTTCCGGGTTTCGTCCTGCGGCGCGGAATTTTGTGTCGCGCGCGCTTCTTTTTTATTGCCCGCCATGTTTTCCTGAGCGTAACTTATCACGAAAGGCATTACAAACAGCGACAAAACAAACATTCCGCCGCAGAGTTTGAGCACGAATTTTATTCTCTTTTCCATTTTATTATCTCCTTAAAACTTGAGGCTAAAGAGCAGGCGGAAAATCCGCCTTCCCGTCGCCGGGTCGCTCGACTCGACCGCCCGCTCTTTAGCAGTTGATTGAACCTGCCTAGTAGCTAAAAGCGGCGGCGACCGGTAAATCGCCGTGTGACTGAGAGCCCCAATAGCCGTACGTAACGTCTCCGTCCTCGCTGTTCAGAATTGTCCAGACTCCGGTTGAAGGAGTCCAGAGAGCGGCATCGGTTTTGCCGTCGCCGTCGTAATCTCCGGCGACCGGAATGTCGCCGGCTGAGCCGAGCTGCACCGCCCAGAGACCTTGCCCGCCCGAGCGCCAGACATACCAGACATTGTTCGACGGGCGATAAACGGCAAAATCAGTCTTCCCGTCATCATTATAATCTCCCGGAACCGGAATGTCTTCACTGATTCCGAACGGATAGGAGTTCCAGGTGCCGTCGGTCGTCTGCCACCACCACCACGTGCCGTTCGAAGGACGATAAACGGCAAGGTCGGTCTTGCCATCGCCATCAAAATCGCCGGAGACGGGTTTATCTTCGGGCGAGCCGAAATCAGCCGTCACAACAGTGTTGTCCGAGCTGCGCGTGATAGACCAGTGGCTTCCGTAATCGGGGCGATAAAAAGCGACGTCCGTTTTGTTGTCGCCGTCAAAATCGCCGGTGACGGGTTTATCGGTGCCCGAAGTCCACTGAACCGTGCGAACCGTGCTCGATTCGCTGTGGAGTATATACAGCACCGCCGTGCTCGGACGGAAGACGGCATAATCGGTCGCGCCGTCGCCATCGTAATCGCCGGGCGTCGGTTTGTCGCCGCTGACTCCGAACGGCATCGGAATCATCGAGCCGTCATAGCTGTCCTGCGTGTACCAGATGCCGTCGGACGGACGCCAAACCGTCATTGTGGCGACGGCGCGTTCGTCAAAAATCGTCAGCGGCGAGCTGGCGGCAACCGTGCGCCTCACCCCGACTTTATCGGAAGTGACCGTATTAGTGCCGCAAACTCTGCCGCGATTCGGCAAGCAGAAAACTGATAAATCCCAGGCGCGCACGACAAACGGTATCGTTTCATTTTTCTTCACGAACTTGGCTTTTCCAGGTCCGTTCAAATTGATCGCCTTCTTAAACTTCAAATCGCCGTTCGTATACGGATAATCCGAGTATTCTGACGGAGCGCTCTTTAACCTTTTCGCATACGACGGGTCATACACCTTGTCGGTCAGATGATTCGCGCCGGCGAGCTTGACCATCGCGTGAAACGTAAAATGCGGGTCTTTCGGCAGCGGGAACGGCAGGTCGTCATTCTTCGGGCGAATTGCCTGGAACGTGTAAAACCAGTAACTGGTAGACGAACTGCTGACAGAGTAGTCTGCGCCCCGGTAGCCGTAAACCTTGCCGCCCGTTACCTGTTTATCGCTGGTGGTCGGCTTGCCTCCCCAGAGATACATCGCTTCGGAGTTGTTGATGCCGAGACTGCGCAGCAGACCGCGCAGGATGTTGGCGTTGACCGAGCATTCCACGCCGACCGGAACTTCGTAACCGTACAGCGGGTGAATATCCACGTCAAAGTCCGTGTTTGCCGCGTTATACGGCGTTTTATCATCTATCTTATATGCCAGATGGTCGGCGATGGCTTCCGCCGTCTGCGTCGTCGAATCGAGATTTTCCGTCGCGATTATCAAGGCTTTGTCCATCAGCCCGGCGTAATCTTTTTGACCCCAGTTATTAGTGAACAGGCAGTTTCGCGGAATCGAGTCTCCGGCGCAGCCGGGCGGTTCGACGACGTCTCCGAACGTCCAGAAAATCGTCTGGTCGCTGCCTCCGGCAGGTTTCCACGTTTGCCCGTTGTCAAACGAGACTTCCCATTCAAAATTATATCGCGCCCGTTTGACCGCCGGAGCCGCCTCCAGAGCCGATGTAACCTGAAGGTCGCTGATCTGCGCCGTGCTTCCGGTAACTGTGACGGCGCTCGGCGTCGTGGCGATAGTCGTCGCGCCGGATTTGACCTTGACCAGCATATTCAGAGTCTGCCCGCCGGTCGGCGCCGGATTAATGTCGAAGGTGGCGGACAATTTCATTTTCTCGGTTTCCTTGCCTTTCTCGTAGGCGGCATAGTTTTCCGAGTTCGTCGTCGAGCCTTTCGTCCAGAGCGGGTTGGTAATATCGGTCATCGCCGGAAAGCGCTTTATTGGAAAGCCGCCCGAAAGCCCGACGGTTTTGACTTCCGCCGTGGTCGGAGTCGGCGTCGGAGTCGGCGTGGGCGTCGGCGTAACGGTCGGACACGGAACGGCTGAGCCGTCCGCCGACACCGGCGTGCAGACGTCCGGCGGCGTGGTTATGCAGACTTCCGTGTGACCCAGATGATAAAGCCGCGGAACAACGTAATACTGTGTAAATGGCGACCCGTACCAGTTATACTGGTTGCCGCCGCCGGTCGAGGCGAAAGTGCTTATCCGGTAAGGGTCGAACCAATAATAGTTATTACCGTAAATGTAATAGGTATAAGCGATCACCTTGTGCGTGCTGTAGGTGCAATAGGTTTTCGACGGGCGGTAATCGAAAGTGTTGAACCAGACGGTGTAGCCGATAAAAGGCGTTCCGGGAAAGCCGCTGTTGATGCCCCAGCCGCCGCCTTCGGCAATCGGGCTTTCCGGATTGGTCAGAAAGAAAAACAATCCGTAAACCCACGGGTCGTAATAGTCGTAGATCCGGTAATCGATGTAAGTTCCGGAATAACCGCCCGCCGTCCGGGATTCCTGATGATAATGCACCTCGGAAACGCCGAGGATTTGCTGCGCCTTAATTTCCTGCTTGAAAACGAACAAGCCGGCAAGAATTAACGAAACGATGATTAGATATTTTTTCATTTATTTATTTCTCCCTGCGGATTGTTGTCTAAAATCATTTTGTTTTCAGCCGCGCCTTTTTCCGCGCGTTCTTTGAGCAGCTTAATCGCTTCTTCGCCAAGAATCCGCGTGCCGTCAGCGGCAAATTTCTGCCGCGAAAAACTTTGCAGCCGCTCAAAGGCTGGAGCCTCCAACCGGCTTTGCAGGTAATCGCGGTTTTGCTGGGCGATTTCCTGGCGTCTTTGTTGCAGCTGAGTCAGTTCGAGAGTCGGCGGCGGCATTTTTTCGCCTTTTTGCGCCAAGCCGTTCGGATATTTGGCGCGCCGCTCGGCGATAATTTCCATCGCCCGGTTATGAACCGGTTCGAGTTCCGAGACGAATTTTTTAGCGACGTCTTTCAGAATCAGCAATTCTTCGTCGTTCAAACCGCCGCGGTCTTTTAAATAATCTCTCCAAATCCTGCCGTTTCTGCCTTCGGATTCGAGCTTGTCGGCTTCGCGGTCGAGCTGCCCGACCATATTGAAAAGCACGTCGAAGACAATATAATCGGGAACCTCTCGCGCGTCGGATTTATTTTGCTGTTGCGGCTGCGCCGACTTTTCCGTAAGCCCGGCGTCAGTAGAAGAAGCGCCGTTTTTCGGAGAAACCGTCTGCCGCTGCTGCAAAAGATTGGGGCTTGCCGGCTCGGTTCTAAATAATCCCGAGCCCCAATTCAGAGCGCTGGTCAATATCTCCGGCTGCCGAGCGTAGGCGACGGTGCTGACTAATCCGCCGACCAATGCTATAAAAACTAGGAACATCTTATTTTTCATTTTCTGCCTCCGATTTGAAATAGGTGAATTATGAAAAGCAAGCCGGAATTACCGCCACAATCTGCCGTCCCGTTGCCGCTGTTGACGAAGCACACCGGATGCATATCGAACACAGTTATACCGATGCTCCGGAGATTAAATATTCCGGAAGCCAGCCTGCTTTTCCCTGCTGTTTAAAGTTTCGACAAAGAGACCGCGAACGGCTGCCTGCCGGCGGCGCGGACCGTCAAAACCCGTTTTGGTTAGATTTTTACTTGATTAGATATTGCGGAATGGCGTAAGATACTGACTGTCTGGTGTTTGTATCTTGGACGCTAATTTGCCTCTTAAAGGTATAAACTCTAAATGCCTGATTCGCAGTTGACGCTGCAATCGGGCTTTTCTTTTTCCGCTTCGTTCGGCGACAGGCTGCATCGGCTCCAAACAATCTTTAGATTGCAGGTTTCTTACCGTTTGCGGCTGTTAGCCGGCGAGTCGGCGAAAAGAGCGTTTCGACCCGTTAAGAGTTGATCTATTATCAGTAAAATCTTCAATCAACTTTATGATTGCGCTCCTGTTTAGAAGAATTTATTTAATAATCGGTTCATAAAAAAAGCCGCTTGCTTTTAATTAAAGACAAACGACTCGGCTGAACTTTTAATTGTAGTTGCGTTGAAATTCACTTCAGTTAAAACGGCAGTTAAACCAAATGAATTTTCTAAAACGTAAACCCGGCGTAAAAACGCTTTAGCTGGCTGAAAAACGGATTCACAGGAATATTTTGTTCTAGTCAAACTGTAGGCGGCGCCTGACATAAATTTAGTTTCCTTATCACTCCGAAGCACTATTCAATTATCCGGCTGAAGAAAAAAATATTTTTCAACAGGAACTTTAAAAACAATATAATTGTTACAATGAATGAGTTTCCGAGCTTATGCGTTCTCGCGTAAGAAATACGCTCTGTTATGAATAAGACGGTAGCACATCCTTAAATCAGATGTCAACATTTTTCCAGCCCGCAAAATTTAAAAAAATAAACGAAGCACCGCCTTATGATTTGGGTAATAGCTAACAGCGCGTCGCTGCGAAAAATCTTGATTTGAAGGCGCCTGCGGTGGCAGAATAAATAACATTAGTCGAATTTAATCGTTCAAGGGAGGGTCAGTATGTTTCGTATCAACAGATTGTTGAATCCAATTCTGTTATTCACCGTTTTGCTGCTGGCAACCGGCGGCGCTTTTCCCCAGCAAAAGCTTAAGAAGAGTGTCGAGACGGGTAAGCCGGTAATCTGGAAATCCGTTAACGTTCGCCAGCGGGATCTTTACCTCGGACCGGGCGGCAGAGCGATGATGCCGAATCTCAGGCGAATTACTTTTATACGCAAGGAAACCGGCGGAAACAATTTAAAGTATCGGATTAAGGACGCATCGGGCAGAGTATGGGTCGCCAAAATCGCCGACGAATCGCAGCCGGAAACCGCGGCTGTTCGCCTGTTATGGGCGATCGGGTATGAAACCGAGGTTAATTACCTGGTGCCGGAACTGACAATTCCGGGAAAAGGCGCGTTCAAAAATGTTCGGCTTGAAGCCCGACCGTCCGACATAGACCGCCAAGACCGCTGGAGCTGGAACGATAATCCTTTCGCCGGGTCAAAAGAGCTTCAGGGATTAAAGATAATGATGGCGCTGATAAACAACTGGGATTTGAAAGACGGCAACAACATTATCTTACAGGCGGGTCGCGAGCGGCGTTACGTGGTCAGTGATTTGGGTTCGGCGTTCGGAAAATTCGCTCCTCTCGGCGTGACCTTTTTTAATCGCTTCGGTCGCAGCGTCAACCGACCCGACCATTACGTCAAGTCCGAATTTGTAAAAGGAATCGAAGAAGACGGCAACATTGACTTTGCCTATAAGGGCAATGCCAAATCCTTATTTGACGACATAACGCCCGCACAAGGGCAATGGATAGCGAGCCTGCTCAGCCAGTTGAGCGACAAACAGATTAGCGACGCCTTTCGCGCCGCTAATTATAAACCGGCAGAAGTAACGATGCTGACTCGGGCGGTGAGAAATCGAATTAAAGCATTGAGAAATACGACCCAATCATACGGGACGAAAAGGAGTCGCCTGTAGAGAAAATACGCTCAGTGAGCCGGATGATAATCGATTGTCGCCCGCCATTGCCCCGTTTTTGCGGCTTCGGCTTTCGCCGCTAGCGCCGGTTTTGCCTTTTACGCCGTTGCTCGAAGAGCGCAAAACCGTTGAGGAGACATCGTTCGGGTCAGGCGGCGAGTTGTTCGAAAACTTATCCGGCTCGCTCAGATGGTTTGAGCTTGCCGGATACAAATTCAAAAATCCGAAGTTGCATTATTGATATTAAGCCGCGCGTCTCAAAATACTGGTTCCGGCAAGGCGTTGATAATTCACTAGTTAATCTCAATTCATCTTGAAATTAAAAACCGGAATTTTCTCTCGAAATATTTTAAAAGCCGCAATGAAAAAAACCGGTAAATTTAACAGCCGCGCCGTCGTACCTGGAATTGTTTGATTGACTTTTAAAAAGCGCTTTATCTTTACTATTCAGTACAACGTTTATCAATCTCGATTTGTCTAAACGTGGTTTCAATTGCGAAAATAAAACCGATGAAATTAAACCTGAACGACACTTTTAACCGGGAACTTTCTGCGGATCCGATTACGGAAAATTATGTTCGGCAAGTGCCGAACGCCTGTTTTTCTTATGTTACGCCAAAGATTCCGGGCAAGCCTGTCCTTGTGCATTATTCGCCGCAGATGCTCGAAGCCGTCGGGTTGACCGAACGGGACGCCGGCAGCGAACAGTTCCTGAAAGTTTTTTCGGGCGCGGAAATTTATCCCGAAACCAAGCCTTACGCGATGTGTTACGGCGGTCATCAGTTCGGCAGCTGGGCGGGACAATTGGGCGACGGCAGGGCGATTAATTTGTTTGAGGTCAATCATCATAATCAACAATGGGCTTTGCAGCTGAAAGGCGCGGGACGCACGCCGTATTCGCGCGGCGCGGACGGGCTTGCCGTTCTGCGTTCGTCGATTCGGGAATATCTTTGCAGCGAAGCGATGTTTCATCTGGGAGTTCCGACGACGCGCGCGCTGTCGCTCGTTTTGACGGGCGATTCCGTTCTCAGGGATATGTTTTACGACGGCAATGCCGAATTGGAAAAAGGCGCAATCGTCTGCCGCGTCGCGCCGAGCTTCGTTCGTTTCGGCAATTTTCAAATCTTTACGGTGCGCCGGGATTTGGAAAATTTGAAGAAACTCGCCGATTACACGATTCGCTCATTTTACCCGCATTTGGGCGCGCCGGGTAAGGAAGCTTATATCGAATTTTTCCGCGAAGTGACGGAAAAAACGCTCGATTTGATGATTCACTGGGAACGCGTCGGCTTTGTTCACGGCGTGATGAACACCGATAATATGTCCATTTTGGGGTTGACGATTGATTACGGTCCTTACGGCTGGCTCGAAGATTACGACCCGAACTGGACGCCGAACACGACCGACGCCGGGCAAAAACGCTACCGCTACGGCAACCAATCGACCATCGGTGTCTGGAATCTGCTTCAACTCGGAAACGCGCTCTACCCGCTGATCGAAGACGCCGCGCCGCTCGAAGAAATTTTGGAAAATTATCAAATTTCCTATCTGCCGAAACATATTCGGATGATGTCCGATAAATTGGGTTTGAAAAATGCCGCCGAGATAGATTTCATCGTCGAACTCGAAAAACTGCTCTACCGGAGCGAGATGGATATGACTTTGTTTTTCCGGCGTCTCAGCCAATTTGACGAAAACAACCCGGCTGAGTTTTGGACGCAACTCGAAGCATCGACTTATTCAGCCGACCTCGAAAAATTCAAACCGCAATGGACTGATTTTCTGGCGAATTACGCCGGAATTCTCATCGATGAAGCGGGCGAAAAAACCGAAAGAGCCGCACGGATGAACCGCGTCAATCCGAAATACGTTCTGCGAAATTATATGGCGCAATTAGCGATTGACGCAGCGGACGAAGGCGATTATTCGCTCGTTGACGAACTATTTAAATTGCTTCTCAAACCATACGACGACCAACCCGAATCCGAAAAATGGTTTGCCAGACGCCCGGATTGGGCAAAGGAAAAAGCCGGCTGTTCGATGCTTTCGTGCAGCTCGTAGCGAGTTGATTCTCGAATGAAAAAAGCACAAAGCTCGTAGCCTTTATTTATATTTACTTTTGAGGCGACCTTAACAATAACGAGTCAAGCCCGACTTTAGACACAAAGCTCTTATCTGTACTCATATGCCCGCTTATGAGACACGCTAAAAGTTTCAAAAAGACTCTTTTTGAGCCGAAACGAAAAAAAGAGTTTCTTTTCGGCTTAATTCGGACGGGTGTCTTAAATTCAGCTTTTGCCGGACTTCCGTGTTGGCACGCATTGCCCCGACAATTAACTGGAAATCCGATGTGGTTTTTAACTGGAATTTAATTCTGTATAATTCAAGGTTAATCGTTATTGTTTTCGTAAAGGATTGGTGTTCTGAAAAATGAAACTCATTAGTTACATATTTCTCGCCGTCGCGCTCGCTTTCGGTGTCGCTGCTCCAATCGCCGCGCAGTCTACCGACGACTGGGTTCGGGCGGAAGAAGTCGTGCGAACTATCCGGTTGCCGGAAATTCCCAGCCGCGACTACGTCATTACCAATTTCGGCGCGCAGTCCGGCGGCACAGCCGACGCCCGCCCGGCGATCCTCGCTGCTATCAAAAAAGCGTCTGCCGAAGGCGGCGGGCGGGTAGTTATTCCGCCGGGAAAATGGCTGAGCCGCGGTCCTGTCCACCTGGCGAGCCGGATTAATCTCCACCTTGCCGAAGGCGCGACGCTGCTGTTTGGTGCGGAGGCGCGTCATTATCTGCCGGTCGTGCTGACGCGGTGGGAAGGCACGGAGGTCTACGGCTACTCGCCGCTGATCTACGCGTTCGAAGTGCGCGACGTTGCCATCACCGGCAAGGGCGTGATCGACGGCAACGCCGCGAGCGAATTTCTCACCTGGATTCCCAAAGGGGAGCCGGACTTCCAAAGGCTGCGCCGGATGGGTGCGGACGGCACGCCGGTGGCTCGGCGTGTGTTTGGCGAGGGCACGCACCTGCGTCCGAGCATCATTCAGTTCTTCCGCGCCGAGCGCGTGCTGCTGGAGGATTACACGGTGCTGAACTCGCCGTTTTGGGTGAATCATCTCGTGTATACCGACCACGCCACCGTGCGACGCATTCGGGTAGACAGTCATCACGCCAACAACGACGGGGTGGACGTCGATTCGAGCCGCTATGTGCTCATCGAGCGCTGCTGGTTCCGCACCGGCGACGATTCGGTGGTAGTAAAATCAGGGCGCGACAGGGATGGGCGCGAGATCGGACGTCCGAGCGAGCAGGTCATCGTCCGCCATAATGATATGGGCGGCGAGGACGGCATCGCGCTCGGCAGCGAGATGTCCGGCGGCATCCGTCACGTTTATTTTACCGATAACGTGTTGCGTAAGGGCGCGTCCGCTATCCGCTTTAAGGCTAATCTCGACCGCGGCGGCACGGTCGAGCACATCCGCGTGCGCAATTTTACGGTGGAGGCGTTCGACAACCTGTTCTGGTTTCAGCTCGATTATCCCGGGCAGCTCGGCGGCAATTTCCCGTCCACCTACCGCGACATCATCTTCGAGAACTTTACGGTCGAACGCGCCGGCACGGTATTCAATGCCGACGCGCCCGCCGCCGCGCCGCTGCGCGAAGTCACGCTGCGCAACGTCACCATCAAGCAGGCAGACCGCACGTTTATCCTGAAAAACGTCGAAGGACTGAAGCTCGAAAACGTTGTCATCGGCGGGCAGCGGGTCGACGGACGGCTCGACTGGCGGCTGCCGGCACCATTACCCTGACGGCAGCAGCCGACAATTTTCAAATTCGATGCCGGTTCCCGTGAAATTAAAATGATATCCAAAAAACAAAAGACCCGGAATTTGCGAGCGTTCCGGGTCTTTTGTTTTTTTTCTGGCAATGGAGGAAAACATTCTTCGACAGATTGTTTTCCGATTTCGACTTTACATAAAATAATTAGCGGCGATTGATTTCCGGAAATTATTTAATCTTCAATAAAATACCGCTCGGGCGTTAATTCGACGTTTCGACTGCTCCGATGTCTACCGCGTCTCCGTTAAATCTGCTCAGCCCGCGCTGGTCGGTCGAAAGCTGAAAGCCGAATTCATCGACCGCCAGGGCGTCGGAACCGGCGTCGATAACGGGACTGCCCGCTTTCGGGAGATGATTCAGCGTGGCGCTGCCGTTATAGGTGAGCGGATTCAGCATCGGGTCGGCGACGTTTAACTGATTGCCGGTCTGCGTGCCCAGAATGGTCGCGCTGAACGACGGTCCGACCAGGTTATAACCGGCTGAGTTAAAAAGTCCTTTCAGATTCGGCGAAAATTGATTTCCGCTGGTGTTGCCGGCGATAATCGTGTTGCCGAGATTAACGTCGCCGTTAATCGAATCGATTCCGCCGGCGTCGACGGTCGCAGTGTTGAGCGAGACCGTGACGTTGCGCAGAAGCGCCTGGTTATTGTTGCTTAATGCGCCGCCGCTGCCCGCCGTCGCGTGGTTGCTGGAAAGCGTCGAGTTAATCAGCTTCAAATTTGCGTTATTGTAGATGGCGCCCGCGTTTTGGGCGTAGTTGTGATGAAGGGCAGAATCTTTGATTGTATAAACGCCGCCGTTGTATTCGGTCAGATATAATGCGCCGCCGGACTTGGCGCTGCTCTTATAAATGCTCGTATCGGTCATCACCAGGTGACAGTCTGAGAGCCACATCGCGCCGCCGTTCCAGGGCGTGTAATTAAGATTGAATCTCGTAGTGCTGATGTTCACGTCGCTGTCGTTAAGCGAAAGAGCGCCGCCGCCCGATTCGGCTTTGTTGGCGGCAATCAGACTGTTTTTGATGCTGATGAGGCTGCCGTACGCCCAGATCGCTCCGCCCGAAGTGCTCGCCTTGCTGTTATGAATGTAACAATCATCCAGGCTGAGCGCCGACCAGTAGACGGCGATTGCGCCGCCGACGCCGACCCACGGCTGCGGGCGCGTATCCATATAGCCGTGACCGAGGTCCAGGTTTTTCATCGTCACATTCGCTCCGCCGCTGATAGTGAAAATTCTGAATTTATCGCCGCCCGAAATGGTTAAGTTATCGATTCCGGTAATGGTAATGCTTTTACCGATCGAGATCGTGTCCAGCAGCAGCGTAATCTTGCTGCCCGCCAGCGCGGGCTGAAACTTGATTTCGTCGCCAGCCTGCGCCGCCGCGACCGCTTCGCGCAGAGAGCAGTCGGCGTTGCATACGGCGTCGTTTGTGTCGGCGGCTTTCGTCACCGTCCGCGTCGCCGCCAGCGCTTGCTGCGTCGCGCCGGCGAGCAGCAGAATCGAAAATAAAAAGAAAAGATTGATTTTGTTTAAGAATTTATTGTTCACGTCTGTTTTCTCCAGTTAATGTTTATTAATATAAATTTCCCGCCTTGTCAGAAATGAGAATAGAGCAACCGGAAGCGATAATCACCACGAGTTTACGTAGCTAATTCAGCGGTATTTTTCGGCAAAAATTAATTTGTTGTTCGTGCGGAAGCCGGCGGATTTATGAGGCATTGCGCCGTACAAAAGAAAAGCCTGTTTAGTAATATCATTGAGCCGGAGAACGGCTCTGCGGCTTGAACGAATACTCGGAGAAAGCGGATAGACAGGACGAACGAGGAATTGCCCGGTTTTCGACAAGCCGGATAAGACTGATTAATAAAATTTTAACGAAGCAAATGTTTCTTCAATCAAATTCAAATATAGAGAATCGTCTGAAGGAATATTCGCAAAAATAATAATCGTTCCTTTATCGCCGGAACAAACAAGAGAATATTCCATAATTTTGCCTTCAGTCCGCTTATCGATTTCAATCAGCGTTTTTATACATTTTTGCTCGTCAACAATCACGGAATCGGAGCTTTTTATTTTAACCTCGGCTAATTCCGGAGAAACATCTTTTTGGAGTGCATTCAGTCTGATTCCGGGAACTGACGCCGCGTCGAATGATTCCGCCTGACTAAAAACCAGGAGAATGACGGAGTCATTATTTAGACTGAATCCGTAATCCGGAGATTCAGACCTTTCTTCCATCTCTAATTTATTCCATTCCTGTCGCAGTTTTATCGAGTAAGGCACTGTTGCGCCTTTGTATTCAATCATCGGCGAGGTTTGGATATGTTCGCGAAAGGAAAAATATTCATAATCACTAATCGTCGACCAGAGGATGAATGCAATCAGCAGCGCCGCGATAGACCAGGCGATTAATTGATGACCGAAATGTTTTTTCGGCGTCGTCGGTTTTTCTCTCGGCTCGCCGTTTACGCCCTGCAAAAATGATTTCAGCGTGTGGCGCAGATCGACCGCATTTCCCAGAAATGCCCACAGTATCGGGCTGCGGTAATTTATAAGCTGCAACCGGGGCGCGCCTTCCCTTTCAAAGTATAAAAACGAAGGGCGGTCGAGAAAAGGAATCTCGCGCGGGATTTTTTGCTGCAAATTCTCGGGCAGCGTCAGCAGAAAATTTTCAAACGTGTTCGGGCGTCTCCAAAAACAAACCATGCTGAGCAGAATGCGTTCGGGCGCGACCAGCTCGAAGGTTTTAATTATTTCCCAGCGGACGCCGGCGCTTATTCCCGGCTGAATTATTATAATCTGCGACTGCATCAGATAATTTGAAACCTCCGTTTGCCAATTGTCTTGTTCGACATAAATTCGTTTGGCGCCCGGCGTCAGCAGTTTTTGTCCGGGCTGCCCGATGGCAAAGACGTTGCCGAGCTTGGAAAAATAAGCGGATATTATTTCCTCGGAGGTGTCGGCGCCTTTATTAAAAAATAATCGAATAATCCGAATCGGATTAAAAAACATCGCAAAACTGCCGACCGTTTTGAAGCGCGCGCCGTCGAGCCCGTAATTATTGCCCCAGTCATTCGGCATACTGTCGATTAAACCGAGCGATTTGGCTAATAGAGTCGTCGGTTGCAGTGTAATTCTCTGGTCATCATCAAAGGCGCGTAAATATAAAATGTTCGGCGATGTCGATGAATGCGTCACCTTTTTTTGAATGTTCTGGCTCAGCTGATAACCCAGGTAAACTAATAATGCCGTCGGCATATAAAGCAAGAGATAAAGTCCGTTCTGCGCGCCTTTCGTCTTGTAGTCCAGCCACCGAAACCACTCTTGCTGGACGATTACCAGACTGCACAAAAAGAACCACGCGATACCGGCTAATTTCAACGTCCAGCTAAGCAGACGAGAGGTAAACGGCTCGGTTTTCTTCTTTTCCTTTTTCGGCTTTGGTTTCCCGGCTTCTTCTTCGTCCGGTAGGCGAGTATTACGCGGAAGAATCACATATATAAAAAGTAAAATAAAAAGGGCGGGAATGAAAATATAAAGCAGCACCAAAAATCCCGGCACAAAAATATTTAGAATAAATAATGCAATGCCTGAAAAAAGCGAGCCGGAAATAAACCAAAGAAAGGCGTTTTGAAGTCTCCAAAGAAGATGAGCCGCCCGATTTTCTGCTACTTCCAATCGTTCGGGCATCTTCGTTTGAAAATACCGTAAAATGTTCTGCCCGTCTTCGTAAGGCAATACCAGACGATGCTTGCCGAAGTTGGAATAAATTATAATTCGCCACGATTTATCGGAAAGCCGCCCCGAATTTGGTTTAATAAAGTACGCTTTTGAAATATTATTCAGCTCGATTCGCCGGAGCCTGAATAGCTTTGGAAATTTGCTTTGAATAATATCGCGACTAATTCGAGCTTCTTTAAAATCGATTTTAAAGAAGCTCGAACCGAAAACTAATTCATCGCTGAACAGAGCCAGTAATTTATTCGGAATCCCGCGTTGAATACGGATCATCGGGAGGACGGCATCCAGGATTTTATCGCTATTGCTCATCAATTTTACAGCGGCATTGCCCGCCAAAATAAGGAATGGGAAATCCGGGCATTCCAGGGTAATTTCAATAAAAATCAGTCGGCAATATAAAGCGCCGAATCACATTTCAGCTTCACTTTTCAATTTCGGCGCTTTGCCTGTTTTCAACAAAAAAACGACGGCATCAAATCTCAAGGAATCTGCGTGATTTTAGTCGCAAATTCTTTGTTTTTCTCAGCATTTCAATAAGAGAAATGCCAACAGATTAATGGTCGTCGGTTGATGAACTGAAAATTGAAATGAATGTAGTTTATTTTCTGAAAGGTGTCAACAATTTTTTTTGTTAGGGAGTGACTAAATAAGTGTTGGTAGGTTTTGTGCCAGATATGCCGGATACTTTGGCAGCCGTCTTTTTCTGAGTTGGCGCTCATTATAAAAATAAACAAACAACTCAACGGCTCTGGCTAATGC
>DASVRL010000458.1:0-5211 GCA_036388635.1 Pyrinomonadaceae bacterium
ACGTCGAATTTTTATTCGTCGCCGATTATCACAAGCTGCGTTTAAAAGAAATTCCCGTGCGCTGGAACAACGTCGAAGGCTCAAAGGTCAGCGTCGTCCGCGACACGCGCCGGATGATGACCGAACTGAACCAGATTCGCCGCAACGCAAGACGCGGCGTCTACGACATAAAAGAAACGATGAAGGCTGAACGATGAATGATAAATGATGAATGATAAATGATGAATTCGCAACGTGAATTCCGCAATTCATCGCCCCGTCTTGCGCGTTCTTCGTTTTCTTGTCTTTGCGGTGAAATAAATTAAAATAAAATTATGACTGCCAAACTAAACGTCAACATCGACCACGTCGCCACCGTCCGCGAAGCCCGGAAAACCATCGAGCCGAGCATTGTCGCCGCCGCCGTCATCTGCGAAAAAGCCGGCGCGCATGGCATCACGGTTCACATTCGCCAAGACCGCCGCCACATCCAGGACCGCGACATCCGGCTTCTGCGCGAAGCCGTCACTTCTTATTTGAATGTCGAGATGGCGACTTCCGCCGAGATGCTTTCGATAGCCGTCGCCACTTTGCCCGACGCGGTTTCGCTCGTGCCGGAAAACCGCATGGAAATCACGACCGAAGGCGGGCTGGACGTGGAAAATAATCTTGAAACAGTGCGCGCAGCGGTCGATAAATTGCGCGAAGCCGGTATTTTTACGAGCATTTTTATCGACCCGGATTTAAAGCAAATCGAAGCCGCGCATCGCGCCGGCGCGCAGCAAATCGAAATCTGCACCGCCGAATACGCCGAAATGACGCTCGGCGCAAAATCCGCGCACGGCGAAGGCTTGGAGCGCGCCAAAGCCGAACTGGAACGCATCAAGCGCGCCGCTCAACACGCACACGAACTCGGCTTGGTCGTCGCCGCCGGACACGGTTTAACCTACCGAAACATCGCCGCGCTGGCGCGAATGAGCGAAATCTCCGAATTCAACATCGGTCACAACATCGTCTCGCGCTCGATTTTCGTCGGCTTGGAACAAGCCGTCCGAGAAATGATTGAAGCGATTCGGCAGGCTTAGAATAAAGCGTCGGCGAAATTAAGGTATAAATCAAAGTCCGGCATCTTTCCCTAATAATTATGATTGCGCTTGACGACGAAATCTGGAACAAACTTCTTGGCGGCTATCAAGACGCTTACAACCCCGTCGAATGTTTAACGCGGCTTTACAAAGATGCTGACGATGACGAAGCTTGGAAAGAATTATGGGAAGAACTGCATCATCAAGGCGACATCGGACAAGCATCTTATGCGGCAGTTCCGCATATTTTAGAAATCGAACGACGAGCCAGGCGTTTTAACTGGAACGGTTTTGCATTACTTGCCGTGATTGAGCAGCGGCGTCCATCCAACGACGCGCCCGGAGCGGGCGAGATAGCTGACGGATACAAAAAGGCTTGGGACGAGCTGCTTGAAGTCGTCGCCTCGCAGCCGCAAAAGAATTGGGACGATAATCTAACAACTTCTATACTCTCCTGTATTGCCTACGCTCGTGGGCAGCGTGCAATTGCCTGCGCCGCCCTGGAAATGAACGAGCGTGTTGCCAGAGATTTTCTAAAGTGGCATCAGGAACTCGAAGATGATGATGACCTTGACGAATTCATTAACGGCGGATAGTTTCCTCATCAGACTTATTTTAAAACTTCCAGCATTTGCGCGTGAATCAGCCCGTTGCTGGCGCAAATCGGCGGCGCGTAGATGCTGAAAGGCGTGTCGTCGTAATAAGAAACGCGCCCGCCCGATTCCTGAATCAGCAAGAGTCCCGCGGCGACGTCCCACGGATTCAAGCCTTCTTCCCAGAAACCGTCAAAGCGACCGCAGGCGACATACGCCATATCGATCGCCGCCGAGCCGTCGCGCCGCACGCCTCTCGACTGCAATAAAAAATCGGTTAAATGCTGGGCGAAATTATCACGCTGCGCGAAATCGTATGGAAAGCCGGTGACGATCAGCGCTTCGCTCAGCTGTTCAGTTTCCGAAACGCGGATTTTTCTGCCGTTGAGGCTCGCGCCCTGTCCTTTTTCGGCGGCGAAAAGCTCGTCGCGCGTCGGGTCGTAAGTTACGCCGATGACGATTTCGCCGTTGTGTTCGAGCGCAATCGTGACGCAGAAACACGGGTAGCCGTGCGCGTAATTCGTCGTGCCGTCCAGCGGGTCGATAATCCATTTCCAGGCGTTTTCGCCTTCGATGACGGCGAGCGATTCGCCCGATTCTTCCGCCAGAATCGAATGACGCGGGTAATAACTGCGGATTCTTTCGACGATTAAACGCTCGGAAGCCAGATCGGCTTCCGTGACCAGATTGATGTCGCCTTTTTTGGAGACTTTAATATTTCGTCCGAATTTTTCGAGTAAAATCTGTCCCGCGTCGCGGGCGGCTTGAATTGCGAAATTGAGCATTAGACAATTTCACAGCGTCTGGAGCGCGGCTGTCAAGGCGGAATTTTCGATTGCCGTTTGGAAACGGAAAACCGACCGCCGGCGAACGTCTTCTTTCACTTTGAATTAATTTTATAAAGGTTTGTTTGCACTTCTGTCTTTTATCTCAAAGACGATTCCCAATCCGATACAAATCGTCCCGATCACTAAGCAGGCGGGAAGATAGTATTTCGGCAGGTTGCTGTTAAAATTAAACGATTCCAAGTCGGCGCGTTCAATGAGAATATGAGTCAAGAGCCGGTAAAGCAGATATTTATAAATTATCGGCGCCACGACCAGAATGCCGCCGACAATGACCAATGTGCTCGGAAAAAATCTTTTCATACGCCTCCTTGTCAGAAAGAAAATATGCCATTAACGAAGGAAAATATCAACGTAATCGGCAGCCTCGTCGCACGGATTGTCGATCTGCTGCATTCGCCAGTATTTTCTTTTGCCCGTGATTTTGAATGTAAAGTCGCCGTCTCTAACGCACGGATTGCCGCCGTTGATGTGGCTGATTTGCGTGATAATTTTTCCGCTGAAAGAAAATTCCTTGGCGTCAACGGAAGTGATTACGCCGTCGACGGTCAGATAATCCGCACCGCCGCGCTGCCGCTGATTCCCTTTCAGATACAAAACGCCGCCGCGCTGAGTAACCGTCGCCGCGCCGAAATAATCCCAGCTAATCCATTGCAAAGAAAGCCGGTGCCTGCCGAGCAGCAGCGCTTTCGCTCGCGCGTCGTTAACGACGGTTCTTTCCTGCGCGAATGTTGAAACGACCGTAACGAAAAGAATAAAAAGACTCGTCCCGATTATATTTTTAAACATAAAATTTCCTCAGTTTCCAGACGAGTTTATTAATTGGCTTTTGCTTTTGCCGGTTTGAAAAATCGCTCGCTCAAACGCAGAAATTCCTGCACCTGAGCGTTCCAGTAAATCCAGTTATGCGCGCCCGGAAGCTGTCGATATTCGTGCCGGATTTTTTTCTCGACCAGCAATTGCATAAAATCGCGATTATTCGCCGCGAGAAAATCTTCCGTGCCGCAATCGAAATAAAGAAACGGCAAATCTTTCGCTTTTTCGGCGGGCATTTCCCGGATGATTCGGAAAATATCGTTTGCCTTGCGCGTTTCGCTCGCTTCGTCGCCGAAAACGCTCGTAATGGATTTGGCAATCCACGCGCCCGCATTTTTCTCGTTCAGCGAAGCGGCGCCGAGCGCGCCGCTGAACGAGCCTGCCAGCACAAATTTTTCGGGATATTTAAAACCGAATTTAAATGCGCCGTAGCCGCCCATCGAAAGTCCGGCAATCGCCCGAAAATTTCTATCGGCGACGGTGCGAAAATTTTTGTCGATTTCCGGAATCAGCTCGTTCGTGATGTATGTTTCGTAACGATCGTTCGGAACGCTCGCGCTGTCGGTATACCAGCCGTCGCCGCCTTCGGGCGTGACGATGATTAATTTAAATTGCGCGGCGTATTCGGCAAGCCTGGTTTTGTCCGTCCAGTTGTCAAAATGCCCGCCCAGCCCGTGCAGCAGATAAACCGCCGGATAACGCTCGCCAGCCTTTTCCTTCGCGTCGTAATCGCTTGGAAGGATGACGCGATAAGGCATTTCGCGCGCCGTCAGCTTGCTGCTCAGCCGTAAAGTTTGAACCTGCGCGACAGCGGCGCGCGAAATCGTTTTTTCTGTTGCGGGCGCGGTCTGCTGTTGCGGCGGCGGCTGCGCCTGAACGGAAAAATGCAAAACAAGCGCCAGCGCCAGCCATAAAGACTGTTTGAAAATTCGACTTTTATTCATTTGCAGTTAATCCTTAAAGAATTTTTAGCCGCGAACAAAAAGGCGGATATTCGAGCCTTCGACGCTCGGCGATGAAAGGATAAAGAGAAAAGGATAAAATTATAGAACTATTTTGCTTTATCCATTCGCCTTTATCCTTTCGCCTTTTTTAAAACCAGCGCCCGAACCAACTGCCTTTGTTTTCTTCGTGATGCGCGATTTGCGCCAGCTCGCCTGCGTCCAGCCAGACGCCGTGACAATTGTTGCAGACATCGACTTTGATATTCTCGAAATTCGATTCGACCAGATTGCCGTGACACTTCGGGCATTGCAGAGACGAGGCTTCCGAGGCTTCCGACGCAAGCTTCGTCCGCATTTTTTCGAGAAGCTCCTGCTCTTTGCGGCGAAAATACTCATTTTCCAGCGCCTGCCCGCGATCTTCCAAACTTACTTCCGATGCCATAATTTTTTCTCCTTAAATAAAGTTATTTAAGAAAAAAATATCAGACAAACCGCAAACTGCCAAATTGGAAGAAGACGGAAGGCGGAAAGCGGAAGCCAATCTCACACTCGAATATTCAACGCTATATGTTAAAACTCGAATGCCTGTTGCTTTCTGCCTTCCGCCTTCTGAAAAATTAGCTGTTGGGAATTTTCGACGTTTCGGTCTGCACCGAGCGGACGCGGTGGCGGGCTTTTTTGGCGCGGCGAATCGTGTTGCGGCGTTTCAGATTCGTTTCCGCCCAATCGGACATCGACTGTAATGGATGCCATTCGAATTTATCGAGCGGCAGAACCTCGCTCGAAGCATTTTTCAGCCGCAGTGTGCCAATCGCGACCAGCAGCATCAAAGCGTTGAAAACGAAGCCGACGGCGATAACCAGTTCGCCCGGCGCCAGCCCGACCTGCGCGCGCTGCGTAAAAACTTCGAGCGTCGGCGCCGGATACGGGTGAATGTAAACTTTCAAGC
>DASVRL010000459.1:0-14690 GCA_036388635.1 Pyrinomonadaceae bacterium
TTAATTCCGGGCTGAGCTGCAAGGCTTTTTCATAATTGGCGATGGCTTTTTCGTTTTGATTCAAATCGTCGTAGATTTCGCCGAGGCTGGCGAAAGCCGCCGAGTTTTTATCGTTTAATTTAGCGGCTTCTTCGTAAAAAACAATTGAATCCTGCGGATTTGTCTTCGCGGAAGTTTCCTCGCCCTTCGCCGTCAGCGCCTCGCTCAAACCGAGTCTGGCGTTTTCGTTTTTCGGATTCAGCGCGAGCGCTTGCCGAAAATATTCGATAGCCATATCGGTTTGATTTCTTTCCAGATAAACTTCCGCCGCGCCGGTCAAAGCGGTCGAAGCTTTTTCCTTCTGCGCGGCTGTTTTGACCTGCGCGGTGGTTTTCGCCACGGTTTTCGGGTCGACTTTTACCTTCGTTCGTTGAGGTTTCGTTTTGTTGACGGCGACAATCTGCGCCTTCACTTTTTTGCGTGTTTCGTTGCGCGCGACGACGTTTCGCTTGACGCTCGAGTTGCGAAAAGCGGATTTGGTCTGCGCGGTTTTCTTCCCCTGGCGAAACACGAAAACGCTGGAACCGCCGGAAATGTCTTCGGAAGTCACGATTTCCTGCGCCCTGACCGGAATGCTCTGAAAAGCGAATGTCCAAAGCACGAAGATGGTTAAAGCTATCTTTCGCCGTTGCATTTTGTTGTTCATTTTATACCTCATAGACCTTGATAAATTACCAGATATTCTACTCTGCTTTTAATTTCAAGCAAGCTCGTACCGGCTTTAATCAAATAAGACGCCCGGCAGCGAATTTTTTGCCGTGAACCGGACGCGCGCGCCCGCCCGGCGCGCGCGCGTCCGCCGCGTTAAATTATGATTTTAATCTTTCCGCTTTCGGCGGTTAAATGTGCTAAACTGCAAAATCGTTAATATCTTTCGTCAATTTTTATGCAGGAAAAAGTAGCAATCGTAACGGGCGCAAGCTCGGGCATCGGGCGGGCGACGGCTCTGCTTTTCGCGGAAAAGGGAATAAAAGTCGTCGGCGTCGGGCGCAACGAAAAAGAATTAAACGCGCTTCGCCAACAGGCAAAAGAAAAAAACGGCATCGTCAAGACTCATCTCGCCGACATACTGGAAATCAAACAGGTCGAACGAGTTATCACCGAAACGGTGGAATCTCTGGGCGGAATCGACATTTTAATAAATGCGGCGGGCATTATCAGTAACGGCTCAATCGAAACGACCGCGCTCGACGAATGGGACAAGATGATGAACATAAATCTGCGCTCGGTTTTTTTTATTATGCAGAAATGCGTTCCGCATCTGGAAAAAACGCGCGGAAACATCGTCAACGTTTCGAGCGTGACGGGCGGGCGCGCTTTTCCGGGCGTTTTGGCTTACTGCGTTTCCAAAGCCGCCGTCGATCAGTTGACGCGTTGCAGCGCGCTGGAGCTGGCGGCGAAAGGCGTCCGCGTCAACGCCGTAAACCCGGGCGTGGTAGTGACGAATATACACAAGCGCGGCGGAATGGACGAGGAAAAATACGAGCAGTTTCTCGAACATTCCAAAACGACACACCCGTTAGGTCGGGTCGGCAAGCCGGAAGAAGTCGCCGAGCTGATTTATTTTCTGGCTTCGGAAAACGCTTCGTGGATAACGGGCGCCACCTATGAGATAGACGGCGGGCGCGCGCAAACCTGCGCCAGATGAATTGGCGGCACAGAAAGTAAACTGCAAAGGCGCGGAAAGCGGCAGGTAATTATAAGTCGAGTGATCAAAGACAATTAACTTTCTGCAACTATTCTGTCAACTGTCTGCCGCTGTCTGCAACTATAAAAAAAGAATGAAAGTCCAATTGCTTCCGACAACTTTTGACCGCAACGGCTGCGCGACCGCGCAGCAGCATCTCTCGTGCTTCGTCATCGACGACCGCGTGGCGATTGATGCCGGAAGTCTGGCGATGGCGACCACGCCCGAGCAGAAACAAAATATTCGCGACGTCGTTTTAACGCACGCGCATCTGGACCATATCGCCGGTTTGCCGCTGTTTATCGACGATTTGTTTTCGACTCTGGAAAGCCCGGTGCGCGTTTTTGCGACGCCGGAAGTCGTCGAAATCCTGGAGCGCGACATTTTTAACTGGGACGTTTACCCGCGTTTTTCCGAGCTGCAAAACAAATTCGGCGAAGTTTTGCGATACAAAACCTTTACGGACGGAAAAGAATTTGCGGCGGCGCACCTGCGCATCAAAGCCGTCAAGGTCAATCACAAAGTTCCGACGGTCGGCTTTATTATTTGCGACGGAAGCTCGAAGATTGCCGTCAGCGGCGACACGGCGCAGATGAACCGGTTCTGGCGGGTTTTAAATGAAGAAGAAAATTTGAGCGCGCTGCTGATTGAATGCGCTTTTCCGAACGAACTGGAAGATTTAGCTTACGCTTCGCATCATTTGACGCCGAAAAGCTTGAAAACCGAGCTGGCAAAATTCAAACACGAAAACTGCCCGGTTTACGTTATCAATCTCAAACCGATGTATTGCGAAAAAATCGTCGGCGAGCTGGAAGCCTTAAAAATTAAAAACCTGAAAATACTGCGCGTCGGTCAGATTTACGAATGGTGACGGCTTAATACAAAAGGCAAAAGGCAAAAGGCTAAGGATAGATTCGAATCCTAATCTTGAATCTTAAATCCCGACATTTTGCCTTTTGTCTTTACTTACGGTTAATCGGCTCGAACTCGCTTTCGCGATGCTCGCCCGTAAAGTCGTGCAGAATTACGCGTTGGTTCGGCAGAACCTCGGCAATCCGAAAAGTTCTCTCCTGGCGGCTTTTGCCCGGCATCAGCTCGGCGCGAAACGTGACGTTCATTTCCGGTCTTGCCCAGACGCTCGGCTTGACGATTTTGCGGTAGAAATTTTGAAATATGCTCATTCGTGTTGTTGGCGGCTGAATCTTGGTTTTATTCTTCCGTGTTTTCCTGCTTTTTATGTTTCACTTTGCGGCGCGCGGGACGAGCCTTTTCGTCGGGCTTATCTTTTCCGATTTTTTGACCGGGCGGCGCGGTCGGCTTTCGAATCGAGTCGAAAACGGGACGTGCGGCTGGTCTTTTTTTCTTCATATCGAAAAAAAATTATAACAAAAATTGCCGCAGCAAGGCTTGCTGTTGACATAAAGAAAAGAAAAATCCACTATAAAAAAGAATTGTGATAGGCTTTAAAAGCGATTTTCTTCACCGACAAATAAAAAAATAAAGTTCCTCGAAATCGAATTTCGGGAGAAAATTCTTGGCTGTCAGACCGAAAAACAACAAGGCTGTCGTAAGTTTTGCTCCAATCAGTAAAGAAAGCAGTTACAGAACTTACCGACGACCGTTTTGGCTTCCCGCGCCGCCTTATTATATTTTGGCGGTGGCGATTTCGGCTGCCATCTTCTTTCTCGTCTGGGGAATTTTGCACGAAGGCGAAGAAATGCCCTGGGTTCCGGCGGGAATTCTGGCGAGCATCTCGATTGCGACGGCGGTCGTCGTGCGCGAATTTTTTCTGCGGCGGGCGCGCAACCAGTTTCTGCGGGCGCAGAAACGACTCGATTATAATTTAACCAGCGCCGCCTCAGCGCAGCACAAAAGCAAAGATTCCGGCAACAAGCTGACGATTGAAAAAAACGCCGCCATTTTGCGAAATATCGAGCGAAAATCCGACGCGGCGCGCGTTTTGGGAAAATTGCCGGACGCGCACTGGGAAGTTTTTGAAATCTGCAACGAATATTTGCAGATAACCGAAAGGGAACTGCAAACGGTCGGCGTCGGCTCGCCGCGGCTTCCGGCGCTCCGGCTCGGCAGAGAAAAAGTGCAGGAGATGCACAAATTTCATCTTCTCGCCTGGGCTTCGGTCGAAACCAAAACGCTGACGCAGGAGGCGCGGATTCGTGCTACAATAGCTGAAAAGCTGGAAACGGCGCAGAAGGCGCTGGCGGTTCTGGATTCGGCGCTGCAATTTTATCCGAATGAAGCGGAACTGACCGCCTCGGCGACGGCGGTCGAAGAATTTATCGCCTCGATAAAAGTGTCGCACTGGATTGAGCAAGCCGAGCGCTCGGCTTTTAAAGGCAATTACAAACGCGCCATCAGCCATTATCGCGACGCGCTTTTTTATCTCGCCCGCGAAAACGTGCGCAGCGAGGAAAGAGAAATGATTGCCGAAAAAATTAACGCCGAAATCGAAAAATTGCGCGAGATTTCCGGCGAGGAAAAGGATAAAAAACAGATTTCACCAAATAGAAAAAGAAAAAATGATTAGTCAAAGATGCCCTAAATGCGCAAGCAAGCGAGTCAGGCGAGGTTATCGCCCGACGCCTTTCTGGTCGAAAATTATTTTCCGCTATAACCTCTTGTGCGATAACTGCAACTGGGAATTTAAAGGCTTTGCCGTGCCCGGCACGGTTTCTTCCAAACCGACGCGGAAACCGCTGAATAAGACGCTTCAATAAACGCGAAAAAGTTAACGGGGAAGATAAATTTTCGAAAACTTGCAAAACAAATTTTCGAAAACAGTGAAAAAATGTGTAAAATCGGGTAAACGTAAATCTTCGGACGAGATGGTTTGAGCGGATGTTAGAATTTAAACCTTATATTTACACATTTTTTTGTTTGCTTTGGCTTCAAGGTATCGCCCACGCTCAAACGCCCGTCGAAACGCCGCCCGCCGCTGCTTCGGAAAACGATAATTCGAAAACGATTCATTTCGGCGATTTGGTTGACGTCGATGTCGTCGGCAGCGTCGAATACGACTGGCGCGGCACAATTACGCCGGAAGGTTTTTTGAGCGGCATCGATTTTGTCGAAGAGCCGATTTACGCGCTTTGCCGGACGGAGGACGACATCGCCCGGCAGATAGAAAAAGCTTACGGCAAGCTGCTGCGCGAGCCGAAGGTCGTCGTCCGCGTGCTCGACCGTTCGGGGCGACCCGTTTCGGTTCTGCACGGCGCGGTCAAAACGCCGCAGCGCTTTCAGATTCAGCGCACGGTGCGACTGAACGAATTAATTATTCTGTCGGGCGGCATCACCGAGCGGGCGAGCGGCGAGATACAGATTTTTCGCCCGCAATACTTAAGCTGCCAGGCGGAAAAAAAATCCGACGAAAACAAAACGGTGATTGACGAGGAAAAACGCACTTCGTTTGTTTCGACGCGCCGCGAGGACAACGGCTCAACTTACATAAACATCAAAATTACGGATTTGCTCGCGGGCAAAACCGACGCCAATCCTTTAATTTTAACCGGCGACATCGTGACGCTTCTCGAAGCCGAGCCGATTTACATCATCGGCGGCGTGGCGGCTCCGAAACAGATTTCTTCGCGCTCGCAGATAACCGTTTCGCGGGCGATAGCCACCGCCGGCGGTTTGACAAAAGAAGCCGACGGGACAAAAATCGTAATTTTTCGTCGCAACGGTCGCGAAAGCAAAACCATCGAGGTCGATTTGGACGCCGTAAAAGCGGAAAAAGCCGAAGATATCGTCTTGCAGGCGCTCGACGTCGTGGACGTTCCGCAGAAGGGAAAAACCAGAAGAAAATTTCCGCCGGTTATCCGCGCGGTCGAAAGCGGCGAAAAAAATGCTTTGAATTTACCTTTGCGAGTTGTCGATTGATTCGGAAAAAGGTGACAATTCGAAAGCGAAAATGTAAAATTCACATAACTTTAGTTTTTTAAGGAAAATAAATGGCAGAGAAAACAGGAAAATACAGCCGCCGGACAATCGCATTATTCGGATTGTTCGCCGTCGGCATCTTAATCGCGATACTCGTCGCGATGCAGCAAATCGCTATTTTATATGTTCTGGCGACGATTAGTCTGGTCGCTTTATTGTTGACGGTGGCTTTTGCGGATTTGGAAAAAGTCGGGCGCGAAAACACCGAAGGCTTTGCTCCGCGAAGCGAGTAATTAATTATTAGTGAAAAATAAACTGTATTAGTGAAAAATAAACTGGCAAAATTGGTTTCCGGATTATTGCTCGGACTGACGATGTTATCTTTGTCGGCGACGGCTTATACTCCGCAAATTTCGGACGAAGCCAGAGCCGCGCGTTCGAGATGGAAAACCGGAACGATAAACGTCGCTTTTTCGTCTTCGCTGGCAAAGCCGCCGCAGAATATCAAAAATGAGAGCGACGTGATCGGCGCGGCGCGGCGCAGCCTGGCGACGTGGGAAAAAGCCGCCGATATAAAATTCAACGAAGTTTCTTCCGACAAGCAGTCCGTCTCGCCCGCCGGAAATGCCGGCGACGGCGTGAGCCTTATCACGGTCGCCTCGACGGCGGAAAATATTCTTCTGTTCGGCGACGGTTCGGAAATTTCCGCTAAAACCAGAGTTTTTTATAATCGCCGCGGCGTTATTACCGAAGCCGATATCGTTTTGAATCCGTATTTGCAGTTTTCGACCGACGGCACGCCGGGAACTTTCGACCTGGAGGCGACGATAACTCACGAAATCGGGCATCTGCTCGGCTTGGAACATTCGGTCGTGTTGGGTTCGACGATGCAAACGCATCAGGGCAAAAACGGAATCTACAGTCTGCCGCAATTTGCTTCGAGAACGCTTTCCGACAGCGACATTGCCAATCTGCGCGCGCTCTACGGAGCCAAGGACGACGAAGCCTGCTGCGGCGCTTTAAAGGGCAAAATCACGCTTTCACAGACTGTCGCGGCAAATAATTTTCACGTTTGGCTGGAAGAATCGGAAACCGGAAAAATTCGGGCGGGAACGATTACGCAGGCGGACGGAACATTTTATCTGGAAGGCTTGGACGCGGGAAAATATCGCGTTCTGGCGCAGGATTCCGGCGAAAAGCAAAAAAACCGGAAAAAGATTTTTTCCGGCGCCGAATTGGGCGAAGTTGTCATCGACAAAGGCAAAGTCGCCTATATCGAGAAACAACCGCAGCTGAAAGAAAGGTCTTTCAGCCTGAAATACATCGGATTCAACGGGCAAATATCCGATATTCCGATTCCGGTCAGCGGCGGAAAGTCTTTCGTGATTTATCTGGGCGGAGAAAATCTGAATCCGAATGAATTGACCGTTTCGACGAATACGCCTTTTATTAAGGTGGAGAGAAATTCGACCGTTGCCGAAGACTTCGGCGATGAAATTTCGGTTTTAAGATTTGAAATATCGGTCAAGCCGAATACGCCGCCGGGAGAATACAGCCTGCGCATACAAAAAAATAACGGCGAAGTCGAATACTTTGTCGGCGGCGTTATCAACGACGCGATTGTTAATCCGCAGAGCAGCCCGCTCGTCACTGATTTCGACTAATTACGCGATGGAAAAATATTTATTTTTCTATCAAATGAAAGTTGCAAAATAAAAATTATTGTGCATAATCAGAGTTGTTCACCTCCCCGGTGAACATTCTGGTCACGAGGGGTGAGGACTTGTGACCTAGGGGCGACGGTGTGGGAGACGTCGCCCTTTAACTTTTTTATTTGCCGATTCTGCCCTTTCCGTTTCATTAAAACTTGACCTAAACTCCAATAAGCGTAAAATTTAGCATTGTAATACATAAATAAACCGAAGGCTGACCGTTTTTATTTTACTGTCAGTGGAAAAGATTAAGAACATTGCAATGCTTCAGAAAGACCTTTAGATGCCGCACGGTCGTCTAATGGTCTTTAAGTATTTTATATGGAAAAAATTGAAGAAGCTCCGGCGGGTGGTTTTTTTAAGCGTTGGTTGTTAAAGGGCGTTAAGGAAGTCGAAGGACCTCACGAACCGGAAGGCAGACATCACCAGCATCCGTGGTGGAAAGTAATGTGCCTGACGGGCGTCGATTATTTTTCGACGCTCGGTTATCAGCCGGGCATCGCCTATCTGGCGGCGGGCGCTCTGTCGCCGCTGGCGACGCTGGTGCTGGTTTTGCTGACGCTGTTCGGCGCGCTGCCGATGTACCGGCGCGTGGCGGAAGAAAGCCCGCACGGCGACGGCTCGATCTCGATGCTCGAAAATCTGCTTTCGCGCTGGAAAGGCAAAATGTTCGTGCTGGCGCTGCTCGGCTTTGTCGCGACGAGCTTTATTATTACCATTACGCTTTCGGCGGCGGATGCGACGGCGCACGTTATCGAGAATCCTTTTGTCGAGCACAATCTGCATTTTCTTAATCACCGGATTATCGTCACGCTGGTTTTAATCGGACTGCTGGGCGCGGTCTTTCTGAAAGGCTTTAACGAAGCCATCGGGCTGGCGGTCGGAATCGTCATCGTTTATCTGACGCTCAACGTCGTGATTATCTGCTACGGGCTTTATCATATATTTGTAATTCAGCCCGAAGCCCTGAGCAATTGGAAGGTTTTGCTCTGGAGTCATCCGGGCGTCGGCGGAAGCGTCACGTGGATGATTCTCTACGCGCTGGTTCTTTTTCCGAAGCTGGCGCTCGGGCTTTCCGGTTTCGAAACCGGCGTGGTCGTGATGCCGCTCATCAAAAGCGACGAGGATTCGGCGGAAGGAAAAAGCGTTCATACTTCACAAAACATTCATACTTCGCAGATAGACGGCAAGCCGATGCCCGCCGCCGAGCAGAAACAGATGGAAGGTCGCATTCGCAACGGTAAAAAGCTTCTGACCGGCGCGGCGGTCATTATGAGCTTTATGCTGGTCGGCAGCAGCATCATTACCTCGATGCTCATTTCGCCGGAAAAATTTCAGGAAGGCGGCGAAGCCTACGGGCGCGCCATTTCCTATATCGCGCACCAATTTTTAGGCGAAATTTTCGGCACGGTTTACGACATCAGCACGATTTTGATTTTGTGGTTTGCGGGCGCCTCGGCGATGGCTGGACTGCTGAATATCGTCCCGCGTTATCTGCCGCGTTACGGTATGGCGCCCGATTGGGCGCGCGCCACGCGCCCGCTGGTGCTGGTTTTTACGGGGATGTGTTTTATCGTCACGATATTGTTTCGAGCCGATGTCAGCGCGCAGGGCGGAGCCTATGCGACGGGCGTTTTGATGCTGATGACATCGGCGGCGGTGGCGGTCACGATTTCCGCCTGGAAAAGAGCCGAAAAGAAATGGATATTTTTTCTGGCGATAACGCTGGTCTTTTGTTATACGACCATTGTCAATATGGTCGAGCAGCCGAGCGGAATAAAAATCGCTTCGTTCTTTATCATCGGTATTATTTTCGCCTCGTTCGTTTCGCGCGCGATGCGAACGACCGAAGTGCGCGTGGATGAAATCATTCTGGACGAGAAAGCGCAGGAGTTTTTAGACGAGCTTTCCGAAGGCGAGATACGAATCGTCACCAACCGGCGCGAAACCGGCGACATTACGGAATACCGCTTTAAGGAACACGAAAAACGCGTGGACAACCACATTCCGTCGTCAGACCCGATTCTTTTTTATGAAATCGAGCTGGGCGACGCGTCCGAATTTAAAGGCAAGCTTCATATTCGCGGCGTCGACGTTGCCGGTTATAAAATTCTGCGCACGCAGGCGCCCGCCGTGCCAAACGCCATCGCGGGATTTTTGCTTTACCTGAGAGATACGACCGGAAAAATTCCGCACGTTTATTTCGGCTGGAGCGAGGGCAATCCGATTATGTATCTGGCGAGATATATCCTGTTCGGCGAAGGCGACACCGCGCCCGTCACCCGAGAAATTCTCAGGCAAGCCGAAGAAGACCCGGAACGCCGTCCGAGCGTACACGTCGGCGGTTAGGCGAAAAAAAATTATTTTTCGGCGGTCAGGTTCGGGTTCATCGCTAAAAAGCAGGAGCGGCAAAACACGGGTCGTCCCTGCGAAGGATAAAAAGGAACGGTCGTGTAAGCGTCGCAGCTGGCGCAATGGACGGCGACTTCGATGCGCTGTTTGACGCCGGCTTCCTGCGCGGCGGTAATGGCGGCAAGTCGCTCGTTTTTGGCTTGTTTGCAGGGTTTACAGCGCTTCGGCGGATTTTTTAAGCCTTTATCGCGAAAGAAAACCTGTTCGCCGATAGTCCATATAAAATCCTGCCCGCAGTCGATGCAGTTGATTGCTTGGTCTTCGATTTCGTGTTCTTCGGCGGCAGCCATTAGCGGTTGAAAACCGCTTAAGCCCCTCGACTCGAATTGTGACATCACTTGTTCCCTCCCTTTGCCTCGTTCTTAACACAATTGAGTTTGAAAATAGTCAGTGGAAGAATCGGTTTTTCATCGGGAAATGATAAACTTGTCTCCGCTAGTTCTACATAAAAGATTATATTATAATTTCAAGACTCTTTCGACAAAATTTGCAAGTCTCAAAGATTTAACGAGAGTAGGTATAGATTTGAAGTTATACTTATCCGCGAAAAGTGTCAAGGAAAATAAATTTAAAACATCGAGATGAGAATATTAGTCGTCGGCGCGGGCGGGCGCGAACACGCTCTTTGCCGCGCTTTTAAAAAAAGTCGCCGCGCGCCAAAAATTTTTTGCGCCAACGGGAACGCCGGAATTGCCGCGCTCGCCGAATGCGTCGATATCAAGCCGGAAGAAATCGCCCGACTCGCCGATTTTGCGGTCGAAAACGAAATTGACTTGACCTTTGTCGGCGGCGAAACCGCGCTGGCTTTGGGCATTGTCGACGAGTTTGAAAAAAGAAATCTAAAAATCATCGGCGCCGGCAAACAAGCGGCTCAGCTGGAGGCGAGCAAAGCATTTGCCAAAGATTTTATGTTTCGCCGCCGAATTCCGACCGCCGCATACGAAGTCGCCGACTCGGCGAAAGAAGCCCTGGAAATTCTCAGGAGCGGAAAATTCGGCGATGAAGATTCGCCGGTCGTCGTCAAAGCCGACGGTCTGGCGGCGGGCAAAGGCGTCGTGGTGGCGAAAGACAGAAGCCAAGCCGTCGAAGCCATTAATGAGCTGGAAAACACCGTCGGAAAAGAAGCCGCGAGCAAAATCGTTCTCGAAGAATGTCTGTTCGGCAGGGAAGTTTCGCTGATTTTATTTGCCGACGGAAAAAATTTCGCGCTGATGCCGCCCGCGCGCGACCACAAACGCATCGGCGAAAATGACACGGGCGCCAACACCGGCGGAATGGGCGTCATCACGGACGCGAATCTTTTGTCGGCGGAGCAAACGCGCGACATCGTCGAAAAAGTTATTAAACCGACTTTGGACGGCTGCCGGGCGGAAGGTTTCGAGTTTCGCGGAATTTTATTTCTCGGTTTGATGATGACCGACCGGGGCGCGAAGGTTCTGGAATACAACGTGCGCTTCGGTGACCCGGAAACGCAGGCGATTCTAATTCGTCTGGAAACCGATTTTGTGGAAATCTGCGAAGCGATTCACGCTCAAACGCTCGATAAATTGCCAATCGAATGGCAAGCCGGCGGCTCGGTTTGCGTCGTTCTGGCGTCAAAAGGTTATCCGGCAAAGGCGCAGACGGGCGACGTGATTGAAGGTTTGGACGCGGCGGGCGCGGACGAAAACGTTGTCGTCTTTCACGCGGGAACGGCAAAAAACGACAACGGCGAATACGTTACGGCTGGCGGCAGAGTTCTGGGCGTCACGGCAACCGGAAATGATTTAAGCGAAGCCCTCCGTCGCGCTTACGAAACGGTCGAAAAAATAAGCTGGGACGGAATGCAATACCGGCGCGACATAGGTAAAAACTGACGAGTCATAGTTAAAAAGTAATAAGCGATTAGGAACAAGCAGTTTCTTCCTGACCGCTTATTACTTTTCATCTTTTCGTTCCATATCGCTTTTTACCCGTTAGTTGCCGACCGGCAAAACGTATGTCACGGGAATTTCGTTGGGCGGTGTTTGACTGATTGCAGAAGTGCCGTCTCCGAACCAATTGCCGTCGGAAGCTCGATAAGTGTAAAAAGCATTCATAAAAAATCCGGAGGTCGGCTGCGGTGTGCCGCCCTGACCGCGCGAAACGAAAGAATTTCTGCCGTCGAAAGAAGAAGCGAAATAAAACACTAAATTGTCGGGACGAAAGACATTGAAATCGGCTCGACCGTCGCCGTCGACGTCGGTCGGCTGGGGCAAATCGCCCGCCTGACCGAATTGGAAGTTGAAAGGCGCGCCGTCGGAGCTGCGCAAATAATACCAGGTTCCGTTTGAAGGTCGAAAAAGCGCCAAGTCCGCTTTGTAATCGCCGTCGAAATCAGCCGGGACGGGTTTGTCGCCGCTGGTGCCGAACGTGGTCGTGAGTATTAACTGCGAAGCGCTCAGCCGGACAATCCATTGACCTGCGGCTGGTCGAAAAACGGCGAAATCCGTTTTAAAATCGCCGTCGAAATCGGCGGGAACCGGTTTATCGCCGCTTGCTCCTAATTGAAAAGTGATGTTTCCCGCCTTTGGCGCATTGACATACCACGTTCCGTTCGAAGGGCGAAAAACCGCCGTATCGGTTATGCCGTCGCCGTCATAATCGCCCGGCGTCGGGATGTCGCCGGGTGCGCCCCAGAAAACCGTGCGGTCTACCGGCTGGAAACCACCGTCGTTATACGTCCAGCGCCCGGTTTCCGGCTGCCACGAAGCGAAATTCACCCGCCCGTTGCCGATATAATCAATCGTGTCGGGTCTGCCGCGCCGGAAACAATCCGCTTCATATAACTGGAAAGCGTGGGTCTGGAAAATGGAGTTCGTTCCGATGCGCAGAATATCGGCTTTCCGGTCGTTATTAAAATCGGCGATTAAGCTCGGATAGGTCTGCAAAATATGGTGAGAACGCTGAAAGCCGCCGACGCGCTTTCTTAAATAAATGTTGTAGCTGTGTTCTTCATTAAACACCGCAAAATCCTTCCTGCCGTCGCCGTCAAAATCATTCAGGTAAAAAAGCGGACTGCTGGTATTGATGGTTATCGGATAATTCGCGACTGAAAATCCCTGATTGGCGTTGTTGTATAAAACGGAAACGAACTGATTCGGCAAGTTGTAGACAGAAGTCGCGACGAAATCTTTCCAGCCGTCGCCGTCGAAATCAGAAACCAATCTGAGTTTTTCGACGGCGCCAATCGCGATATTCTGGCTCTGGGTAAACGTTTCGTTCCCTTGATTATAATAAAACCGTAAAAAATGGTTCGGACCCGGAGAAATCAGGAAAGTCGCGGCAAAGTCCTTCCGCCCGTCGTTATTAAAATCTTCGACCGAAATGCTGCGCGCGCCGTTAATAATCGCCGTGCCGGAAGACTGAAATCCGAAACCTTCGGTAGAAAGATGATATTTAAGAAAAGAATTTCCCGATTTGGGCAGCGTCTGGTTGACCAGCATATCTTTTCGTCCGTCGCCGTTGACGTCGAACATATCGACCAGCGTCGCGCCGAAGGGAAACTGGTTTAATATATTTGACGAGCCGTGATAAACGAAACTGCCCGTATTATTGCCGAAATACACTTCCATCAGCGCGGTGTTAAAAGTTACCAAATCCAGCGCGCCGTCATTGTTAATATCGAAGAAATTTATCCGATAACCGCCCGGACTCTGATTCGAGTGGACCGGAGTTAGGCTGCCAGCTTGAAATTTTCCTTCGCCGTCGCCGTAAAAAGTTACCAGGCGATTAGTTCCGCTGATGTTTGAAATAGCGGCGACAATATCGAGTTTTCCGTCATTATTTAAATCCGCGTAATTATAGGCATACACACCGCCGAATTGGGTGCCGGACGGAAATTGAGGAAAGAAAGAACGCGCGTCCTTGTTAAAATAAACATCGCTGCACCGAGCCGCACGCGCATCCGCAACGTTCCAAAAAAGGGCGAATAAAATCAACGAAATAAGAGAAACCAGCAGGCGCATATTGTTTCCTCAGGTGAGCCGGGAAATGAAAAACTATGCCTATCTTGCTGCCAAACAAAAAATTATTCAAGTTATTTCAGATTCGCCGCAAACCTAAACTTGTCACCGCCAAGCGACTGTGCTTTGATAAAATCTGTTTTTTAAAGAAACGCGTTTGGAGCTGACTATTGGATTCCCAAAAATTAGACCGGAGCTATAAATATTACGATTTGGTTATGGCGGCGTTTGTCGCCGTTCTTTTATGCTCGAATTTAATCGGCGTGCACAAGGTTTCGAGCGTGAATCTGCCGTTTTACGGCGAATATATTTACGGCGCGGGCGTTTTGTTTTTCCCGATAAGCTATCTGTTCGGCGATATTCTGACCGAAGTTTACGGCTACGCGCGCTCGCGGAAAGTGATTTGGGCGGGCTTCGGCGCGTTGATTTTCGCGTCCCTGATGTCTTTGGTCGTGACGAATCTGCCGACGGCGAAAACGATGTCGCCGGAACAGGTGCAAGCGGTGAATCTGATTTTCGGGCAGACGCCGCGCATCGTTCTGGCTTCGCTGACGGCTTTCTGGCTCGGCGAGTTTGTCAATTCGTTCGTGCTGGCGAAAATGAAGCTCCTGACGCAGGGGAAAAATCTCTGGATGCGCACCATCGCCTCGACCGTTCTGGGCGAGATTGCCGATTCGCTGGTTTTTTACCCGATTGCGTTTTACGGAATATGGTCGAACGAACAATTAATCAGCGTGATGATCGGAAACTATTTTATAAAAGTTCTATGGGAAATTCTCGCCACGCCGTTTACGTATCTGATTGTCGGATTTCTGAAACGCGCCGAGCACGAAGATTATTACGACCGCGACACGGATTTTAATCCGTTTAGTCTGCAGACGTAATCAATGCAAAATTAAGAGTTACTCGCATTTTGCACCTTGCATTTTCACTGGATTAGTTTCTGTAAATCAAGCTGATTTT
>DASVRL010000460.1:0-4561 GCA_036388635.1 Pyrinomonadaceae bacterium
GGGCTTTACCTAAAAGCTCATTCCGCCGCGCGCCGCCGACGCTGCCGACGTATTCCACGGATTTTCCGTCGACTAAAGGTTCTATACAATCATTATAGTAATCGCTGCGCGGTCCCGCCAATACCAATCTGATGCCCAGAGATTTGGCGGCGGCGATTGCCCGCAGAGCGCCTTTGCCCGGAGTAAAACGCCCGAGATAACAAACATAGTCTTCAGGAGTTGCGTGAAAGGTAAACTGCGAAGAATCGACCCCGTGATAAATCACTGCGGCGGGCTGCAATTCCGGATATCCGCTCCATTGATATTTTGAAATCGCCGTCACGCAGGCATCCGGATATAGTCTCCACAAACGAGCGTATTCCTCGTTTCCCGTCACATGCACCGTATTAACTATGGGCGACTTGGACAGTCTTTGTAACATTAGAGCGTACAAATACGAATGACTGTGCAAAACATCAAACTCCTCAGACATTTCAACCGCCCGGCACAGATTAATAAATTCACAGACCTGCCAATCCGCCGGAGAATCGTTTTGCCCGTAAGTTCCCGGCAGTGCGCTGACCAGCCGACCGTCGGTTTCGGACCCGGCGGCAGCGAAAACCGTCACCTCATGCCCTAATTTTGTCAGTTCATGAGTCAGCAGCCAGACCAGTCCTTCGATGCTGCCGCTTCCCTTTTGCCGAACCGTAGTGGCGAGAGTTGCAATTTGAGCTATGCGCATTCATTACCTCTAATCCATCGCCGTCTCTAAAAGCGGCGCCAGTACTTTTTCCGCCGCAAAATATTCTTCGGCTAACCGGCGCGCGGCAAGGCAGTTTTGTTCGTAATCGGCGTTGATTTTTTCTATTCCGGATATTGCTTCGGTTAAATTACTGAAAGTAACAACGCCCTCGCCCGTCGGCAGCCAGTCGCTCAATCCGGTGTCTTCGACCAGAACCGGTCTGCCCGACGCCAGATAACAAACGCTGCGGTCGCTGAACCAGCCGCCGCGCATTAAAACGTATCCGTGTTTGGCGACGCCGAATTCAGCACGCGATTTTTGGATAAACTCGCGGTATGACCAGGGCGTTCGCGATGGAATCCATCCCGGCACGACCTCCCAGCCGTGTTGCAATAAATCATCGGGCGGCGTTCCCATGATGGCGATTTGCAGCGGCTGCAAAGTGTGCCGGGGCAAATCTATGAACTTTGGAAATTCTCTGTCTTTTTGTCCATAGACAACTCCGTCATATTCAACTTCGCGGAATCCTTTCCATTGCATAATCGAAGTAAAATGCGTGCCGTCGCTGCCTTTCGCAATAGACCATTCCGAAAGCGAAACCGGCGGCAAGGTCTTTAGCCATTCCAGACCATTTGTCGGGATCGGACAGTCTTCGGCGCCGATCCGCTGGGCAATCGTAAAGAGTCGTTCGCAGCGCCGGATTGTGTTTTCGAGTTCGGGATGACCATTGGCTAAATCCATCTGAATAAAGCCCGGATCGACATCAATAAAAACCCGGCGTTGCGGCGCGTCGTATTCATCTCTCCATAAAGCCATAGGCACGGCGTGAACAATGAAAAGATCCGCCCTGGAACAGATTTCCCTGAATTCATCCGTTTCCATCCCTCTGGCATGACTGCCGGCTCGATAAATCCATTTGCCGCTCAAACCTATCGGTTCCAGACAATCACGAACATAAGCGGCGGGATAATCCAGTTCCGTAGTCAGCTGCTCCGCTTCCCAATCATAAACCCACGATTCCTGCCCGCATTCTTCAAGATAGTAAACCTCGTGCCCCAACGACCTTAGCCCTGCCAGATACTGCATATTCATCCAGGCTAAACCGCCGACGCCGCATCTTCCTATACTGCCTGAGAAAATAATGACCATTCGAGAGCCTCCCGGTTAGATTAATTTTGAATTTGACCGCTGCGCGCCAACCGCGATATCAATCAGTCTGGGCAACACAACTTTGTAGCTAAATACTTCCTCGGCAATTTTTCTTGCCGCGCGGCGATGATTTAAATAGTCGGCGTTCACTTTTTCGATGCAGCCGACAGCCTCGTCTAAAGTCGAAAACGCCTGCACGCCGCCGTCGGCGGAAAGCCAATCGGTAAATCCGGTATTTTGCAGAATAACCGGCAGACCGGCAGCCAGATAACAAACGCTGCGGTCGCTGAACCAGCCGCTGTTGGTTTTCACATAAGCGTTTTTGGCGGCGCTTAACTCGCCCCGGGAATTAAATATGTATTTCCGGTAAGTATCTATGTCGGTGCTGACTTCCTCACCGGCATCGCGAACCGACCAGCCGACTTTTTTCAGCCGTTCTCTGACTTGCGGTTCGGCGCCGGAGATTGCCAGTTCAAGTTTTTGCAGCGTGTGCTGCGGAAGATTGATTAAACGAAGAAACTCTTCGTCCTTTTGCCCGTAAAATTCGCCTTCGTAAGTGATGCCGCCGTAGGCGCTCCAATTGGCAATCGTCGTAAACGGAGCGTCTTTCGAGGGCGCCGCCGCATCGTTCCATAACCCTGAAACGACCGGCGGAACGGTCGGGAGCCAATCGACGCCGTCGGTCGGAATCGTGCAAAAAGGTTTTCCGATATTTGAGCCGTAACTAAAGTGGTATTGATAATCGTCGATCGATTTCGCGCCGAACATTTCGACCTGCGTAAACAGCGGGTCGAGATCTATCAGTAGGCGGCGGCGGCAAAGCAGAAATTCCGGCAGCCAGCACACGCCACCGACATTAATCAATAAGTCGGCGGCACCAATCATCCGCTTTATCTCATTCCATTCGGCGCCGATAACTGTGCCGGTTTCTCGATTGACATAGCAAAGCGGAATATCCAAGCCGTGTTCCGCCATTAATTCGCTCACAATCCGCAAACCCGTCTCCGGATGATCCTGCCACTCGCGTTTTTCGGGATCGTAACACGAATAAGACCAGCCGCTTTCTTCCAGATACATCACCTCGTGCCCGAGGCGGTGAAACCCCAGCACGTATTGAAAATAGGCTAATAAATTTCCGGCAACCGGATGTCGAAGCATATAACCTGTAACGATTATGCGAGCCATCTTTATAAATTAACCTTTTCTAAATCAGTCGTTTAATCCTGCTCTAAATATTTACCGGCAATTTCCCGCGCGGCGACTTCTACAAGCCGGCTCGCTCCATTAAGCTGCCGACGACCTTTTCGGCAGAAAAATATTCGTTCGCTATTTCCTGCGCGGCGCGGCAATTTCCTTCAAAATCGGATTCTATTTCATCGACCGCCGCCAGAATATCTTCCATCGTCCGAAAGGAAAACAATCCTTTTCCGGTCGGCAAAAATTTACTAAAGCCGGTTTCCTGCGTAATGACGGGTCTTCCGGCAGCCAGATAACAAGCGCTGCGGTCGCTGAACCAGCCCGTATTAGGTCGGACATACTGGTCGCGGGCGACCGTAAATTCTCCGCGCGACTGCTGAATATAGGCGCGGTAACGATTCGTATCCTCTGAAATTGCGATTGAGTCGGTCTGTTTCCAGCCGTGATTATTTAAACGCTCCCGAACTTCGTCTTCAACTCCCGCCGCCAGTTCGAACGAAACATCGCGGCGGCGAGGCAAATCCAGAAATTTTTCAAATTCACGGTCTTTTGTCCAGTAATACACATCGCCTTGGTAAACGACGTTTTTGCCCTCGTTGTGCCAGGTTGTAATCGTGTTGTATGTCTTCCCGCTATACCCGAAAGAATTTTCCCACAGCTCCATAACTACGGGCTGTCTGGTCGGCAGCCATTGAAAAGGCTCCGCCGGAATGCCGCAATCGGATTGCCCGATGTTTTCGCCGAATGTAAAAAGAGTGTCGTGCGCTTGCAGAGTTTCAATCATTGACTGCTCTGCGTTAGCGGCTTTCGCCTGCGACGCGAAAGGATCGGATTCCACGTAAATTCGGCGCGGGCACAGAAGATGCTCTTCGCGAATCTCCTGCGCTCCGGTGACATTCAAAAAAGCGTCCGCCTCTTTATAAAGCTGTAAAATCTCATGCTCCGACATTCCGTAACACTGCCCGTCGGGGTATTTGCCGCGAAACGCCCATTTACCGGCGAATCCATTGGCTTCCAGTATCGGAACGACCGCATTTAAATTGCCGGAAGCGTCGGGCGATAAATCATTGATTTTCGGATCATAAACCCAGCGCCCGGAATCTTCTATGTAATACGGGTCGTAACCCAGTCTTTTCAGCCCGATCAGATAGTGGAGAAATTGATACGTGACGCCGGCGAGCGGATACCAAAAAAGTATCCCGAAAACAATAATTTTTCCCCTGCTTTTCCCTTTAACCATAATTAAACCCTAAGCTTCCAGCCGGCGAATAACCCGCGCCGGATTGCCCGCCATCACGGTATTCGGTTCGACATCTTCGGCGACCACCGAACGCGCTCCGATAATCGAGCCTTCGCCGATGGTGACGCCCGGCAAAACACAAGCGTCAAAACCGATCCAGACGTTGGATTTGATATGAATCGGGCGAGCCGGCGGCGCATCGGAAGCGTCTATGTATCGAGGATTACGCGCCGCCGCCTGCTCCAATTCCTTTC
>DASVRL010000461.1:0-26345 GCA_036388635.1 Pyrinomonadaceae bacterium
CTGCAAACGACGGCGCTGGTCAACGAAGCCTATATGCGCCTGATTGACTGGAAAACGGCGAAATGGGAAAACCGGGCGCATTTTTTCGGCGTCTCGGCGCAGCTGATGCGGCGGATTCTGGTGGATTTTGCGCGCAGTCGCCCGAAAGTCAGAGACGAAGTCGTGCATCACGTCTCGCTCGAAGAAGCGTTTGTCGTATCCGCCGAAAAGGACGCGGATCTGGTGGCACTGGACGAAGCTTTAAACGAGCTGGCAAAATTCGACGAGCGCAAAGCGAAGATCGTCGAGCTGAAATTTTTCGGCGGATTGAGCGTCGAAGAAACGGCGGAAGTTTTGCAGGTGGCGCCGATAACCGTTATGCGCGAATGGCAGAAAGCGAAAGCGTGGCTTTATCGTGAGCTAAGCAAAGAAGAAAAGTGATGGGCAAGGAAGCGATAGGCGATAAGGCGATTGATTATTGATTGCGAACTCATTTAGGTTTAATCTTCCTTATCAGCTATCACTTTTCACCCATCACTCATTATTTATGAATCCCGACCGCTGGAAACAAATCGACGAGCTTTTCGACGCCGTTCTCGACGTTCCCGAAACGGAGCAGGAAAAATTTCTGTCCGAAAGATGCAGCGGCGACGATGAATTGCAGCGCGAAATCCTGAGCCTGCTCAACGCGCAGAAAGAAAGCGAAAAAAACTTTCTGCAAAAATCGGCAATGAACATCGCCGCCCAAAATCTCGCCGCAGACCAGACGATTCATTTCGACACGCACCTTCTCAATAAAAACATCGGCACTTACAAAATCGAAAAACTGCTCGGCGCCGGCGGCATGGGCGAAGTTTATCTGGCTGACGACGCCAAGCTGCGGCGAAAAGTCGCGCTGAAAATTCTGCCTTCCGAATATAATACGAGCGACGAAAGGGTCAAGCGTTTCGAACTCGAAGCCCGCGCCGTTTCCGCCTTAAATCATCCGAACATCGTGACGATTTACGATGTCGGAAGCTTTGAGGGAACCAATTACATCGCGACCGAGCTGGTCGAGGGCAGAACGCTGCGCGAGCTAATCGGCAGCAATTTAAAATTGAAAGAGATTCTCGCCATTATCATCCAAGCCTGCGACGCGCTCGCCGCCGCGCACAGTGCCGGAGTCACTCATCGCGACATCAAGCCGGAAAATATAATGCTGCGCCCGGACGGTTATGTAAAAATTCTCGATTTCGGTCTGGCGAAACTGAGCGAGATTGATTTGCACACGCTGCGAAACTTTGCCCAGACCGCGAAAGGCGTGATTATCGGCACGCCCGCCTATATGTCGCCCGAACAGGTGAGCGACGAAAACGTCGACCACCGCACCGATTTGTGGAGCATCGCCGTCGTTTTGTATGAATTATTAACCGGCGTCAATCCTTTTAAAAAAGAAAATCGGCAGGCGACCTTTCAGGCGATTCTGTCGAGCGATCCGCCGCCGCCCAGCTCGCTGAACCCGGAAATCTCCCCCGAATTAGACCGCATTTTGATAAAAGCTCTGGAAAAGGACGCTGATTTGAGTTACCAGACGGCTTCGGATTTGCGCGCCGATTTAAAACGTCTCAAACGCGAGGTCGATTCGTCGCCGTCGTGGAGCGTCAGAAGCGCGGAAGCCGACACGCAGCGCCGCCGGAAAAACGCCGACACGCGAAAAAATTATCTGGTTTATGTTCTCGGCGCGCTCGTTTTGACGGCAATCGGCATCGGCGTCTGGTTTTTCGTGAAAAATTCCAACGCGCCGCAAAACCGCGTCGCCGGCGAATGGTCAAACGCCAGACACGCGCAGATTACCGATTCGCCCTGGGTCGAAGGTTATCCGAGCCTCTCGCCGGACGGAAAAAACATCATTTTCGCCAGCGAAACCAGCGGCGACAGAAACATTTACCTGCAACGAGTCGGCGGAAAAAACCTGGTTAATTTGACGCCCAACTCCAAGGAAAGCGACACGATGCCCGCTTTTTCCGCCGACGGAAAATCTATCGTGTTTCGTTCCGAGCGCAGTCCGAGCGGAATTTACGTGATGGAAGAAACCGGCGAAAACTCGCGCCGCATTTCCGACTCCGGTTTTCATCCGTCCTGGTCGCCGGACGGAAAAAAAGTCGTTGTCAGCGACAAAGCCGCAGCGATTCACACGGTTCACACCGTGCCGAACAGCACGCTCTGGACAATTGACGTAGCGACGGGAAACAAGCAGCAGATTGAAACCAAAGGCGACGCGATTATGCCGAACTGGTCGCCGAACGGCGACCGCATCGCATTCTGGTTTGTCGCCAACGGCAAGCTCGGCGAGATTGCCACGATTCCGGCGGCGGGCGGCGAGCCGGTCGTCATCGCCTCCGACGAGGCTTCGGACTGGAATCCGGTCTGGTCGCCCGACGGAAAATACCTGTATTTCGCCAGCGACCGGCTCGGCAATATGAGCCTCTGGCGCGTGGCGATTGACGAAAAAACGGGCGTCGCCCAGGGCGCGCCGGAATCCGTCCAGACGCCTTCCAAATATTGCCGTCACATAACTTTTTCGCGCGACGGCAAAACGCTCGGCTATATTCGCTATGAAAGTCAATCTAATCTGCAATCGATTCCGTTCGACCCGAAAATCCTGAAAACGACCGGCGAGGTAACCTGGATAACGCGCGGCGACAAGGAAATCGGCAACCCCGACTTAGCGCCGAACGGCGAGCAATTCGTCGTTCGCCAGCCGACGCGCACGCAGGAAGACCTCGTGGTTTTCGATAAAAACGGCGGCAACTGGCGCAGTCTGATGAATGATAAATTTCGCGAGAGAATTCCGCGCTGGTCGCCCGACGGCTCGCAGATCGCGTTTTATACAGACCGCAGCGGAAAATATCAAATCTGGACGATAAATCCGGACGGCTCGAATCTGCGCCAGATTACTTTTACGGAAAAAATGGGCGCCAATGCGCCGGTTTACTCGCCTGACGGTTTGCGAATGGCTTACACCGAACTCGAAATCAACTCGCAATCTTCTTTTTTACTGGATTTGACCAAGCCCTGGGATCAGCAAACGCCGCAGCCGCTGCCGCAGATGGCAAACAGTAAATCTTTTTCCGTGCGCGACTGGTCGAGTGATGGCAAGAAATTGCTGCTTATTTATTTCGAACCGGACGGCGACGAATACGGCGTCGGCGTTTTCAATCTGGAAACCGGCGCTTACGAAAAAATGACCGAAAGCGGCTCGATACCGTTCTGGCTCAACGACAACCGCCATTTTATTTACACCGACCGCAACGCGATTTTTCTGTGCGACACGCAGACCAAAAAAATAACCGAGCTTTACAAGCCTTTCGCCTACGAATTGCAGCACGCCAACATTTCGCCCGACAACAAAACGATTTTCTTCCGCTATCTGCAGGTTGACGCCGACGTCTGGCTGATTGACGCTTCGACCCAGGAGCAATAGATTTCGGGAACTTTTTCGCGAAAAATTTGTCTAACTTATCGTGAAATTACTAAAAACATTTCTGATTGTTTGGGTCTTGACGCCCGGCGTTTTTGCCATGAATATGGATAGTTTCGTCTGCTCAAAAGCAAACGAAACTGGAGTCCGCGAGCATTTTGAAAAATCCGGCGAGCGGCAAAAACTCATTGCCGAATGCGAGGAAAAAACCGAACCAAACCGGATTAAAGAATCCGGGGCTCCTTCGGTGAAGATTTCCGGCGACTGTGAATGGTCGAACGACGGTTGTCCGGTCAGATTGATTAAACCGACGTTTCCCACATTAGCCAAAGCTTTAAAAATATACGGGCAGGTTCCGGTCAGAGCAATTATCGACGAAACAGGAAAAGTAATTTTCGCGCGCGTTTTAGGTGGACATCCCTTATTTAGACTTCCGGCGCGCAAAGCAGCGTGTCAATCATTTTTTTATCCGAGAGCCGTCTGCGGTCAAAAAATCGCGCAGAGCCGAATTATTGTTTATAATTTCGTAAAATAGTGTTATCATTTCGTCTATGTTTTTGCTTCAAACAATCAAAGACCTGCTCAAACAGCTCGGCGTCGCGCCAAAAGAATCCTGTCGTTCGTAAAGTGAATTCCCTTTTAACCAGCGCTTAATTTGTTTTGATTTCGGATTTTTTGGAAAGAAAATCCGGTTTCAAGTCGTTTTCATTTATGATAATGTTTCACATCGAATTTTAAATATATGCTTAGATTTCATAACAACTTAACGGGACAAATCGAGGAATTCGAACCTATCAGCGGCAACGAAGTAAAGATGTACATCTGCGGTCCGACCGTTTGGAATTTCGCGCACATCGGCAATTTTCGCTCGTTCACTTTCGGCGACGTTTTGCGGCGTTATCTGAAATATAAAGGTTATCAATTAACGCACGTGATGAATCTGACGGACGTCGACGACCGCATTATCAGCGAATCGAAAACAGCCGGAATGACGATTGACGAATTCGTCCAGCCCTATATCGAAGCTTTCTGGGAAGACGCCGACGCGCTCGGGCTTGAGCGACCGGAAATGGCGCCGCGCGCAACGCATCACATCAAAGAGATGATCGAGATTATCCAGAAACTTCTGGATAACGGGCACGCATACGAGGCGGGCGGCTCGATTTATTACCGCATTTCCGCGTTTCCCGAATACGGCAAGCTCTCGAAAATAAATTTTGAGGGAAATATTGCCGGCGGCGGCGGGCGCGTCGATACCGACAAATACGACAAGGAAAACGCGCAGGATTTCGCGCTCTGGAAATTTGTCGGCGAAGACGAGCAGGCTGGCTGGGACGCGTCTTTCGGTCGCGGTCGTCCCGGCTGGCACATCGAATGCTCGGCGATGTCGATAAAATATCTGGGCGAGACGTTCGACATTCACGCGGGCGGAATGGATTTGCAGTTTCCGCATCACGAAAACGAAATCGCGCAAACGGAAGGCGCGACCGGCAAACAGTTTGCGAATTACTGGATGCACGGCGAATTTCTGAAAATCGACGACATCACGATGTCGAAATCGAAAGGAAATTTCTTTACTTTCCGCGATTTGCAGGAACAGGGCTATTCGCCGTTGGCGATTCGATATTTGCTGCTTTCGATTCCCTATCGTCATCAATTGAATTTTACTTTTGAAGGCTTGCAGGGCGCGGAAAGCACGGTTAAACGCTTACAGGATTTTCGCCGCCGCGTTAAAGAAACACGCGCCGAAACCGGCTTGAACGCGGAGGTAGAGCGTTTTGTGCTGGACGCCGTGCGCGATTTTGAAGCGGCGATGGATGACGATTTGAACACTTCGCAGGCGTTGGCGGCGATTCACAATTTCGTCCGCGAAGCGAACACGGCGCTGGCTGGCGACGCTCTGCGCGAGGACGATAAAAATCTGATTCTCGACGCGATTGAAAAATTCGATGCGGTTCTCGGAATTTTCGGTAAGGAAGTAGAAGAAATGCTCGACGCCGAAATCGAAGCCTTAATCGAAGAACGTCAGGAAGCCAGACGAAATCGAAACTTCGCCCGCTCGGACGAAATCCGCGATTTACTCGGCGAAAAAGGAATCGTTCTGGAGGACACGAAAGACGGCGTCAGATGGAAGCGAAAATAAGCAAATCTGAAAGAATGGCGGGCGCAATTGTCGGTTTGCTGATCGGCGACGCGCTCGGCGTTCCTTACGAATTTCACAGCCGCCAATCAATTCCTTGTTTTGATGAAATCGAGTTTGAGCCGCCCGCCTGGTTTCGGCGCTCGCACGCGGGCGTGCCTTCGGGGACGTGGTCGGACGACGGCGCGCAGGCTTTGATTTTATTAAACACGCTGCTGGAATGCGGAAAGTTTGATGCCGGATATTTTGCTCGAGGCTTGGTCGATTGGTATGACGCGGGTTTTATGGCAGTTGACGGAAAAGTTTTCGATGTCGGAATTCAGACGGCAAATTCGATTCAGGCATTAAAGCGCGGCGCGGAGCCGCTTCTGGCAGGCGGAACCGGCGAGTATTCAAACGGCAACGGTTCGCTGATGCGGGTTCTGCCGCTGGCGGTCTGGCATAGCGGCTCGGATTCGAAATTGATTGCCGACGCTTTCGACCAATCCGCCGTGACGCACGGGCACTTGCGCGCAAACCTCTGCTGCGCCTTGTATTGCCTTTGGGCGCGGCGTATTTTGCAAAGCGACGAAGACCCCTGGAATTCGGCGATTAAAACGCTTGAAGAGATTTTTCCCGAAGGCACGATTGAAAATACGGAATTCGAAACGCGCATCTGCCCGAAAGATTCCATTTACGAGACAAACGGAAGCGGTTATGTCGTCGATAGTCTGCGTTCGGCGCGTTGGGCGTGCGGCAACAAAACTTTTGAGGAAACCGTCAAAGCGGCGATTTCGCTCGGAAACGACACCGATACGACCGCTTGTATCGCCGGCGGAATAGCCGGTTTAAAATTTGGCTTGGGCGCAATTCCCGAACGCTGGCGCACGAAGCTGCGCGGCAAAGAAATTTATCAGCCTTTACTGGAGAAATTACTGGCTGGGCTTTAATTTGTTTTCTTAACTTCAATCAAAAAAGCCTTTAAGCCCTGCGCTTCGAAAACTTTCGGCTCGCCCGTCGTATAGCCTTTTTGGATTAAATTTTTCAAGGGCGGCTGTGTCTCGTTCCAATTTTTAGCACGAAAGGCGATAAAAAATCTCTCGCCCGTAATGCCGTTTTCGTCGGCGATTTTCACTTTGTCAAAACCGCGCGGCAGAAAATATGCCTTGTCTTCGTTTAAGCCTTCGATTCCGTTGATTTTTACGACTTCAAAATTCGCGTCCGCCTCGCGCAGCGCGAACCAGAAATGATAAGCGATTAAATCTTCAAAAACGTAAATTTTCGCGTTCTTTTCCGCGCGCAAATCGAGCGCCAGATTTTCCCACGCGCACCAGATAAAATCGGGCTGCGGCTGGCGCGCCTGCAAAACGAACGCGCCGGCGAAAAGAAGAAAAATCAAGCCGAGCGCGGCAGTTCGTAATTTAATAATATTTATTTTGGAAAAGGCGATTGCCAGCAAAATCGCAAACGGCGCGAAAACGATAATCAGATGCCGCGTGCCCCAGATTGAATACGGCGCTATCCAACTGGCGACAAAAGCCGATAAAAGCGGCGTCGCCGTAAAAATCGCCAGCAAAATCAGGTTTTGTCTGTCTTCGCGGCTCTCATTTTTCAAATTCGCCAGCCAGAAAACAAACGCGGCGATGCCGAGCAGAATAATCGGCAAGGTCAGAAACAAAATCGCCGGCGCGTCGAGGTTGCTTTGTTGAAAATAAATCGGCTCGAACAAATCATAAACGAATTGCAAAATCGCCAGCAGATTCGGCTTCTTCATCCAGCCGATGTTCTGCCCGACGGCGGCTGCGGCGTTTATATTTGAAGCTTCCCAAAGGGCATAAATCCAGGGCGTGAAACTTAGAAAGGCGACGCCGGTCATCAATAAAATCCGCTTTAAATTTTCACGGCTGACAAAGGCGACGGCAATCACTTCCGAGAAAACGACGAACCAGCCGAAATAATGCGTGTAAACCAGTAAAACATTAACGATTAATAAAAACGGAAAACCTTTTCCCGAATTTAGAAAGCGCACGAAAAGCCAGTAGGAAACGAGCGCGAAAAACATCAAAAGCGAATACATTCTGACTTCCTGCGCGTATTTGATGAGCGAGCCGTTGACGGCGAAAAAGGTTAAAGCCAGCGCCGCGACGCGAAGCCGAAGATTCAATTCGCGACAAAGTAAAATAAAAGGAATGACGGCGAGAATCGAGAAAAAAACCGGAAAACATCTGACCCAGACGAGCGACTCGCCGCCGATTGCCGTCCAGATTTTTAATAAAACGTAAAAAAGCGGCGGGTGAATCAAATCCTGCGCGACAAACCGGAAAAGACTCTGCCAGTCGTGCGCGGCGGCGTGCAGGCTGAAAATCTCGTCAAACCACAGGCACGAAGCCGTTAAATTCCAAAACCGCAAACCGATGTAAATCAGGCAAATCAAGCCGATAATTATTAACCATTTCGTTTCCGGGTCTCTCATTTTAAATTTTTACTTCGCCGGTTTCCGCCGATGTTGCGATTTGTTCCTCGCGTTTGCGCTCGTGTTCCAGCTCTCTGGTTAAAAAATAATTCAGCAGCGTGCGGATGGCGGCGATGGCGGCGAGCTTACCGATTTGCTCCCAGCTCGGCGCAATGGCGGTCGACAGAATATCCGCCCCGACCTGAAACTCCAAAGCCAGCGCCAGATATTTGCCCAGAGTCAGCCGGATGCGGTTGAAATTGCTCGTCTGCTCGTCTTTGAAATGCTTGACGAATTGATAAACCGCCAGCACGACGCCGATGCAGATGATTATCGCTCCAATCGTTTCGACTCCGAGACGCAGCCATTGAACGGCTGAAACGACCGGCTGCTCGACCGTTTCAAACGTGTTTTTCTCGGCTAAGTTTCGGGCGAGTTCCTGAAAAAACATTTTAAAATTCCGGCTTTATTTCGGCAGCGCTTCGTTCAGCTTTTTCTGGTTTTCGTTGATTTTCTTTTGCGCCGCGTCAAGCTCCCTGCGGGTTTGGCGGACTCTCTGCTCCAACTGGCGGCTGTCGCCCTGCGCTTCTTCGATTTTTTTCTGCATTTCAATAAGTTCGTTTTTTACCTGCTCGGATTCTTTTTGCAGTTCTTCGCGCGTTTTTTCGTTCGCGCCGGTTGAAGAACGGTTGACACTGTTGGCGTTGGCGTTGAAATTGGCATTTGGATTCTGCTCCGGCGTCGGCGCCTGCGCCTTCCGGCAAGCCGGCGCAGCGAACAAAACAAGCGCGAATATAACGAGCGGGAAGAATTTTTTCATTTCGGTTCTCCGGCGTTTACAATTTGATTCCGTCGCAAAGCTTGCCCCGGACGCTTGTGTAATGAAGCGGAACTTCGGCGAAGCGGTCGGTTTCCAGACAATACGAAAGACATTTATCGAAAGGCTTGGAATAGATGTGCAGGCTGACGGCGCGCTCGTCAAATTCCGGCAGATTCAAAATCTGGTGAATCGGTTCTTCCAGCTCGACTTTGGCGGCGAGACAGTTGGAGAGGTCAAAGCGGTCGGTTTTTTCCAGTTTGCAAAAGCCCGTCTCTTCGTCAATCTCGACGGCGCGAAAATTCTGCCCGCGCAGCTTGCCGATTGGAACCGTCATCCAGCAGCGCTGGTCGGCGTGATTATGCACGCGCGAAACCTGCCCGCGCTCCCAGCACAAAGTCATCAACTCGAAACGCGCGTCCTTGTAAATCAGATTCCGCGTGTAAAACCGCTCGCACCAGAAAAAATACGGCGCGATTGTATTAACGTCAATCGGGTTTTCGGCGAGAAATTGATAAACGTTATCGCAGGTAAATTCCGCGTCGGGAATCTCGCGCAAGCCTTCGATTAAATTTTCGATTTTGACCGTTTTCATAGGATTCATAGCGACGAAATATCACGCAAGAGAACGAAAAGAATCGAATATTTTCGTGTTTTTCGATATATTTCGTAGCTCAATTCTTTTGCGTTTTTTGTAAAAAGTCAACAAACTCCCGCGTGTTTCTGGTCAGACCGGGAAAGGTCGTCAAGGCTTTGCCGTCGGCGTCGAAGACGGCGTAAAACGGCAGCGCCACGGTTTGAAAAGTTTGTTCCTGAAATTGCTGCTGGCGTTCGTAAACTTCGCCGTTGCCGTCGGTGTAGAGCCGCGCCAGCACGAATTTATTCAACTCCGCTTCGACTTCCCTTTTCGGAAACATATTCGCTTCCATCCATCGACAGTTCGTGCAGGTATAGCCCGTAAAATCGACGAAAACCATTTTATTTTCGGCTTTCGCCTGTTTCAGCGCGCCTTCAAAATCGTTGTTTATCCACGTCGGCTCACCGGATTTCGAGTTGTTAAAGCTGCTGCGCGAAGTTTCGGTTTCCGGCGGCAGAAATGATTCCAGCTCGCCGAGCCGGGCGCCGAAAAGTCCGGTTAATAAATAAAAGCTGATGGCGAGGCTGACGATTGCCGAAACCAGACGAAAAGCGCCGATTCTTTCCGGTTTCGAGTCGAGCGAAAGCTGGAATTTCCCCAGCAGATAAATCGCCAGAATTATGCCAATCGCAATCCAGATCGCCAGCACGACCGGACGCGTAAAAATTCCCCAGTGCCAGACCAAATCGACGTTGGAAAGAAATTTCATCGCCGCCGCGACTTCCAGAAAGCCCATCGAAACTTTAATCGAATTCATCCAGCCGCCCGCGCGCGGCAGCTGCGAAACCCACTGCGGCACGAGCGCGAGCACGAAAAACGGCAAAGCGAAAACGGTCGAAAACGCGAGCATCCCGACCAGCGGCATCTGCCAGCTTCCCTGCGATGCCGAAACCAGAATCGTGCCGACAAACGGCGAAGTGCAGGTAAAAGACGTCAGCGTAAAGGTCAAGCCCATCAAAAGCGCGCCGACAAAGCCGCTGCCCTCGCCTTCGTGGCTGCGCGTCAGATTGTCCAGCTTCGTTAAAACCGCAGTCGGCACGTTGATTTCGTACGAGCCGAAAAGATTGAACGCGAAGAAAAGGAAAATTCCGGTGATTAAAAGATTGACCCACGGATTTGCCGCAAAAAGATTTATGCCCGCCGCGCCGACGAAAATCGCCAGCAGCATTCCGAGCGCGGTAAAAGTCAGTATAATTCCGATTGAATAAACCAGCGCCAGCCGGACGGATTTGGCGCGGCTGCCCGCCGAATGATTCGTAAAATACGAGACCGTGATCGGAATCATCGGAAAAACGCACGGCGTCAACAAAGACAGAGCGCCGACCGTCACGGCGAGCCACATAAACGACCAAAAGTCCGTCGTCATTTGCCCGTTATTAAGCGTCCGTTGTCCGTCGCCAGTCGCCGGTTGCTGATTATTTGAAGCTGAAATTGACGCTGGCGAGCTTTCGACGGACGGCTGAGCGCTGACGCCTGACTGTCTTTTGACATCTTCAAATCCGGCAAACGTCACCTTCACGGTTTTCGGCGGCAGGCAGAAAGTGTCGTTGCAAAGCTGGAAACGAACGTTTATCGCCAAATCATCGGCGCGCGCGGCGGCGGTCGCCTGCAAAGGCAGGTTAAACTGCGCGCGTTTGGCAAAAAATTTCGTGTCGATATTGAAATTCGGGTCGAATTGCGTAATCGGCGCGGGCGTGGTGACTTTGCCTTCTATTTTAAAAGGAATGTTTTCCGTAACGCCGACCGTTGTCGGAATCGGTCCGCCGTCCGGTTGTTCGAGCGCGTAAAGATGCCAGCCGTCTTCGATTTCGGCAAGGAGCGCGGCTTTGAAATTTTCGCCCGCTTTCAGAGCCTTGCCCTTCGACTCAGATTCCAGATTCCACCGCGCCGGATTCTGCGCAAAGGCGAAAACGGGCAAAACCAACATTAAAAAAAAGATTTTCAGAACGACGTTCGGCATAACTGACCAAGATTTTATCATCAATTCGAGCCGCTTTAACAATCGGCAAATGTCAACCAACAAGTCTCAACCGAGAGTTTTGCACAAACACTTATCTTTTGCGTATAATTTTAAGAAAGATTTGAATTGTAATCTTTACAAAAAACCGTAGATTGTACGCAATCTGCGGCACGGAGGTTTTGATTTTGCCAAAAACAGCAACTCGCCAAAAAGAAGAGACTAAACCGGAGAAGACTTCGCGCAACGGAAGCCGCCAAACGGCGGCGAAAAAATCGGAAGAACTCGAAACCGGCGTCACCGACACGGTCGACCCGAAACAAGCGCACGCCGAATACGTAAAACGCAAAAAATCGCAGCAAAATCCGATTAAAAATACCGACCCGGAGCTGCTTCGCGAAATGCTCTACCAGATGGTTCTGGGCAGATATTTCGAGCAGAAATGCGCCGAAGTTTACCGCATCGGAAAAATCGGCGGTTTCTGCCATTTGTATATCGGGCAGGAAGCGATTTCCATCGGCACGCAGATGGCGCTTAAAAAAGGCGATTACGTGATAACGGCGTACCGCGACCACGTGCAGGCGATGGTCGCCGGAATGACGCCCGAAGCCGTGATGGCGGAGCTTTACGGCAAGGAAGGCGGCGTCGTCAAAGGCAAGGGCGGCTCGATGCACATGTTTTCCAAAGAGCATAATTTTTTTGGCGGGCACGGCATCGTCGGCGGTCAAATCGGCGTCGGCACCGGAATGGCTTACGCGCAGAAATATAAAGGAACCGACAACGTCACGCTCTGCTTTTTCGGCGAAGCGGCGCTGAACCAGGGAATGTTTCACGAATCGCTGAATATGGCGCAATTGTGGAAACTGCCCGTAATTTACATCTGCGAAAACAATCAATACGGCATGGGAACTTCGCAAAAACGCGCGATGTCGCTGGCAAACATCGCCAAAAAAGCTGAAGGTTACGGAATGGTCGGCGAATTCGTCGACGGCATGGACGTGATGGCTGTCCGCGAAGCGACCTTGCGCGCCATCGAACGCGCCCGAACCGAGAGTTTGCCGACGCTTCTGGAAATTCGCGCTTATCGCTTTATGGGACACTCGATGTCGGATCCCGGCAAATATCGCACGTCCGAAGAAATCAAAAAATACCAGGAACGCGACCCGATTGTTTTGTTTAAAGACAGCCTGAAGGAAGCCAAAGTTTTCGGCGACAAGGATTTTGAAGAACTCGAAAATCGCGCGAAAGAAGCGGTCGAAAAAGCTTTGAAATTCGCCGACGAAAGCCCGCTGCCAGACCCAAAAGAATTGTTTACTGATGTTTATGCTTAAGAAAGTGAGCCGTGAGCGGTAAGCAGTGAGCAGAGAAAGAGGTGGACTATGGAGAAGCCTCATAAGAGATTGGTTGCTTGGCAAAAATGTATGGAGTTGGTTGTTTTGATTTACAAAATAACCAAAGATTTTCCGAAAGTTGAAACTTACGGATTAATTTCGCAAATGCGCCGAGCAGCAGTTTCCGCACCATCAAATATAGCTGAGGGCGCGGCTGATCGCTGAAAAGAACAATTTAGGAAATTTTTGAGTATTGCAATCGGCTCATTGAACGAATTAAATACACAACTGGAAATCGCTTTTCGGATTGGATATTTGAATAACGCTAATCACGACGAAGCGCAAAAACTTGTAGATGAATGTTTAGCAGTAACTTACGGTTTAAAAAGAAGTCTTGAGAGATAAAAACTGCTCACGGCTCACCGCTTACTGCTCACTAAAAAATATGGCACTTTTAACCATCCGCGACGCGCTCAATCAAGCGCTGCGCGAAGAGATTTTGAGAGACGAAAACGTTTTTATAATGGGCGAGGAAGTCGCCGAATATGACGGCGCGTACAAGGTGACGCGCGGGCTTTGGAAGGAATTCGGCGACAAGCGCGTGGTCGATACGCCGATTACCGAGCTTGGTTTTGCCGCCGTCGGCGTCGGCGCGGCGATGGCAGGCTTGCGTCCCGTGATCGAATTTATGACGTTTAATTTTTCGATTCTCGCGTCAGACCAGATCATCAATCACGCGGCGAAAATGCTTTATATGTCGGGCGGGCAGTTTAAGGTCCCGATTGTTTTTCGCGGTCCGAACGGCTCGGCTTACCAGGTTTCCAGCCAGCACTCACAGGCGCTCGAAGCGTTTTACGCCAATTTTCCAGGTCTGAAAGTCGTGATGCCTTCGACCGCCGCCGACGCCAAAGGTCTTTTAAAATCAGCGATTCGCGACGATAATCCGGTCGTTTTTCTCGAACAGGAAAGAATGTACGGCTTGAAAGGCGAAGTGCCGGAAGACGAGGATTTTACGATTCCTTTGGGCTTGGCGGACGTCAAACGCGAAGGAACGGACTGCACTATCGTGGCGCGCTCGATGACCGTTCCGCTCGCGCTGCAAGCCGCCGAACAGGCGCAGAAAGAATTCGACGTTTCGGTGGAAGTCGTCGACCCGCGCACGATTAAGCCGCTCGACATCGAGACGATTGTCAATTCGGTGAAAAAGACGAATCGTTTAATCGTCGTCGAAGAATCGCACGCTTTCGCTTCGGTCGGCGCGGAAATTTCGCATCAGGTGATGGAAAACGCTTTCGATTATCTGGACGCGCCGGTGAAAAGAATTTCGTGCGCCGAAACGCCGATGCCGTATGCGAAAAATCTGGAAGAACTGGCGCTGCCGGACGTTCCGAAAATCGTCGCGGCAATCAAGGAAGTTTGTTATTTGTAATTGGTAAAAGCGCACAGAAAGGAAAATTTTATGCTTACATTGCCTAAATTCGGTGGTTTAGTTTTAATTATTTTTCTTTTAACCGTCGCGGTTTTTGCACAAGCGAGCGGACTGCCGCGTTTCAGAAAAAGCGAAGGTTACAAAAGCGTGCGCGCCAAAATGATAAAAGCGGGCTGGAAACCGTTTCGCGCAAAGGACGCAGACGCGTGTCAGAGCGGCGACGCAAGGTGCAAAAACCGACCGGAAATGCAATCGTGCGCCGGAACTGGATTGGCAAACTGCAGATTTCTTTGGAAGCGAAAAGGAAAAACCGTAGTAATTTTTACGGCTGGCGAAAACGCTGTTTATCAAGGTTACGAGTTTCAGTAGTTTGCGGATAAAATCGTAAAATTTTAAATTATGGCGAACAAAATTTTAATGCCCAAGCTTTCTCCGACGATGGAGGAAGGACAGATTTCACGCTGGCTCAAAGCCGAAGGCGACGAGATCGAAGCCAACGAAACGATTGCCGAAGTCGATACCGACAAGGCGACGATGGAAATGACCTCGCTGGAGCCGGGAACGCTTTTGAAAATCATCGTCCCGGCGGGCGACAACGCCAAGCTCGGTCAGACAATCGGCATCATCGGCGCGAAAGGCGAAGATTTTTCGGCGTTGCTCGACGATGCTTCGTCAAACGCGGCGAGCAACGGTGGCGGAGGCGGCGCAAGCGTCACTTCTGAAGATAAAGCCAGACAGGAATCCGAAGTCGAGGACATTCCGCAGGAATCAAAGCCGAAAGAAGCCGCCGCCGAAACTAAATCAGCCGCCGCGCCCGAACAGAAAAATGTCTCGGAAACCGCCGGCAGAAGCTACGACCAGCAGCGCCCGCAGGCGGTGGAACAAGCCCGAGACCAAAGCGCAAAAACCGAAGAACAGACGCAGCAAGCCGGTTCCGGCAGAATGATTGTTTCGCCGATTGCGGCGCGGATGGCGGCGGAAAACGGCGTCGATTTGAAATCCGTCAAAGGCTCGGGTCCAAACGGTCGCATCATCAAACGCGACATCGAAGCGGCGATGGAAAGCGGTCAGCCGGCAGCCGCTGGCGCTCAGCCGGAGCTTGCGCAAACCGCGCCGAGCTTTGCGCAAGCTTCCGAAATTCAAAACGCCTCGCGCTTCCGCGAAGAAAATACTTCAAGGATGCGGCAGGTTATCGCACAGCGGCTCGCCCAATCCATCGGACCGATTCCGACGTTTTATCTGACCGTCGAAATCGAGATGGACCAGGCTCTGGAATTTCGCAAGCAAATCAACGCTGCCGTGAAGGAAGACGAAAAAGTTTCGGTCAACGACATTATCGTTAAAGTCGCCGCGCAGGCTTTAACCAGGCATCCGTTCGTCAATTCTTCCTACCAGGACAAAACGATTCGCTTTTACGAAGACGCCGACATCGGCGTCGCCGTCGCCATTGATGAAGGATTAATAACGCCGGTCGTGCGCGGCGCAAACCGCAAAGGCATCACCGAAATCTCCCGCGAGATAAAGGAAATGGCAGGACGCGCCCGCGAGAAGCGGCTTCAACCGGAAGAATACACCGGCGCGACGTTTTCGATTTCCAACCTCGGAATGTTCGGCATCAAGGAATTTACGGCAATCATCAACCCGCCGGAAGCCGCCATCATCGCCGTCGGCGCGGCAACGCCGACGCCGGTCGTCCGCAACGGCGAAATCACAACCAGAAATGTAATGAACGTCACAATGTCGTGCGACCACCGCGTCATCGACGGCGCCATCGGCGCGAAGTTTTTGCAGACTTTCAAGCAAATGCTCGAAAATCCGATTCTGATGCTGATGTAAATTTTGAGTAATTGAAAATTGAAAGGTGAAAGATAACAACTGCAAAATGTTATCTTTCGCCTTTTTGCTTTTCGTCATCTATTCGTCCGGCGAATGCGGTGAGCCGCCGGGAAACTTATGTTTTTACTTTAAAATATGATTCTTTCTACTGCCGAAGCGTCTTTATTTTTCAGGCTGATGCTGCCGCTACAGTTTTTTGTTAATGAGAAACTCGGCGTGTTGCCGCAGATAAAATCTTTTGAAGAATACTGCCAGGTTTCGATGCGAGAAAAATTCGACGTTCGCAATGCGTTGTTTGCCGATGTCGGCTTGATAGACGATTTTATTGACGAGAATCCGCAGGATATTCCGATGAAACATCTGACCATCGTGTCGCGTTGGAAAAAGTTTTGCCGAGGCGATTTCTACATCGAACGCTATTTAAAAGACTGCGCCGTTTTCATCTCGGACGAAACGGAAGTTTACGCGGTTTGGGGATTGACAGAATCCTTGACGGAATATTTTCCCAAATACGCTTTGCCCGTCAGGCTCGAATCGGTCGTCCTGTTGCCTTTCCAAACCAAAATCGTCACCGACGGTTTCTTTCTGCCCCAGCGCGTAATTTCCGGCGGCGAACTAAAGTCGGAATTAAGAGAAGTTTACGCCCAAGCCAAACGAAAAGATAAAATCGTTAAAAGTTTCTGAACTTGACGATTTTACCTGTTATCTCTGCCGTCGCAGATTTTCAGAAATTTCTCATCACACCGCGCGGCAAATCGAAACTAAAATCGCCTTTCGTCGAAACCAGTCGGCGACAAGTTTAATATTAAAAGTGTTTTTTCAGGATGCCCGAATCACATTTTAGAGCAAAATTTTTTCCTGACTGACAAATGTCTCGACAATTTGTTAGCATCTTTATTTACGATTGATGAAGGATTTGACGCATTCTCACGAGAAAAATTATGCGCCGCACGTGGCGCTTTTGCTGGTGCAGATTACTTTCGGGTCGCTGCCGGTTATCGGGAAAGTCGTTTTGAAGGTTATTCCGAGTTTTGCGCTGGTCGGGTTTCGCGTCGGGATTACGGCGCTGGCTTTGTTTCTGGTGCAGAGATTTCGCGGCGATTTGCGGCTGGAAAGGCGCGGCGATTATGGGCAGTTTGCGGTTTTGAGCTTTTTCGGCGTGACGCTGAACCAGTTTCTTTTTATCAGCGGACTTTCTTTGACGAAGGCTTCGAACACTTCGCTTTTGGCGGTGACGATTCCGATTTTTGCTTTGACGGTCGGCTCGGTTCTCGGCATTGAAAAGCTTCGCGCGGTGACGTTTTTCGGGATTATTTTAGCGGCGGTCGGAGTCGTTTTGCTGATTGACCCGCGCCACGCTTCGTTTTCTTCGGAGACGACGCTCGGCGATGTTTTGATTATTCTTAACTCGCTTTCCTACGGCATTTACGTAGTGATTTCCAAAGACGTCATCACGCGCAACGGCGCTTTGAAATCAATCGCCTGGGTGTTTATTTTCGCGAGCTTAATCTGCGTTCCGGTCGGAATTTATTCGCTTTCAGCCGTCGAAATTTCCGCCGTCAGCCCGACCGTCTGGCTACTGGTTTTGTATATCGCGCTGGTGGCGACGCTGCTGCCGTATCTTTTGAACGCCTGGGCGCTGGCGCGCGTCAACCCGAGCATCGTCGCGGTTTATATTTATTTGCAGCCGCTGATCGGTTTTTTTATGGCGGTTGTTTTTCTCGGCGAGAAAGTGACCGGGTGGACGATTTTTGCGGCGATTTTGATATTTTCCGGCGTTTTTCTGGTGACGCGCAAACGAAATTTAGAAATCACCGAAAGCCACGTCACCGGCGGTTAAGCACAATTTTACGTTTCCCCGCTCGTCGAGCGCGACCAAATCGGCGCGTTTGCCCGTTTCGATTGAGCCGCGAGTTTTCTCGACGCCGAGCAGTTTTGCCGGATTCAGGCTCGCCATTCGTGAAACTTCCGTTTCCGCGATACCGAGCGAAAGCATTTTATTAACCGCTTCGAGCAGAGTGATAACCGAGCCGGCGATGCTTCCGCGCTCGTTTTGCGTTCTGCCTTTGACGACCGAAACTTTTTCGTTCCAGATTTCATAATCGCCGTCGCCCAATCCGGTCGGCGAAACGGCGTCGCTGATAAGCAAAAGGTTTTCGGATGTTTTGACCCGATGCGCGAGTTTTAACATCTGCGGATGAACGTGAACGCCGTCGGCGATAATATCGCAGGTGACTTTTTCGTTCGTCAAGCCCCAGCCGACGACGCCGACCTCGCGATGATGCAAGCCGCTCATCGCGTTGAAAAAATGCGTCATATGTCGGGCTCCGGCGGCAAAGGCTTTACCCAAAGTTTCGGCGTCGGATTTCGTGTGACCGATAGAAGCAATCCAGCCTCGCTTTATCAATTCTTTGACCAGCTCGACGCCGCCCTCGATTTCGGGCGCAAAAGTCGTCAGGTGAACGGCATTTTCCGCCCGCAGTTTCGGCAAACCGGCAACTTCGTCGCCCGTAAATTTTTTGAAAAATTCGGGACGCAAAGCGCCGCACATTTTTTCGTTGGCGAAAACGCCTTCGTAATGCACGCCGAGCGCCTGCGCCGCCGGCTCGACGCTTTGCGTGTTCATCAATTCATCAATCGCGTCGATTGATTTTCGGTAATTTTCGTCCGCATCAGGCACGAATGTCGGAAGCCACGCGGTCGTTCCCTTTGCAGCGAGAAACTTCGCCATTTTTCGCAAATCGTCCGTCTCGGCGGTCATCGCATCGACGCCGACCGCGCCGTGAATATGAATGTCGATAAAACCGGCAAAAACGGTTGCGCCTGAAAGGTCAATCGTTTTATCAGCCGAGCAAGCTTGATTTTGCGGGCTGATTTCGGCAATTTTCCCGTTTTTGATGAACAGCGAAACGTTTTCGGCTTTTTCGGAAGGCAGTATTGCCGTTACGTTTTTTAAGAGCAGAGATTCCATATCAAAATTTTTTCACGTCCGGTTTATCTTGGCAAATAAAAAGCTCGCGCTGTTTTTAAATCACAGCGCGAGCTAAAGAATTCTTTCCGGTAATTAATGTCGCTTTAACCCTATCTTTGCCGCTATCGAAAGCATAAGTTTGCCGTCGCTGAATGTAAAATCAACGACTTACAAACACTAATTTTTCGGCTACAAAATAAATATAAAGCATATCATTGCCGAAAATTCAAAATTAAAGCATACGCTTGCCTAACATTTTGAATATATCTTGTCGGCATATAAAAGGTAATATTTTATAATTGCGGGCTTTTTGAAATTTCGATTCAATTTCTGCAATCAAGAAAAAAATTGAAATTTTATTTACCTCGAACAGCCGTCACTTCCATATATTCCGACCTGATGTGCGTTGTGTCATCGTCGGAAAAATTGTTTTCCGCCCATAAGTTTTCCAAATCACGGCGTAAAGCCGCCTGTTTTTTCTCGTCCAGCGCGGCAAAAGCTTTGTGCGTCGGACCGTAAAACTTAAGCCAGAATTCAATCGTTTCCGGCACGCCGAACGGAAACGTAAATGAAATCAAACGCGTTTTAAAATTAATTTCGGAAATTCCGTCGCCCAAGCGTTCCCGCACCTCGGTTTCATTTCCCCACAGTAAAGGCGAAGGCATATTTGGCGGCGGAGGAACGTGCGAGCCGACAATCTTGAACATCTGCCCGATAAAACCTGTCGAAGTCCAATTTGCCATCGCAATCACGCCGCCCGGACGACAAACGCGTAACAGTTCTGCTGAAACCCGTTCGGGACGCGGGGCAAACATCGCGCCGAACATGGTCATCACGACATCGAATTCTGCGTCCCGGTAAGTCAGATTTTCGGCATCGCCTTCATCGAATCGAATTTCCAAGCCGTCCGTCTCTGCCCGTTTTCGGGCTTGTTCTATCAGGTTCGGGGCAATGTCGACGCCCGTTACTACCGCGCCGGTCTGCGCCGCGGGAATTGATTGATTGCCGCTGCCGCAAGCCACGTCCAAAACGCGCATTCCGGGTTTTAAGTTCAGCCGTTCGACAAATTCGGCGGCGCCGCCCGTAAAAGATTCGGCGATTTTACCAAAGTCGCCCGACTCCCAGGTGGCTTTCAATTTTGTTTTTAACGACTCCATTTCCGGCGTCATTTGTAATTTTGTCGTACTCATTTTTTATCTCCTTATTTTTGATATTTTAACGAAACTCCGAAGGCGAAGTTTGCATCGGCGTACGGTTTGGAAACGTTAAGAGATTAACGTTTCCAAACCAATCAATAAATCTATCTGCGCAGCGTTTTCGCTGAAACAACGTTCGTGTATTCGGACGTTCCGCCGAGATTCCAGGCGCGCATCCGGTAAAAATACTGCGAGTTGCCGACCAGCGCTGTGTCGAGATAAACCGTACCGTTCGCCGGGACGCGGGCGATTTCGACGAAGTTCGAACAGCCGCGATTGTTGCAGCGTTCGACGGCAAAACCGGCTTCGTTGTTTGAAGTGTCCGTCCACGCCAGCTGCAGGCGATTTGCGCCGACAAAATCAATGCGGAAATTGGTCGGCGCAGGCGGCGGCGCGGGCGGCGCGACCAAAACATTAACGCTTTGCAAGGTTTCGCCCGCGTCGTTGTCGCTGACCTTGACGGTCACCGTGTAACTGCCCGGAAGCGCGTAAGTGTGCGTTTCGTTTATCGCGCCCGGCGCGCCCGTCGTGGTCAAAAATCCGCTCTGCCCGTCGCCCCAGTTGACGAACACTTTTAATTCTTCGTCCGAAGGCGAGCCGGAAAAGCCCGCGTCGGTGTAATTTCCGGTCAGCGCGACCGGCGCGCCGAAGCCGGGCGATGAAGGATTAACCGCGAGTCCGGTCAGCGTCGGCGCGGTGTTGTTGACTCTCACAACGACCGACCCCGTATCGGTTCCGAAGCGGTTGTCGCTCAAAATCACGCCGATTGTAAAATCGTCTCCCGGCGTGCCTTTCGGGCTATCATCCTCATAAACGTGCGTTTCGCTAAACCCGGTCGTGCCCGCCGGATAGGTAAAAACCTGCGGCGCGCTGCCGTCGCCCCAATTGACCGTCATCGTAAAACCGTCGTTCGAGTCAGTGTCGGCGATTTCTCCGGAAAGCGTCGCCGTGCCGCCTTCGCTGACGGGCGTCGAGACGGCGAGACTGTTCAATAAGGGAGCCGAATTCGCCGCGCCCCACGACGGTTCCTGCTCGTTGCCCGGCTGGTTCGTCAGGTTGACCTGGTTCGAGCCGTCGGCGTTCATCGAATAAACTTCAGTGTTGCCATCGCGGTCGGTGCGAAAAGCGATTTTTGAGCCGTCAGGACTAAATGCGGGCTGCGATTCAAAGCTCGTCGCGGTGTTCGTCACATTGACCTGATTCGTGCCGTCGACGTTCATCACGTAAACGTCGATGCTGCCGTCGCGAACAGCGCGAAACGCGATTTTTGTGCCGTCAGGGCTAAAATCCGGCTCCGTCTCAGTGGTTGGGGTGTTGGTCAAATTCGTCGGATTCGTGCCGTCGGCGTTCATCCGGTAAATTTCCAGATTGCCGTCGCGATTGGTTTGAAAAGCGATCGCGCCGCCGTCCGGACTCCAGGTCGGTTCGAAGTCGATCACCTGATTATTGGTCAGGCGCTTTTGGTCGGTGCCGTCAACGTTCATCGAATAGATTTCGCCGTTACCGTCACGGTAGGAAGTAAATACGATTCGAGAGCCGTCCGGGCTGAACGACGGTTCGTTATCGACCTGGTCGTTGATGGTCAAACGCGTCTGGCTCGTGCCGTCGGCGTTCATCACGTAGATTTCGAAATTGCCGTCGCGAGCCGAAAGATAAGCGATTTTCGAGCCGTCGGGGCTGAAAGCCGGATCGGCGTCGTCGCTCTCGCTGTAAGTTAAACGCTGCTGACTCGAACCGTCGGCGTTCATCACGTAAATTTCCGTGTTGCCGTCACGCGACGTTTGAAAAGCGATTTTTTCCTGTGCCGCCAAAATCGTGGGCAGGAGCAGCAGAATCGCCGTCAGCCAAAAACCGCGCGCCAATTTGCCTGCCGCAAATTTTTGTAAATTCATAATTTGTAAATTCATAATTTCACCTGTTCATTTATTATTTAGGTTTTTTATTTGTCTCTTTTCTTTAATTAAAATATGTTGGCGGGCTGACAGAGACGATAATTCTCAGCCCGCCAATTTTGCTGAAACAGCGCACAATTCGAGCCGATGGTCGTCGCCGTTTCGTCGGTTCGACCATCGGTTTTCGGGCTTTGCAAATCAGACTTGCTGACAGCCTTTGCCCAAACAAATTGTTCAGCCTGTTTATTGGTCGGCGCGGTAGAAATAATATTCCGCCGTGTAGGGCACTCGCTTTTCTTCGCCGACGGTCGAGCCGGGCGTAGCGGGACTTAAACCGCCGGTGGTATTGGTGCGTTGGATATAAGTTACACGGCTGAAAATGCCGGGTCCGTCACTTGAAACCGTTTTCAGCAGAAGCCAGGGAATGGAAGTCGCATCCGGCGTGCAGCCGGTGTTCGGGACGCGCGCGGCGCGGACAAAACTTCCGCTGTTGCTCTCCCAGGTCGGTCCCCCGTAATGAATACCGACTTTACCGCGATAATTCCGGTCGGCATATAAATTAGCTTCCGGCGCGACGAAGACCCAATTTGTCCCGTTCCAGCGGTAGATTTGCACGCCGATCGCATAGACGTGATGAAACATTCGGTTTCCGGCTTCAACCTGCAGGCTGTCGCAAAGCGGTGACGGCAAGTCCGGCTGTCGATTTTCATCGCCCGGGCGGACGGCTGGATTAAAGGCGAACGTCAACCCGATAAAGCTGAGTTGTAGAACGACAAGCCCGATGATTCGTTTTATGTTTATGATTTGCATTAAATTTCTCCTTATTTTGTTTATGATTTGCATTAATTTTCTCCTCTTGTTATGAAACGCGGTCAATTCGATTTGCCGAACCGAATTCGCAGCGATCAGCTTTCGGCAATGTGCCGTAGACGCGGATTTTACTTTCCGGCGGAATCAGATTTGCGTCATTGTCATAGATTCGCAAGTCGTTTTTCGGCAGCGGCTTTCCGTCGTCGTCGCGGGTAATCAAATCGCTCGCGTATTGCTGCGGATTTTCAATCCGGTTGTTTTTCCCCTCGAGCGAACCGGTCGTCATAATATAGACGGGAAAACCCGCGCCGGTTCGATCGGAGTTTGAATACATCAAAAAAGCGCAGCCGAGAATCGCACCTTTTTTGCCCTTTTTGCACTGCATCGTGTTTGCCGCCAGATAGCCTTCGACGGCGACATCCTTCCATTTTTCGTAAGCGCAGACGCGCTCAATCGGCACGACTTCGCCCGTCACGCTCGACTTGCCGCCGCAGCCTGCCGCAAGCAGCAGCGCCGCGAGCGTAATGCTGATTTTTAATAAAATTTTATCGGTCATAATTTCCTCTCTTTCTAATTATTGTTACTGCTTGCTGTTAACGGCGGAGATTTCAGAGTTCTAAAATCTTCGCTATTCGTCCCCGCCGTAAACGCGACTTCGCAATTTTTCGTTCGCCGTCGCCGCCAATCCGGCGTCCGGGCGCTTCGCGCCGAAACGCGATTTATTTTGCGCCTGTTGCCGGACACCCGAACAGTTGATCCTCGATAAAAGCGGCGTAGCTGGCGCCGTAAGTTCCGCCTCCGGCGTAATCCTGAATGATGTTGATGTAATAAACCCGGCAGTAAGGATGGTCGTTCGGCGTGTAACGCACCCAGACCATTCCGTGCTTGTATCTATTCTTTGGAAGCCCGAACTCGTTTTTATCGATCAACCAGTTCGGCTCCTGAATTCCGGTATAAAAAATCTTATGGTCGGCTAAGTCGCTGATTTTCGACTTCATCAAGCGTTCTTCCGCCGGATTATGCTGCGCGTAAACTCTGGTGTTAGGCAGATAAAGCGGCAATTTAATCGCCGCCGAAGCCGCCAGCTTATCGAAAGCCGGAGCCAAGCAGTTCTTGAAATTAAGCGCGTTTGCGCCCGCCAGCCATTTTTCCCTTGCGAGAGGCGAGACGGCGTACAATAAATGGTCGTAGTTATTGCTGCCCACCAGCCATCCGCGGTCGGGCGTAAAGCCGTCAACCTCTTTTTGTCTTTTGGCTATATCTTCCAGATGCGACTCGACCCAGATGTTTCCCGCGCAGTTGCCGGTCAGGGCAGCCGTTTTGCTTTCCTTTGTTTGACCGTCGCCGTCGGGAGAAGTCTGATTTGTTTTATTATTGCCGTTCGTCGAATCAGTTTTCGTTTGTTCCTGTTTCGGTTTTTTGATTTTCAAAAGATTGGGAAGCGTTATCGTAATCTGAGCCGAAGCCAGACTTGAGCCAAGCGCCAAAACCATCAATAACGCCGTCATTAAAATTGCACTCTTTTTCATAATTTTTCTCCTATTTATAATTCCTACCGGACGCACCCGCGCGGGCGCATCAGATTTTGAAAAACGTAATTGGCGACGCTGCGCCCGATTGATTGACCGGCGACATTATCGAAACGGAAATGAATTCCGCCGTAAATGCGCGCTTCCGCCTGTTCGTTCGCCATCGCCGTAAAGCCGGAATACGAACGCGTCGCGCCGCCCGCGCCTTCCCACGTATGCTGAAACGAGATGTCGTCGCGCCCGAAAAACAGCGCGAGAATCGTCGATTGCGAAGTGCCGATGGTCGCCATATTGCCCGCGTATGACGGATACGGCGGCGTGCCGATCAGCGACGACCAGCCGGCGTCCTGCGTCGTCTCCGCGTTACCGTCTTCGTCCGCGCGGCGAATCGCCGTGACGGGTCGCCATAAACCGTATTGAAATTTGCTGGCAAACGAGGTTTGCAGAGCGTCGTGGAGCGCAATATTCGTCAGGGCGAAAAGGCGCGCGTTTTCAACGGTCGTCGTGCCGCGAGCCAGGGCGGCAGTGCGGGCGACGTTATTCCAGACGAAAAGAAAATTCGTCGGCGTGTTGACGTTAGCCCAGAGCTGCGCCACTTTGGTTTGGTCGGCGGTGCGCGTCGCGCTGTTTGCCGCGCCGATTTCCCTGACTTCGTTCAGAGCGGCGGCGTATTCGGCGCTCGTTATCGCAGGCGGCGGCGCGGGACTGAACTGCGAGCCGCTGGTGACGGCAAACGGGACGACGTTCGCGTAGTGCGTAAAAGTCGCCGCCGAATTAGCCGGAGGCGTCGGCTGCCAGTTGCCCGGCGTGGTCGGCAGAACATACGGCGGCGCCGGCGCGTTCCAGCCGTCGTTGGCGCGAGCGTTCAACATTCTCGCTGCGACCGCCTGACCGACACGGATGCCCTGCAAGGCGCGGTTTTGCGGAATTCCTTCGAGCGAATCGGCTAACACGGCGTCGAAAATTGCCTGGCGGCTCGGATACAAAGCTGCCAGAACGTCGTGCGCGGCTTGCGCGGCGGCGGCTGTTATCGACGCGTTTTTGGTGCCGGGAACATCTATTAAATAAGGCGTATAAGTGCCGTCAATCGAATTGACCGCGTCGAACATCGCCGCGTGCATCATCGCGTAGCTGCGCACGGGCATAATCGTCGCCGGATGCTGTCCGGGCGTGCTGACGGTTTCTTTCAAAACCCGATTCCACTGCAAAATAACGTCTTCGCCGGATATTGGCGATTCCGTCTGTTTAAAATCCTGCGCCCATATATTTGTCAGAGCGCAAAGCATGATTGCCATTGTCAAAAGACATTTGATTGATTGTTTGAATTTCATTTTTCTTTTTCTCCAGTTTGTAATGTTCATTTCTATCTCCTTAAATATCTGTCATATTTGTAATTTTCACGGTTAAAGTGAACGAAACAGGCTTGTTATCAATCGAGCCGATAAATACCGTATAATCTCCGCTCTCTTCCAAACCGACTTCGTAGCTGCCGCCTCTTTCTTCGCGCAACAGAACCGTTTCTCCGAATCTGCCTTTGGTTTCGACCTTTATTCCGACTTTCTGCGACGGCGTGAGATTGAGAACCAGTTTTTGCCCGGATTTCGCTCTGACGACGTAGGTCACGCCGTAAGCGCCAGTGCTTCCTTTCACCGTCGCCGAAGTTTTGCCTTTGGCAAACTGAATTCGTTTCACGCTTTGGGCTTTGGCGTAAATTCCGCCGATAAACGCGAATGTGAATAGCAGCAGCGATAAGCTAATTATTTTTTTCATCTTTCATTTCTCCTTTTTTCGTCCTAAATTCGCTCATGCACTATCGATGTAGCGTTTGCGTACCAATAAAACACTTGCGGGTTGGAATATTTGATATTCAGCGTATCGCCGTCCTCGCTTATTGACGGCGGCTTGGTGATTCGCGCTTTTTCGGCATTAA
>DASVRL010000462.1:0-18297 GCA_036388635.1 Pyrinomonadaceae bacterium
CAACACTTCATCCCGACTTTCAGGAAAGAGTCAATACAATCAGAAGCTATCCCATTAACACATCTTACTCTTCGCTTATGAGTAATGCCGGCGAAGATGATGGAGCTTCGGATAAATACTCAGGTCATGGAACGCACGTAGCAGGAAGCATCATCGGTGACGGAAAGCAGGCTGAAGCAATGGGCTTATCACCAATTAAAGGAATGGCTCCGGAAGCAGAGCTTATTTTTCAGGCAATCGAGCAAACTCCGCAATGGACTACGGCAGCAATTCTTTACTACATTCAGCATACGGGAAAAATGCCGCCGGCTTCCGGTTTATTCGGGATTCCGGATGATTTGAAAATACTTTTTGATGAAGCATATAAATACGGAGCGAGAATACATTCAAACTCGTGGGGCGGCGGTGATGCCGGAGCCTATGACACTCAGTGTACTGACTTGGATTCCTTCGTTTGGGAACATAAAGATTTTCTTATTTTAGTGGCAGCCGGCAATTCCGGTTTAAATAATCTCCCAAACCAGGGAATTGAGCCGATGAGTATTGATTCGCCGAGCATTGCTAAAAATTGCGTGGCGGTCGGAGCAAGCGAAAATGATCGTCTAAACACTCATAAAGATACTTATGGACAATGGTGGGAGAAGTCCTTTCTGCATCCACCGTTTTACGACGATTCAATGACCGATAATATTAATGATATTGTGGCTTTTAGCAGTCGGGGACCATGCAAAACGATGAGGCGTAAACCCGATGTTATTGCTCCGGGAACATTCATTCTTTCTACTCGCTCTTCGACAATGCCCAGTAACAACTTTGCCTGGGGAGCATTCCATCCTGCCAAAGCACATTATATGTATAATGGCGGAACTTCGATGGCAACACCTTTAGTGGCTGGCGCCGCTGCCTTATTGCGGCAATATTTCCGAATGCGAACTCCGCTCGGCAATCCGACCGCCGCCTTACTCAAAGCCGCGCTCATTCATTCAGCGGAATACTGCAATTACCGTTACAAACATGCCTCTTCAACGCCATGGGCTGATAATGAACAAGGCTGGGGGCGAGTGAATTTAGTTAATGTAATCAATCCCGCTCATCCGACCAGGGCGATATTTTTTGATGAAACCGGAGGATTGGCTTCCGGAGACGAAAAAACCTACCGGATAGAAATCGATGATGATTCCGTTCCGCTTCGGGCGACGCTCGTTTATAACGATTACCCGGGAGAACAATTAATTAACAATCTCAATTTATTGCTTTTTGCTCCGGACGGCGAGTATTTTTTCGGAAACGATTTTATAGGAAACAAACAGCCTGACACATTAAATAATGTTGAGGGAATTGTCATCCAGTCTCCGCAGAAGGGAGTCTGGTTAATTAGAGTCGTCGCTTCAAATATAGTAGTAGGTCCACAGGATTTTGCGCTGATTGTTTCGGGAGGCAATGCCCGGCTTCAATAAAACCCGATGTCATATTTTAATTTTCGGGATTACGGTCAACTTTAAAATAGAAGGAAAATTTCTCTAGGCTCGTTCGGTGTGAAGAGCGAGCCTACACGGATTCGCTTTCTTTGTTAATTTCTCTAAGTTTTTCATAGAATTGCGATTTACCAAGCCCTGAAACCCTGCGAGCTTCTTCTTTATTTCCTCCGGCGCTTTCAATAATTGCCGGAAAGTATATATCCTGTGCGTGCTTCATGATATCTTTCCAAGAGTCACATTTAGGGTTGAAGGAAATTATATTTTTCTCGCTCGCTCCCTCTGATGCGGGCATTTCCTGATGCCCTTTTCGGAGAGTAGCCTGAAGTAATTGATAAAAGTCAACTTTGCCTTCGCTGTCGGCGTTAGCCGCCGCCCTGCGGACTGCCGCGCGTAACTCTCTCACATTTCCTATCCAATCATAGTTGAACAGACACTCGTAAATTCCTTCGGGAAGATATAGTTTTTTGTCGTATTCCTGGCAAAACTCAGCGATAAAATGATTGACCAGAAGAGGTATATCGGCTCGACGCTCACGTAAAGGACATAAGGAGATAGCGAAGCCGCGTATTCTCTCTAATAAATCTTGTCGGAATCTGTGTGCGGAGCATTCTTCTTCAAGATTGCGGTTGGTTGCCAGAATAAACCTCGCCAAAATCTTTGTTGGCTCGTTGGAACCGACCTGTCTCATTTCCGCATTTTCCAGTACGCGCAATAATACGGCTTGTGCTGCGGAATCAAGCTCTCCTATTTCATCCAGAAAGATAGAGCCGCCGCCTGCCAAAGCGAAAAGTCCTTGCCGGGTATCTATTGCGCCCGTAAAAGCTCCTTTTTTATGTCCGAACAATTCGCTGTTAATCATTTCCCTGCCCAGCTCTCCACAATTAATCGTTACAAATTTGCCTCGTCTTTGGCTCTGAAGGTGTATCTCTCTCGCCACCAGTTCTTTGCCGGTTCCGGTTTCACCTAATATAAGAGCGGGGTCGGAAACTTTAGCCGTTATGTCAATTTCTTTATACAAATCGCGCATCTGCTTTGTGCCGCCTTTTAAGCAGCCGGATGCGGTTGGCGTAATATTTCCGTCCAAAATTAGTTGCGCCAAAATCCTTTCGGCAATATCTTCGGCTTTTTTCCAGGAACGCGGCGTAATAATTTCATTAGCGCCCATTTCCTTCAGCAACCAGCTCGAATTCATATAGCTTTGCGGCGCACAAAGTATTAGTTTTCGCTCTTTGCCAATCCACTTGCGAGCAAAACTAATTAATTCTCCCGTACCGTGTTTAGGAACAATTAGAAAAACGCTTTCGACATCATCGGCTATTTTATTTTTCAGTAAATCCTCTAAAACGGAGTGATAAACCTTCACCTCTTCGCTTTTCAGCAGTCTGGCAACTTCAGGTAAAAAAATTATTTCCGTACCGAGTAATGCAATTGACATCTTATTTAACCTTAGCAAAAAGCTAATGGGAGAGAATCTGTATATTTTTTCTTCCTGCCATCATTACCGAAACAAGTGTTAACAGATACATTAATTAGACATAAGTCATAAGAGCTTTTCATTATTTACCGAATCTATTGTTGTCGCTTAAGCTTAATTGCCGTCCGAATTAGCTAAATCATAAAATTGATATATTCTTCATTTTCCATCTCATCAAAAAGCATTAAGTGAAGCTTTTCGCAGACGGAAACTGCATCATAAAACGATGTCCATAGGATTTATCCTTCAAATCCTCGTCATCGGAACAATCAGTTAAACTGGGCACAAGCGTTTTAGCTAAAAATAAAGGGAGATATTTGCCGCTGACTTTCTCGCCTTGATAGATTAAATTGTCAAAGGGAATAGGAATGGCTTGCGTCAGCGGCGAAAATATCTGCGCTCGCAGTTTTGTGTCAAGCCGGCGGCTATTATCTTCCAAAAATACATTTACCTGATTGTCTATCTTTTCGCATTTAATTGTTACCGTCGGCTCTAACTCCTTTGGAGTTAATGGAGCGCGCAGGACTAACCAATTTAATAAACGAGCAAAGGCAACTTCCAAATCTTCTTTATTGGCTGATATTTGAAAGAAATTTTTAATATACAAAGACGGAAGCTTTTGTTTTTTATCCTTATTGCCCTCCTCAATCCACGACCAGGCGCTATAAACTAAAGCTTCGAGAGAAATGGTTTGACTTACCTTTTCAACTTTAGTCACGTTATTCCAAAGGATATAACCCGTATCAATCAAATCATCTGCCAATTCTAATAAATCTTTATTGTCTTCTTCAATCAGATTTTTTATTTCCTGTCCGACGAATCCGCAAAATTTGGCGGTATTACTTTGTATCGTCAAAATCCTGTAATGCTCCCATTGAAACCACAATCTATTAATTTGCTCTTTTATTGTGTCTCTCAGATATTTTTGAAGAACTTTGACCAAAGCCCATTCATCTTCCGGAAGCTTATTTTTTTTATCGTGCAGAATACCGATCGAAAGATTGAAATCCTCTGAAATTGGCAGCAATATAAAAACCGCTCTATCCAATATCTTGAAAAAATCCTCGACCGGCTCATTTCCGGGTAAGCGGATAGAATTTATGTCAACTACAAATGGAACCGAAGTGTCGTTACCGCTGCAAATTAATGTCTGCAAAGCGCGATAAACCGGATGCGCGCCTTTTGGCAAAGTGAGATTAGCTGCGCAATTATACGTTTGGCTATGATGACCAAACAAAATAACAAAAGGTGTTCTTAGACAAGAATCAAATTCCGGTTCCAGAATTTCTTTACAACACTTCGTAATGGCTTCGGAAAGACTCTGACTATCGCCGGCAATACTCGCTATTTTATGAATATTACGAGGGTTTGAAACATTTAAAGCATGGCGCAGAGCTAAAACCTTAATATGTCTAACGATGTCTGTAGATTTGTTTTCTTCTTTCGGCAGATACGCGGCAACGCCTAACTCGATAGCTAACTGGTAATAATCCTTTTTAGCAAAGGCAGAATAGATTAAAAATTCAGGAGGAAAAGACTTTTTAGACTCCCGCATGGAAATCCCGATGTCTGCACCTGTGATATTAGCCGCATCAGTATCTTCGAGGCGCATATCCAAAACCGCTACGCTCAGGCTTTCCCAATGTTCATTAGCTAAATCTCTTGCCGTAGCCACCTTATCGGTGAAATAAACCTCAAAACCCAATTCTTCAAGCCGCTCCCGAAGCGCGATGCCGATAGCTCTTCTATCATCAACTATAAGCACTTTTTTCTGACTCATAAAAACCCCGTTAAAAGAACCATTCAGGCAGTTATTCTTAAATCCTTCCGTTTCTGATTTTCGGAAAATAAATTGTAAAAGTTGTCGAAGGATTAGGTCCCAAGTTAGTTATTTTGACATTTCCGCGATTCTCTTTTAGCGTATGCGCCGACAGATATAATCCAACACCGCTTCCATTATTTTTACTGCTGATGCCCGGCTCTCTAAATAAATGTTTCTCCAATTCGGGCAACACGCCCGGTCCGCTGTCCTTAATGTGACAGAGAAACATATCTTCTCTTTCTTCGGAAACAATCCATATCATACCCGCTTTATGACCGGCGCTTTGGATAGCGTCTTTGGCATTGTCCATTAAGTTGGCGATAGTAAATGCGGCAATATTAAATGGTATGTCTAAAACACTATCGGCATCTATTTTTACGTCCAAATTGATATTGTTAGATTTCAATGAAAACTCTAAGAGATTCCGGGCAAAGTCGACCGCATCGCCTAAGCGGCAAGGACAATGCGTATCGGTTTTTACAACCCCGAAAACCAAACCTCCTATTTTTTCAACCTGCTCCATTGAATCACCTAAAAGTAAAACTAATTCATTATGAGATTTTTTGCTGCCCAAATCGTCTCTTTTTACCGCTCTTTTCAAGACGGTTATTGAACCTTCCATTTCGCGCAATAAATTGACTAACTGGTGAACTATCGTGCCCGTAGCGGCGGCGGCGGTGGCTAAACCTTGATATTTAGCCATTTCATGAAATTTTTCCTGTTTATCCGTAGTAATGATTCGATGCAGAACCAGGTCTGCGATTTCCGCATATCTGTCCAGAAAAACTTTCCACGGCGAATAATAATCCAGTTCTATGCCGAAATTAAGCTGCTCGACTCCAAGCCATATTTTATAATTGTTTGACATGGTAATTCGGATAATACAATATGTGACGGAATCTATTTCTTTACGAATTTCCTTAATGAACTGCTTTTGTTTTTGATATTCTTTCTTTGAATATTTTGCTTGCTCATATTGCAGTTTATTCGTTATTTTCGGAAAGCCGACGGTTTCATCGTAAATTCTGGCGAGATGAAAAATATAAGGAGTATCTGATATATTTTTGCCTTTTCTTTTCCATTGACCGGATTGTTCCAGATCTTTGACAATCTCGATATGTTTATCTTCACCCCAAAAACCGCTTCTATTTATTTTATCCGACACGACCCACAGAAGACCGGCTTTGCCGGCTGATTTTTTAATGAAGTGAAACCAATCTTCTTCGCTTAAATCACTTAAGCCGTTCAGGTCGGCGCTGAGTTGTTTGGTAATTTCGCCAAAATATCTGCGAAAATAGTCCAGAATGGCGTCTCTAACGTGATTGGCGACGACCGCTCGATATTGGGAATCTGCCGCGAGTGTCGGCTCTAGGACGTCATCCTTATCTTCTTTAAAAGCTACTACAAGCTTCCCAAAAGTATGTTTACCTTCTAATTCATTAGAGAAAGCATTTAGCTCCTGAGCTTGCCAAACTTTTTTTTCTTTCGTTAACGAGCTTCTGCAATTCAGGTTAGTGAGAATTCGGATTGACTCTATTTTATCGCTGTCGCAGTCCGTACTGAAATATTTAGAGAAACCGCTCTGTATCTGAACTATAGAGTTAAGCGGCGTTAATTTATCATGGGTAGCCGCTGTTACTTTATCAAAGACGTTTTGTATGTTGTATTTGGTAGATTCGGTTTGCAGTTTAATAAGCTCAGTGTCGAGATCATTTAAGGTTTCAATCTCGCGGTAAGATTGAATCAAGGGTGAGAAAATCATCGTAAACCTCAGCAGAGTTTTAACATCCGCTTCGCTCAGCTTTCCCGTATTAAAGGTAATTTTCAAACAACCGATGATAGCGTTGTTAAAGATAATCGGAACGCAAATAATAGAGTAGTTTGAGTTAGTTTGATTAAATAATGCTCTGGTTTCCGGCTCCCAGTTAATAATCTTCTTTACCGTATTTTCATGGTCAATCACGTTATGAAAAAAGATCTGGTTGTTATTTATGACGTAACCGTAATCTTTGTTCTCATCAACTAATATTGATTTTGTCTCCAGATTGTCATTGTGTTTTTCGTATTTGAAAAGAATAAGCTCCCTTTCCTTAATGCTCGATTTTTTGATGTATAAATCTACTTTGTCAACATTTAGCCCAAGACAGATTTCCTTGACGATTCCCTCTTTTTCCCAAAAATTTACTCGTTTTTTTGCTATCTCGTTAATAAAATTTATAACCGGTTCAATCTGCGACGACAGCCTGAGCATCAGCGAAAATCCGGTCAGGAAAATACCCGCCTTCCAGATTAACGATATACTTATAATAATAACTTTACTGTAAGGAACCTGGTCTAACTGAAGCCATTCATAAAGAAAAAAAGAAATCGCATATGCTGCCGCCGAAAAAATACCCATTACGGAGGTCAGAAAATCCTGACGGTATCTGATTACTACTAAAGAAAAGGCTGTTCCTAAAAGGATAAGTGAAATTATTGAGAGCGCGGCATCCAGCACCGAGCTAAATGAGCAGATAATAAAAATTACTAGCGTAAGATACCTTAATAAAACCCAACGGCTTTTATATTTAAAGCTTACATTCACATACTTCTTGAAGAACTTGTCTAATTTTCCCGTTTTATCTAATAAATGTATCGATGCGCGCAGGCAAAAATAACTTGAAGCGGCGGAAGAAATACTAATCGCATAGAAACACAAGAGGATAAATTCAGGAAAATCTATCAAAAATAATTTGCTATACGCCATTATTGCGCGAATTAAGTGCGTTATCGAAAGACTTAAAAAAATTATGGCAAATGATTTTATCCATCTCTCGTTATTTAAAATGCTGTCACGGCGGCGAAACAAAACAATAATAAAAAAGAATAAAAAACAGACTGCCGCCGAAATCAGATAAACTATAAGCTCAGGAATCTGGATAATAACTAAATTTCTTGCATATTCTGCAATATTTTCTGCATTAGTTGGGTTCATCTGTTTCTCTTACCTCTATTTAGGAAACCGGCATCAATATCCTCCGGCTAAACAGGGAAGTTAATTTCGAATGTAAAAAGGCACCTGACTTGAAGATTGTTTTGAAACAATCTTTTGCTCCTTTCTGATTTTAGATGTAAAAATTTCCACTGCTTCACAGGATTGAGGCTGGTCGACTCAGCCTCTTTGAAAACTCTCCGTCGGCGTCTTTTATGCCGCCGTTTTTTTCGGTGGAGTTCTGACTACTCTTCTTTACCTGATTGCATAAATTGCTACGAGGCAATCTAATAAGCAGGTGACTTCTTATGAAAACTATTTTCACACTGAATTTGTAGCTCATACTTACCTCCTCTAAGAAAGAACTACTTTCCCTTTAGCAACTCTTATGCCGCAAATTTTTCCTTGAAAAACAGCCGTTTTCAGGGGATTTTGCAGTAAAAAAAAGTGTTATATGCGATTTACCGGAACGGCGTGCGATTTATCGGAATGAATAAAACAACATAAAAGAAATTTCGATAACCGGCGATAGTATTTGTCAGATGAGAAGCGGCTAGATAAGCATTGGCGGATTTGGCGCTGGATATGCCGAATGTTGATCTTACTGGAAATTGGAAAAATACGATTACCCGAAACGGCAAGATACGATTCCAACTTTCGGCAAGATATGATTACTGTTGTGCGCTAATAAAGTTAGGAACTAAACTGCTCGTAAGTTATTGATTCTACGCAGCGTTTTTTGTGTCTTTTCGTTAAAGCCGGGAACTGCTGCCAATAAGTTTTAAGATACAAGCTATTCGGATCAATAATAAATCCGGTATATTTTACAGATTCATTTTGAATCGAGTTTTATTCTTTTAAGTAAAGCGGTAAAGCGCGGGTCGCCTCGTAAATTGTCCAGTTTGGGATTGACTTTGAGTTGTGCCATTCGGTGGTCGCGTTCTTCGAAGGCTGTGTTCAGTAATTCAAACGCGGCGTTCTTTTCGCCGAGTTGGGCATAAAATTCGGCTTGAGTGTAGTGATAGTGCCAGTGCCGACTGACGGACTGAGAACTTTGAAGCGATTCGAGAACTTTTCGCCGGTAGCCGTTCATTCCGTCCTTTTGATATGCCTCTCTAAACACAGGATCATTAAAGGCTTTGATTTTTTCCATGAGCGCATACCATTCTTCCGCCATGCCCGCCGCTTCGTAAAGTTCGCCGAGTTCAGAATAAAATGCGCCGAAATTCGGATCCATCGCTACTGTTTTCCGGTATTGCTCGGCTGATTCGTCATAACGTCTGGCGTAATAAAGAACCCGCCCTAAATCGGCATTCACGGGAAGCGAGTTCGGCACGATTTCCAAAGCGCGCTTTTCCGACGCGATTGCCTCATCGAATCTACCCATTTCAGCCAAGAACAATCCGTACCAATGCGGAGCGCGGGCGTAACTCGGATTTAACTGGATCGCTTGTTTGAATTCGCGGTCAGCCGCCTGCCAATCGTATTCGTAAAGCCAGTAAATCATTGCCAGCGACAGATGAGCTTCGGCAGATTCGGGCGCGAGTTCGACAGCTTTTGAGGCGGCGACTTTCGCTTTCGGAAAAGCCTCTTTTGCCGGAATCCTGCCCCAGACGCTCAGCAAAAAATAGCTGTTCGACAAACCGCTCAAGGCGAGCGCAAATTGCGGGTCTTTTTCCAACGCCTGCTCAAATAATTCGACGGCTTGCCTGAGCGATAATATAGTTCGCTGATTCCATAATGATTGCGCTTTCAGATACAGTTCGCGGGCTTCCGGGTTGTCGCTTCCGCCCTTTCGTTTATCAATCGGTAAATTTTGATCCGGGTCAGCCGAAGTCAACAGGTAGTTTGCTTCATTTGCGTTTAGACGTTGATTTAAAAAGCTCAAAGAAAATCCGGCAAGCACAAAAATCACAGCAGCCGCGAGCGCGGACAAAACGGCGATCTGATGACGCCTGAAAAATTTCGCGCTGTGATAGAAAAACGTGTCCTGCCTCGCTGAAACCGGCGAGCCTTCGAGCAAATGTCGAACATCTTCGGAAAACTCAAAAACGGAAGAGTAGCGGCGTTCAGGCTCTTTTCTAAGCGATTTCAGGACAATGTTATCCAAATCTCCGGCGTGCGGAATAATTTCGTGTTCGGTTTTGCCGGTTTTAAGATTGCCGTTTGAGCGCTCGGCGGCTTTAAATTTCGCATTCGGCATTTCGCCTTCCGCCATCAGGCGACTTGGCGCGAGAGGTTCTTCTTCACAAATCGCCTGCACGATTTCATAGGGCGATTTGCTGTCGAAATTATACGGGCGATGTCCGGTCAATAATTCGTAAAGCAGGACTCCCAGGCTGTAAATATCGGATGCTTTGCCGACGCGCTCGCCGCGCATTTGTTCGGGTGAAGCGTATTCCGGCGTCATCGCGCGGAGAGCCGTCGCGGTCGAAGCTGATGTTTCGTTATTCGCCGATGTTTTGGCGATGCCGAAATCAAGCAGTTTCGGAGTTCCCGTTTTTGTAACAAGGATATTTGAAGGTTTAATGTCACGATGAATAATTGAATGTTCGTGAGCGAACTGAAGCGCTGCGCAGATTTCCCGAAAAAGATTCAGTCGTTCTTCAATTGTCAGATTTTGTTCGCTGCAAAAGTGACTGACTGTTAAGCCTTCGACGTATTCCATAACAAAATACGGCAAACCGTTTTCGGTCGTGCCGCCGTCAATCAGGCGGGCGATATTCGGGTGTTCGAGGTCAGCCAGGATTTGGCGTTCGTTTTGAAAGCGGCGAATAACGGCTTCATTTTCCAAACCGCGTCTGAGCAGCTTGATTGCCACTCGCTTTTGAAATTGCCCGTCGGTGCGCTCCGCCAGATAAACCGTCCCCATTCCGCCGCGCCCGATTTCGCGCACAATCCGGTATGCGCCGACCAATTTACCGACCGCCGCCGCCTCTTCGGATTCGAGAACCTGCGCGGCTATTTCCGAAGCTGAAATTTCAAAAGCGCGCGACTGTAAAAACGAGCTTTGCGGTTCGTCCGATTCAAGCAAAGATTCGACTTCGCGACGCAATTCCGCATCGCCCGCGCAAGCTGCAAACAGAAACTCCGCGCGCTCTTGCGCCCGGAGTTCGAGCGCGTCACTGAAAAGCTGTTGAATTCGCGCCGATCTGGAATCTGTCTGAGCCACAATTATTATCCCTTGTCCAGTTCACGTCTCAGCCACGCTCGCGCAAAACGCCAGTCGCGCTCGACGGTCGAATCGGAAACATTCAAAATTTTAGCGGTTTCGGCAATCGAAAGCCCGCCGAAAAATCTGAGTTCGACTACGCCGGAAGCCTGCGGATAATCTTTTGATAGCCTTTCCAGAGACTCATCAAGCGCAATCAAATTCACGTCCTCGTCTTTAATCAAACGGTCGGCTTCGCTCAAAGACAGCTTCAAATCGCTTCCGCCTCGTTTATCGCGTTTACGACTAACGGCGTAATTAACCAGCACGCGCCGCATAATAATCGCCACCATTCCGATAATATGCTCTCGGCTCTGCCACTTGATATTTTCCAGTTCGATTAGCCGTAAGTAAGCTTCGTGAACCAGAGCCGTCGGCTGCAGCGTGTGATTCGGGCGTTCGCCTCTCAGATAAATGTCCGCCAATCGTCTCAATTCGTCATAGACAACCGGCACTAACTCGGCAGACGCCTGCCGGCTGCCGTTTGTTTCGAGCAAATTTATCGCGCCGGTTTGTGAATTCATAACTGCTTTTGAGGAGAATCTATCGAAAATTTATCACTCTCAATTACGCAAAACAAATACGGACGGTTCCCATTGATTTTCGCGATTCTTAAAAAAAATAAGAGTCAAAGGAAACCGCGCTGAAAAATTGCCTTACTAAATAAGGCGTCGTCTGCCTGTTTCATCTAATGAATTATTGGAGGTCTTTTCTTTGTAGGCTTTAACACTGTGTAAACACAGTAAGACTTTTTTATTTTAACGAACTGGGGGAATTTGGTATGTCGGTTAAATTTGACTGTCGTGTCCTGAGCATTGCTTTGTCATTCGGGCTTTTGTTTATTTGTGCGCCGGGCGCTTATCCGCAAGGTGCTTTACAGTTTTTTGACGCTCCGTGGCGCGGATTTGATACGGGCTTTTACGTTTCCACAATGCCGGTTGAAGGTTTTTTACCGCGATCCGTTGCCGTCGGCGATATGGATGGAGACGGAGACGCGGATGCGCTCGTCGGCAACGGCTTCGGCTCTGCGGTTACTCCGAGCGGTTCGGGTGTGTCGGTGCTGAAGAATCTGGGCGGGAACACTTTTTCTTTGCCGCAAATATACACTCTGCCCGCGCATCAAGTGGTTGATGAAGTCGCGCTTGCCGACATTGACGCGGACGGCGATCTGGACGCGCTGGCGACCAATCGAGGCAGGACTTATAATCTTGCGAACATTTATTTGTGGCGCAATAACGGCGACGGAACACTCGCGGCGCCCGAAAGCTTTCCGACCGGCACGGGTCCCGTCGGTTTGGTTGTCGCCGATTTTACGGGCGATAATTTTCCCGATGTCGTGACTGCCACTTACGGCTCGCTTTTCGGCGACGGCACGACCGTTTCGCTTTTGCGGCACAACGGGCAGACCGGCACGGCGGCGACATTTTTAGCTCCGGTTGATTTTAATGTCGGGACGAGTCCGATGCGTCTGGCTGCCGCTGATTTGAATGGCGACGGTAAATTGGATTTGGCAATCGGGCGGAGCGATTTGATAGGCAACAGTTTCGGCACTTTGACCGTTGTGCTCAACAACGGTTCGGGTGGTTTCGGCTCGCCCATCGATTATCCAGCCGCGCCCGGCGCGCGCCGATACACAGCCGCCGTCGCTCTGCGCGATTTGGACAACGACGGCGACGCGGATTTAATCGGCGGCGGCTTGATTTCGAGCGGCTCGATTGACAACGGCGCGATTACGATTCGCCGCAACAACGGCGCGGGCGTATTCGGAAACGCTGAAACTTTTCTTTTCCCGAACTATGTTGACCGCCCGCAAAGATTGACGACCGGCGATATTAACGGCGACGGTTTTGCCGACGTTTTAGCCGCCGCTCCGACCGGGCGGACGACCGACGGCTGGGTTTTACTCAAAAGCAACGGAGCGAACGGCTTCGCGCCCGCCGTGCGTTATGAAGCGTCGCAGCAAACGATTGATGTTAAGACGGCTGACACAGACCGCGACGGCGATTTGGACGTGATTACCTTAGCGCGGTCATCGACGGCGATTACGGTTCACAAAAATCCCGGCAACGCCGCGTTTCCGGTCTTGCCGAGATACGCTTCGGGCGAAGGCAACAGCGCGGTCGAAAGCGGCGACATCGACCGCGACGGCGACCAGGACATTGTTGTGACCAGCGTCGATATTGTTTTGAGCCAGCGAACCGTCCGCGTTCTCAAAAACAACGGCAACGCGACGTTTGCGCCCGCCGTCGTTTATTCGACCGCGCCGCGTTTTTACGGCGACGCGAAGCTGCGAGACTTAAACGGCGACGGCAATTTAGACGTTCTGCTCGCCTCGCATCCGGGAAGCGCGCCTTATGATTTCGCCGTGATGATTAATCAAGGCAACGGAAATTTTGCCGCGCCCGTCATCACGCCGGTCAATGGCTGCGCCGCCGGCAGCATAGACGCTTTCGATTTGGATAACGACAACGATTTGGATGTCGTTTTAACCGAAGAAGGCGGATGCGTCGGAGGAGCGGGCAATCGTATTTTCATCGCCCGCAACAACGGCAGCGCTAATTTTACTCTTGTCGCTCCGCTCGACCCGGCGGCGCTTCCATCCGGCATCGGCGGCGGCGATTTGAACAACGACGGCAAAATCGACCTGGTGACGAGCGATACGAGCATCGGCGTTTTTCTCGGCAACGGAAATTTGACTTTTCAGCCGGTGGTCAACAGCGGAACGCGACCGACTCGTTTTACCATCGCCGATTTTAATCGCGACGGTAAACTTGATGTCGGGTTGATTGAATTTACCGGACAATCTATCGGAACCGACCGCGTCGGCATCTCGCTCGGCGTGGGCAACGGCACTTTTGCGGCGGCAGCGACGCAAACCGGTTCAAGCGTCGAAGAAGCGCTGACCGTCGGTACAGGCATCGATGCGGCGGATTTCGACCGCGACGGCGACCCTGATCTTGCCGTCACGAACTACGCCTCGAACGATATTTCGCTTTTCCTCAACAACGGCAACGGAACTTTGCGACCGCAGCAGCGTTACGGTATCGGCAGCAATCCGTCTTTTACGGCGGCTGCCGATTTCAACGGTGACGGCAAAATCGACCTTGCCTCTTCAATCGGGCTGCCGCCGAGCGGTTTGCCGGGCGCGGTTGTCGTTTTACTAAATACCGGTGCAAATAACAGATCTACCCGGTTTGATTTTGACGGCGACGGCAAGGCGGATATTTCCGTGTTTCGTCCCTCAAGCGGTACGTGGTATTTGCAGCAATCAACAAGCGGATTTACGGGCGCACAATTTGGAGTTTCAACCGATAAAATCGTTCCTGCCGATTATGACGGCGACGGCAAAACCGATTTGGGCGTTTATCGCAATGGAACTTGGTATCTGCAAAGAAGCTCGCTCGGCTTTGCCGGTGTCGCTTTCGGCGCGGCTGATGACATTCCGCAGCCCGCTGATTTCGACGGCGACGGGCGTGCCGAAATAGCCGTTTTCCGCCCTTCAAACGGCACTTGGTATATGTTGAATTTAGTGAACGGTCAGTTCAGCGGAGTACAGTTTGGGGCGAGCGGCGACAAGCCTGTGGTCGCTGATTACGACGGCGACGGCAAGGCAGATGTCGCCGTGTTCCGCAGCGGCACCTGGTATCTCTTGAGAAGCCAAGCCGGATTTTCCGCAGTTCAATTCGGAGAAAACACGGACAAACCGACGCCCGCCGATTATGACGGCGACGGCAAAGCGGATGTCGCAGTTTTCCGCCCGGCAAACGGAACGTGGTATCTGCTGCAAAGCACGACTGGATTCAGCGCTGCTGCTTTCGGTCAGACTGGCGATTTGCCGGTCGCGGCGGATTACGACGGTGACGGTAAGGCTGATATTTCGGTTTTCCGCAATGGAACCTGGTATCTGCAACGCAGCCAAGCCGGATTTACCGCCGCCACGTTCGGCACGGCAACCGACACGCCTGTTCCGGGTGCTTTTGTCCCATAAATAGCCGTTGTAAGGCGATTAAAAGGCTGGAGTTTCTGACAAATTCTTCAGCCTTTTCTTATTAATTTTCGAGTCTATAAAGTTAACGCTGCAAAAGGTGAGAGCTTGATAATAAGAGCTGAATCAAAAAATCTCTTCCCGACACAATCTACAAACAATTGCGAACTTTTTTTAATCGCGAGACGTTACCTTTAAGGCTCCTGGAATTCTCTTAAAGATTAACGTCTCAACGAAACTAATTTTTTTATTCCATTTTTTAGAATCTGTTGTGAAAGCCGGTTTTGAGCTTAAAGATTTACCAAAATGTTAGCTTTAGAAAAACAGACATATTTAGGCAACGCGGCTGAGACATTGCAGGCTAAAGGCGTAATTGTCCGCGCGAGCACATTTCGTAACGGAAACGCACCCGCAACAATACACTATCACGAAAACTCGCACTTAAGTTTTATCCTGCAAGGCGGCGTTTTGGATAAACGGAAGACCTGGGAAACTGAACGCGTTCCCGGAGAACTGATGTTCTTTCACGCCGGCGAGCCGCATCAAACCATCATCGAATCGTTTCCGACGAAAAACATTAACTTAGCCATCGAACATGAATTTTTGCAAGCCAATCTAACGACGGAAACCGCAGTCAAGTCGGCGGTCGAGCGAAATCCGAATGCGAAATTTATCATGCTCAAAATTTACAAAGAACTGGTTTCCGAAGATGTTTTTACGGATTCTTCGATAAAGATGCTCCTGCTTAATCTGATTCACGCAAATCCTGAAACCGATTCCAAAAATACTCGTCCGGGCTGGACAAATACTGTCGCGGAATTAACCCACGACAAATGGAACGAATCGCTCACTCTCAAAGATTTATCCGAAGCCGCCGGTATTCACCCGATAAGCATATCCAAGCATTTTCCAAAATATTTTTCCTGCACTTTCGGCGAATATATGCGAAGACTGAAAATTGAAAAATCTCTTTATTTCCTTAAAGATTCTTCTTTATCGCTGGCTGAAATTGCAGCTGAATGCGGTTTTTCAGACCAGAGCCATTTTATTCGCACCTTTAAACAACTTACCGGATATCTGCCGAATAACTATAAAAAAATATAATCCTTAAGCAAAATTATCCGGCGAGGCAAAATTCATTCTATATCTGCCGATTTAATTTCGATAATCTGGGTTAAGAAACGCAAGCGGTTTATTCCAATGCGCTTGCGACTCTCAGAAATTTCATCGGAGAAAATTATAATGAAAACCGCAATACTATTTACTTTATTTATCGTTACGCTCATGACCGCAAACGACGCATTCGCACAGCAAAATGTACAGAAAATTGACGCGCTGTTGAAACAATATTACGATTACGGGCAATTTAACGGCTCAGTTTTAGTCGCCGACGGCGGCAAAGTCATTTACAAAAAAGGCTTCGGAATGGCGAATATGGAATGGAATATTCCGAACAGTGCGGACACGAAATTCCGCATCGCTTCCGTCACCAAGCAATTTACCGCCGCTCTGGTTTTGCAGCTCGCCCAAGAAGGCAAAATCAAGCTCGACGGCAAAATCACCGATTATCTGCCCGATTATCGAAAAGACACGGGCGGAAAAGTCACCATTCATCAACTTCTTAACCATACTTCCGGGATTCCGGACTATAGAAATGTGAGCAGCAATCCGCACAGCGCGGCGGATTTCGTCAAAAAGCACGTCAGCGGCGATCTCGAATTCGAGCCGGGAACGAAATACAAATACAACAACGGCGGTTATTCGATTCTCGGCGCAATTATCGAAAGAGTTACCGGAAAGTCTTACGAAACGGTTTTGACCGAGCGCATTCTCAAACCGCTCGGAATGACAAATTCCGGCTATGCTCATCACTCGACGCTTCTCGAAAAGCACGCCGGCAGTTATCAAAAAACGCCCGTCGGTTACGTAGTCGCTCCGTATATCGATATGGCGATTCCATACGCGGCAGGTTCGATGTATTCGACCGTCGAAGACCTTTACAAATGGGATCATGCGCTTTATGAAGACAAGATTCTTTCAGCCGAAAGCCGGAAACTGATGTTCACGCCGGGACACGGAAATTACGGTTACGGAATTCGTATTACCGACCAATCAATCGGAAAATCAGACCAGAAAACGAAAGTCGTCTGGCACGGCGGCGCGGGCATCAATGGTTTTGCCTCTTTAATTTCAAGAGCGGTCGAGAAACGCCAAACCGTGATTATTCTCGATAATGGCAGCAATGTACTAAATCTCCCAAAGATCACGAATTCAATTTTCGGGATTCTTAACGGGCAGCCTTATGATGCGCCGAAAAAATCCATCGCCGAAACGCTTTACAAAATAGCGATGGAAAAAGATGTCGCATCTGCCGTCGCCGAATATCGAAAGCTGAAAGCGGAAAATTCTCCGACGTATGATTTCTCGGAAACCGAACTCAACACACTCGGTTATCAGCTTTTAAATATGAAACGCGCGAAAGACGCGATCGAGATTTTCAAGCTGAACGTCGAAATGTTTCCCAATTCGGCAAATGCTTATGACAGTCTCGGCGAAACGTATCTGGCGGACAATCAAAAAGATTTGGCGCTCGCCAATTACAAAAAAGCGGTCGAGCTTGACCCGAAAAATGCAAACGCTTTATTAATCGTCAGACGGCTCGAAGGCAAAGAAACAAAGGTCGATACCTCAGTCTTCGAGGCGTATGTCGGCGAGTATCAAGTTACTCCGGCGCTTACCCTGACAATTACCAAAGAGGGCGATAAATTGTTCGGGCAGCTATCGGGACAACCCAAGCTTGCCGTCGAACCTGTTTCAGACACGCAGTTCACGATGCCGGATGTTAAGGCAAATATCTCATTCGAGAAAGATTCTGCCGGAAAGGTCATCGGCTTGGTGTTAACGCAGGGCACGCGAACTGTTAACGCCAGGAAAATAAAATAATAAGTTCCTTCTTCTCGATTTCCCGAATCGCCTGTCCGTCTAGCACAACGGACAGGCGATTTTTCAAAAATCAATCGGAAACATTTTACCAACCCGCGTTTACGGTCGCGGCAAAATTCTGCCGCTTCGGCTCGCGTTAATTTCTCCGCCGAAAGTGTTCTTTAGGACAAGCGGTTTTCTCAAAAATTCGCCAAGAAATTCAAATCTTCGACATCTTCCATCGGCGTAATAGCTTGCGGATTAAAAAACAAACCTTTTGCCGATGCCTGAATCACAACCGTCTGACCGGCTTGGACATTTTCAAATCTGAAATAACCGAACGAACCGGTTTTGACCGAGCGAACATTGCCGTGCGCATCGGTCAGCGTAACGGTCGCGCCGGAAACAGCGGTTTTGCCGTTGAAAACTCTTCC
>DASVRL010000463.1:0-2963 GCA_036388635.1 Pyrinomonadaceae bacterium
AGAATCCTTATCCAACCGCTAATCGAAAATCTTAGATCGCAAATCCTTTTACTGCCTGCTGATTAAAAAATCGTCGAGCCAGATCGAGCCGAAAAGCGGGCATTGATTGCCGCAAAAGGCGCGCGCCACGCGCACCGTAACGCCTTCGGCATTCGGCGGCGCGACGAATTCCATTTTCACTTCCTGCCATTCGTTCGTGCCGCCCGGAAATGCCTCGCTGGCTTTGATAAGCTTGTCGTCGTTGGCATTAACGATTTCAATCAAAGGATTTCCCGCGCTTTTTAAATTTTCGGTGCGCAGCCAGAAACTCAGACGATATTTGGCGTTCGGTTCGACCGCTACGATTTGATAAACCTGATAATACTGCGCGGCGCTGAAACCGTTGAAAACAATGCGCAGGCTGCGGTTTCCGCCGTGCTTTTGCGTCCGGTCGAAACGGACATCGACCTTTTCCGCCGGAATCACCTTCCAGCTGAAATAAGAATCGTTTTCCCTGCCGGTTTCCGATTCGAAACCGGCGTTTTGAAAGTTTTCCGCCTGCGCCTCGGCGTCGAGTCCGATCTCGCGCGTAAAACCGACCGCCGAGCGAAAATATTTTTTCTCGAAAAACGCCTGGGCGATTATTTTGGCGTCGCTTTCGTTTTCTTTTTTCTGTTCCGGCGTCAGCGTGTTCCAGACGCGCAAACTGTCGGCGGCGCGTTCTTTAGTGGCGTAAAATAAAGCCAGATCCGAGCGTACGTTCGGCGCTTCGCCGGCGATTTGTTCGAGCCGCGCCGTGTCTTTATCGAAATAATCCCAGATGGTCGAGAAAACCTGCTGGCGATAAACCGGATTATTTTCGGCGGCTTTTTTCATCTCGTCAAACGCCTTGTCCGTGTCGCCCTGCCGCAGGTAGAAATTTCCCGCCTGCCAGTGCGGGTATGTATAAGTCGGGGCGAGCGCGACGGCGCGCAGAAAAGCCGCTTCGGCGCCGGCGACGTCATCCGCCTGCTCGCGGGCGCGCCCCAGCTCAATCCACCAGCGATAATCATACGGCGCGAGCCGGACGACTTTTTCGTATCTTTCGAGCGAAACCCGAAGCTTTTCCGGCGTGAAAACGTCTCTTTCCGAGCTTGCCAGAAACCAGTTTGCCATCGGGTCGCCGGGCGCAAAAGCGACGGAAAATTCCGCCACCGTCTGCACGTTCGATTCGCTCGTCGAGGTATATTCGGCGAGCATATTCCCGATTTGCCAGCGCACCGCCAGCCAGGCGAAAACCAGCGCGAAAAAGATGGCGAAAACCAGCCCGATGCGCACGGGCAAACGGCGAGTATCGACAAATTTAAGCTGCTCGGTTTTTTCTTTGGACATCGATAAATTTTGCGGTTTTAAGCTTAAAAGAAAAATGCTTTTGGCAATATCTTGACAATTTAGCGGGAGAAACGCAAACCGCGACATTTATCATTTATCATTTATCATTGAACATTTATCATTTATTATTGAGCATTCAACATTCGATAAATGATAAATGATAAATGTCAATGATAAATGAAATAATCGAACGGCTGAAACGAGAATACCCGGACGCGCATTGCGCGCTGAATCACACCAGCGCCTTCGAGCTTCTGATTGCCACGATTCTCTCGGCGCAGTGCAGCGACGAGCGCGTCAATATCGTGACGGCGGATTTATTCAGAAAATATCGCCGACCGCACGATTATCTGGACGTTTTGCAGGAAGAACTCGAACGCGACATTCACTCGACCGGATTTTTCCGCAACAAGGCGAAAAACATCCAGGGCGCGTGTCGTAAAATCGTCGAGCTGTACGGCGGCGAGATTCCGCAGACGATGGACGAGCTTTTGATTTTAAACGGCGTCGCGCGCAAAACCGCCAACGTCGTTCTCGGCAACGCTTTCGGCATCGCTTCCGGCGTCGTCGTCGATACGCACGTCTCGCGCCTCGCGCAAAGATTAGCCTTGACCGGGCACGAAATGCCGGAAAAAATCGAAAAGGATTTGCAGCAACTGGTGCCGCAAAAAGATTGGGTAATGTTTCCGCACTGGCTCATCGCGCACGGCAGAAAAATCTGCCAGGCGCGCAAACCGAAATGCTCCGAATGCGTTTTGAACGATATTTGCCCGAAAATCGGGGTTGTGGTTAAAGGATGAATAAACAGTCGGCAGTTTGTTTTCCGCCGACTGCTTTCTTTATTCATCGTTCTAGGTGCAGTAATTATTGATGCAGAAGCTTCCCGGCTGGCATTGCGTATCGAATTGACATGAGCGCGGACCGCCGCCGCTGCAATTAATGTGACAAGTGGCGTAACAGCCGTCAACCGCGCTCATACAGCTATAAAAACAAGCGTTCGTATCGCTGCCGCAGCCGGCTGCGCAACCTGCTTCGGCGGCAAACGGGTCGCCGCCGCCCGGGCAGTCATAACAGCACTTAGCCGACGCGTCCGCGCTCTGCACGTTATCGCCGCTGGAGACGACAAACACAAGACCCGCGACCAGAATGGAAAGTATCAGGACTTTCCGCAATATTTGCGAACTCAAGATTCGTTTCATTGTTTCTTCCTTTATTTAGAATTGAGTTGATTAATAACTCCGTGATTAATTTCAGACCTCAGAGTCTGCTCTACGGCTGCGTCACGACCGAGATAATGTCCGAATAGACGCCGACCGGCTGGTTGCCCCTGAGAAAACGGGCGCGATAGCGGCGCGTTTCGGGCGCGTTAGCCCCGGCGGGCGGCGCGTCGTCTTCGGCGGGCTTGCCGGCAGCGCGGGCTTCTGCCTTCTTAACTTTTAAGAGTATGCTTCTAAATATAATTGACCAAAAAAGGAAAAGATTTCACTTTTTTTTTAAATTTCCTCCGAAAACGCCTTAAACGATTATTTCGAAACAAAAAATCGAGAGTTAAGCCCTCAACCCTCAGGAACAAGCTCTCAACCCTCGGAAATAAGCCCTTAACCCTGAGAAAC
>DASVRL010000464.1:0-5203 GCA_036388635.1 Pyrinomonadaceae bacterium
ACGCTTTGATGGTCGTTCCTTTATGGAGCTACAATCCTCCCGATTCGATGATCAGTTACTTTAGTACGCCCCGTTTCCTAATTTACTTTTTTAGCGCTGTTAACCCTTGGGTCTTTCTGGCGTCTCTGATTGCATGGCTTCTCACCATTAAACTCGATACGGGAGCAAGAGTCTGGTTAGGTTGGGCGACGCTTATCGCGTGGATTATGTTTCCTCTGAAAGTTTGGATGATTTTTACTATCGGAGGCGTGGTCGGCGCAACGCTTGACGGCAAGTTCGAGCCGGATATGATAAATACGATTAGTTTGTGGAGAAACCTGAACTGGTTGACGATTGCAACCGCTACGGTAATTCTCATCCTCCATTTACTGGCAATCCTGAATTTCAATAATCCGAGACGAATGAACGAGTGATATTCTGTCGGGAGCGAGTCGTTATGTATTCCCAAACATCAGCACAAACAAGCGCGGCGTTCGACGCGATTTACGCAAAAGTTCCGACGGAACAAGTCGAGCGGCTGAAAGAATTTCGCCGCGCTCATCCCGTTAAACGGCTGACCTTTGGCGATACCGATTGGGAATACATTTCTTGCGGGCGCGCGTCAGAGCAGACTTTACTTTTGCTTCCCGGAGCATTGTCCGTCGGCGAATCAACTTTTCCGCTCATCACGGCTTTTGAGAATGAATATCGAATTATTGCGCCGTCCTACGCGCTGTCGCTGACGATGATCGGATTGTGCGAAGGAATTGCTCATATTCTCGAAACGGAAGCTATCAATCAGGTTCACGTCATAGGCGGTTCATACGGCGGGCTTGTCGCCCAGTATTTCGTTCGTAAATACCCGGATAAAACGCGGAGCCTCGTGCTTTCTCATACCTTTTTGATAACTCCGAAATTTGAGAAGCCGATTAAAATCGCTGGCAAACTGCTTCTTGCGGTGCCGAAAATTTTGTTTGTTCCGCTGATGAAATTACGGCTTAATAAAATGCTGCTTTCGACTCTGCGCCGCGCAAAACACCCGGAGTTTGAGTTCTGGCGGGCTTATCTGAACGAAGCCGTCGCTTCCGACCGTTTGAAAGAGGTTGTCGTTCATCAGAACAAGTGTTTGCTCGCGCTCGCGCGGCAGCCGCAATTCGCGGCGGACGACCTAAAAGAATGGCACGGCAAAATTTTAATCATTGATTCGGATGATGATCCGGCAATCGGAGCAAAGGATAGAGCGCTGCTGAGAGAAACTTATCCGCAAGCCGAGGTGAAAACTTTCCGAGATGCCGGACACGCATCTTCTATTCTAAAGCGGGAAGAAGCCTTTTCAATCATTAGAAACTTTCTAAGCGGAGTTGTTTCAGATGACGAGTGTAAACGAAACGCCGCGCCGGATAAGTCATCGGACGTGAGTGACGATCAGCAACACTCATAAAAAGCGTTATGTGCTATCTCTTCCACTGCCTTTAACTAATTTTGCGCCGCATCAGATTCAACCTTTGATAATCTATAACCGACAATTCTTTTTGCCCTAATCTTCAATCGAAAAACTCGCTGTGCAGACGTTTGACGGTTTCAAAAACGTCGGCTTCTTTGACGACGAAAGTAAAATTAACGCTCGAAGCGCCGTGCGAGACGAGCGAGACGTTGATGTCGGAAATTGTGTTAAAAACGCGCGCCGCGACGCCGGGCGTCGAGCGCAATCCTTCGCCGACAACACAGACGACGGCGTTGTTAGGTTCGACCTCGATTTCGCCAAAGCGTTTCAATTCGTTAACAATTTGTTCGAGCGAATCAGTGTTGTCAATCGTCAGAGAAACCGAAACTTCGGAAGTCGCCACAACGTCAATCACCGTGCGGAAACGCTCGAAAGTCTGAAACAGCATTGACATAAAACCGTAAGCGCCGAGCATTCGCGCCGAAGAGATTCGCAAAATCGTGATGCCTTTTTTATAGGCGATTGATTTAATCAGATTCGGCGTTTCTTCCGGTTCGGCGAGAATCATCGTTCCGGCGGCATCAGGCTCGCGCGAATTGCAAACGCGCACCGGAATTTTTTCCCTCACGGCTGGCAAGATGGTTTTCGGGTGCAGAACTTTAGCGCCGAAATATGACAATTCGGCGGCTTCTTCGTAACTTAAAACCGGCAAAGTTCTGGCTTCCGGCACAATCCGCGGGTCGGTCGTTAAAACTCCGGTCACGTCCGTCCAAATCTGAATTTCCGCCGCCTTCAAAGCCGCGCCGACGATTGCGGCGGAAAAATCCGAACCGCCGCGTCCTAAAACGGTCGTTTCGCCGTTTCTCGTCGCGGCGATAAAACCGCCCATCACGGGAATTTCACCGGCGGCAAGATGCGGTTTTAATTCGATTTCGAGCAGCGGATTCGTCTCTTCAAAAATCGGCGAAGCCGTGCCGTGTTCGTCGTCGGTGATTATTAAACGGCGCGCGTCTTTGTGAACTGCGTTGACGCCTTTCGCGCGGCAGACGAGCGCGAGAAGATACGACGAAAGCTGCTCGCCGTAAGCGACAATCATATCTTTGAGAAGCTGAATCGGCAGGCTGCGACGCGCGGTTCGTTCGAGAAGCTCCTGCAATTCTTCGCGCGATTGCATCAACTCTTTCGCAAAAACGGTTTTCTGCTCATTTGTCAAAAGCGTTTCGGCGACCGCGACGTGTCGCTCAAAATGCGGTTCGAGCAAGTGAAAAGCATTCTCCGAATCGCCTTTGCGAGCGGTTTCAAAGGCGGCAAGAAGCGCGTCGGTCATTTTCGACATCGCCGAAACGACGACCACAGGCTTTTGCGCTGCGCGCGAGCCGACGATTTCAGCGACGCGGGCAAAAGCGCGCTCGTCTTCGACAGACGTGCCGCCGAATTTCATTATTGTCGGCTTTTCCGCAAAACTCACAACGCCAAAAAGTTCATCTTTTTCCGCCTGAAAAGTCAAGCGGGATTTTTGATAAGCTTTTTAAGAATTCTTCGTCACATCAAGCTCATTATAGAAAATCAGAAAGGCGGCAATTGCAATCAACAGACACAAGGGCGTGAATAAAAGCGAATCAAGACGCGCAAAATCAGTGTGCAAGACGCTTTTGAAAAAGCCGACGTATTTGAAATCACCGATTGCCCGCACCAGAAACAACGCCGCGAGAGCAAACGTCGCCCAGCGAAAAATCCACTTCGGCAACGCGTTTCCGATTAAATTAATTTGTCCCAAAACGACGAGCATTGCGGCGAATAAAGCAACGGCAACCAAAACGGTTCCAAGCGGCGACGGATTAAACAAACGCTCGCCGCCGGTTGTCGGAACGACGGCACTGCCGCCGAAACGTCCGCCCGCCGCCCAATACAAATGAAACAAACCCAGCACCGCAAAAACCGACGCCAGCAAAATACCCAAAATGCGAATCATAAATTCTCCTCGTCCGCTGCGACTAACCGCAGAGAACCGAACCGCCGTTGATGTTTAAAATCTCGCCCGTAATATGCCGCGCCCAATCCGAAGCGAGAAAACAAATCGCCAGTGCAATGTCGTCGGTCGCAGCCATTCGTTTTAAGGGAATCGAATTTAAAACCTGTTCTTTATATTCCGCGTCCTCGAAAACCGGGCGCACCATCGCCGTTTCAATCCAGCCGGGCGCCACCGCGTTGACGCGGATTTTCGGGCAAAGTTCGCTCGCCAAGGCTTTCGTAAAACTGATTTGCCCGCCTTTCGACGCCGCGTAGTTGGAATAATTCGCCTCGCCGCGCTGCCCGGCGGTCGAAGAAACCAGCACAATCGCGCCCGCTTCGCGTTTTTTCATCGTCGGCACGCAGGCTTTGGTCGTCGCCCAGGCGCTTTTCAGATTCGTGTTCAAAACCTTGTTCCAGACGTCCTCCGACATTTCCTCAATCGGCGCGCCTTCCCAAACGCCCGCGTTGCAGACGAGCAAATCAATCTGCCCGAATTTTTCCAGCGCCTTTTGCGCCAGATTCTGCGCGTCCTGCCATTCGGAAACGTCGCCGCGCACGGCGATTGCGCCGACGCCTTTTTCCTCGCATAATTTCACGACGTTGTTCGCTTTTTCTTCCGCGCTCAGGTAATTGACGACGACATTCGCGCCCGCTTCCGCCAGCCGCAAAACGGTGGCGCGCCCGACGCCGCGCGACGCGCCCGTGACGACCGCGGTTTTGCCCTGAAAAAGATTCGCGGGAAGTTTGATTTCGACCGGTTTTTCGCTCATAAGCTTAATTACAAATTACAAAAATTTACGCCGTTTGAAAAATCTCGATTGATTATTTCATAAAACAGAAAGACTCCGTAAAAGATATACGAAGTCTTTCTTTATCGGAGCCTGAAAAATTTCTCAATTTTTCGCTTCCGCGCGGTCGGTGTTTATTTTAACCAAATAACCGACAAACGCCGTGAAGAGCCACGTGACGAGCAGAAAAAAACCAAAGTAATCTATCTTATAAAAAACCGCGATCGTCCAATACAGAATGGCTTCCAGTATAGAGATCAGAAAAATCGCCGCGACGACCCTAAGATATTTTAAATCAATCAGTTTGCCGATGCCGAACATTATCATAAACGTTCCGCCCGCGTAAATCCCGATGGTTCCGGTAAGCAATTCGACAAAGGAACCCGCGTAAAAAGAGGCAAGCGCCCACCCGATAATGTCGAAGTGAATCGCCGCCACTCCGGGCAGATAAAGTAACAGCCATTTAACGGCTATTAAAAGCCCGTCCAGAAAAGAAACATTTTCCGGCGACGGGTTATCTTGCAAAGCCGATTCCCGATTGACGGCGATTTGATTCGGCGCGAAATCCCGCTCGTCAAAAACCGTTCGGCTCGCGTCTTCGGTCAGCGTTGTTTTTTTCATATAAATTTCGGAGGCAAAACCGACGGCGAATTTATCTTTCGGTTAAACTAACTTTTCAGCATAAAATCTATCGACTCTTTTTTTGACGAGAAACGGAACAACGAAAATCGAGAGAAAGAAAGTCAAATCAAGTATTTCCCCAAATTGATTTGCCAAGCCGCCCAATAAGCCCTGAACCAGCAGAAGCGCGCAAATTAAAAACGGGAAAGACCAGACGACCGACAGGTAAAGCGGCTGTTTAGTTTTTCGCAAACCGACAAGCACGAGAAGAGTGCCTAAAATAAACCATAGAGCGGCGTAAAGCGGATTTTTGGTCGAATGTTCTTTATCGGTTAATGAGATAATGAAGATGACGACC
>DASVRL010000465.1:0-22774 GCA_036388635.1 Pyrinomonadaceae bacterium
AATTCGGTTTGGGCGCGTGGTACGTGAAAGGCGGAATGTACGAAATCCCGCTCGCGCTCGCAAAGCTGGCAGATGAATTAAACGTAGAAATAAGAACAAATTGCGAAGTCGAAAAAATTCTCGTCCGAAATAAAAAAGCGGTCGGCGTTCGCCTCCGAAGCGGCGAGCGGCTCGAAAGCGATTTCGTCATCGCCAATTCCGACGCGGTCGAGACATACCGGAACCTGCTCGACGCGAAAAACGCGCGCATCGAAAATCTCGAACCCTCAATGAGCGGTTTCGTTTTGCTGCTCGGAACCAAAAAGCGCTTTCCCGAACTGGCGCATCACAACATTTTTTTCTCGGACGATTATCGCGCCGAATTCGACGCGATTTTCAAGGATTTGCGCCCGGCGCAGAATCCGACCATTTACGTCTGCGCCGCGTCGCGCACCGACCAGACGCAGGCGCCCGTCGCTTGCGAAAATTTATTTGTTTTAATCAACGCGCCGTACACGAGCGCGCGGACCGATTGGGAAAAAGAAAAGCGCGATTACCGCGATTTGATTGTCGGAAAACTGGAAGATTTCGGTTTGAAAGATTTGGAAAATTCGATTGATTTCGAGCAAATCATTACGCCCGCCGATTTCGAAAAAAAATATCGCGCCAATCGCGGCTCGATTTACGGCGTCTCGTCAAACGGGATTTTCAGCGCCTTTCTGCGCCCGCCGAACAAAGCGCGAGACATCCGAAATCTCTATTTTGCCGGCGGCGCGACGCATCCGGGCGGCGGCATCCCGCTGGTTTTGATTTCGGGAAAACTGACGGCGGATTTGATTCTGCGGGAAATTTAAACAGAATATTTGAAATGATGAAGGCGGAACGCGGAACGCGTGAATTCGATACTTAGAATCTGCAATTCATCGCTAATAGTTCCGCGTTCATCGTTTCCTTCTATTCTTTCGCGTTGCGGGATTTGAGCAGGTTCCGGATTTTTTCGTCGTCGGTCAAATCCAGCGCGGTATTGCCTTCTTTATCGCGCAGATGCACGTCGGCGCCCGCTTCGAGCAAAGCTTCGACATTGGCATAATAATCGTTTTCCGCCGCCAGCATCAGCGCGGTTTCGCCTTCTTTATTTTGCGCGTTGATACGCGCGCCCGCATCAATCAAGACGCGCAGAATCTCGGCATTTTCGCACTGCGCGGCGAAAATCAAAGCCGTATTTTCTTCCGCGTCGAAGGCGTTGACTTTTGCGCGATGGTCGAGCAGCATTCTGACCAGTTCGGGTTTGGCGTCGTCGTCAATCGACATCAGAGGCGTGCGGCGCTGCCGGTCGCGCGCGTTGATTTTCGCGCCCATATCGAGCAGATATTTAGCGATTTCCCGATTGCCGTTTTCGACGGCGACGTGCAGCGCGGTCGATTCGCCGTAATTTTTGTCTTTCGCGTTGACGTCGGCTCCTTTGGCGATGAGGTCTTTTACTTCTTCAAAATTTTCGTTTGAAATGGCTTTTAAAAGCGGCTGCTGGTATTCCACATAAGAGAGCGCGACCATGCCCATCGTGAAGGATATGGGTCGCAGCGTCATCGACAAATCGACTTTAACGTTCGCATTTTCGGAAACCTGAACTTCCTGAACTTCGTAAGCCGCAAAGCCCGCAGTCGCTTCGGTGACGATTTTGTATGTTTCCGGCGAAAGGTTTTTAAATTCATAAAAACCGTTTTCATCGGTCGTCGCGGTGCGCGATTCGCCGGTTTTTCCGTTTGAAAGCTTAACCGCCACATTCGGGACCACCGCGCCGTTCGGGTCGGTCGCCGTTCCCGAAATCGCTCCGGTCGGGCTTTCGGTTTTGTCTCTGTCCGATTGATTTTCGCCGGAAGTTTCCACCGGCGCTTTCACCGAGAGATTGACTGCTTCGCCCTGCGCGTAAGCGAGCGTCGAAAGCGTCAGCGACGCTCCGAGCACGCCCGCCGCAATCCCGGCGCGGCGCGTGATTTGATAAAGCTTTTCGGCAAAGACGGGAGCGTTTGTTTCGGGATGTTTGACGTAGCGGACGCAGATTCTGCCTTCCGACTCGCGCACCAGACGCAGCGCCTGCTTGCGCTTGAGCGCCGAAAGATTGTTGACCTCAAATGCGCAATGCCGGCAAAAACGCACCGTTTCATTGCCGCTCATCTCCTCCCAATCCTCCGAGCATTCGGATGCGACTCGTATCGAATCGAGGAAACCGTTCTTTTTCATAAATCAATTTTCCTTTTCAGATTTCAAATTTGCGCCTGGGGAAGCCGTCTCCGTTATGCGGTAAAAGATGCGGTCAGGTTTCGATTTGGTTGCAGCGCGCGAAAAAGAAAAAGGCTTGAGAAAATTTCTCAAGCCTTTCGCTGGGTTTAGCCCGCTAGCAACTAAAAACTACTGGATTTTATACGGCGCTGTGGCAGGCTGGTCTCCCTGCTGCCCCCATTCAATCGCCGATAAAGTTCCGCCGGTGCTGTTGCGAATAAACCAGAAATTCTGCGTCGGGTCAGGATTCGCGCGGAAAACGGCGAAGTCCATCGTCTTATCGCCGTCGTAATCAGCCGGCTGCGGAATGTCGTTGAGCGCGCCCCACTGAGTAGCGGAACTCGTCGCGCCCGGCGTATTTCCGACCGTTTTGCTCGAGCTTCTAATCCAATACCAGGTGCCGTCGGAAGGACGCCAGACCGCCACGTCCGTTCGCGCGTCGCCGTCATAATCGCCGGGCACGAGCTTGTCGGTCGTCAAGCCCCACTGCACGCCGTTCGAACAAATCGGCACGGTCGTCGGGCAGCCCAGGACAAAACCGTAGCCAAAGTTACTTTGCAAAACCAGCCAGAGCCGATTAGCGCCGCTCGCGCGGACGAGTCCGAAATCGGAAATCAAATCGCCGTCGTAGTCGCCCCAGACGGGCGTATCGCCGTTTTGTCCCCACTGCTGAACTAACAAAGTGCCGGTCGAGCTGCGCAGCGCATACCACGTGCCGTTGGCAGGTCGCCAGACGGCGACATCCTGTTTGCCATCGCCGTCATAATCGCCCGGCACCGGAATGTCGTTGGGCGCGCCGAATTGAATCGTGTCGAAATCCACGCTCGGCACTGTATTATTTCTGCCGACATACCAGGTGCTGTTGCCCGGACGGAAAACGGCGTAATCGGTCGCGTTGGTGCCCCTGTAATCACCCGCCGTGATGATGTCGGCGTTGCTGCCGAATTGAATGAAACTAAATCCGTCGTTCGCGCTGAATGTGTACCAGGTGCCGTTTGACGGACGCCAGACGGTCGGGTCGGCGCGCGCCGGAGTAATGTTGTCCCGGTCAAAGCCAGCCTGCCGGCAAGCCGTATTGTATGTAACTCTGATTGTGTAATTCGGGCAATAGGTATTGGTCGCTTCATTAACCACATCGTGGACGACAACCGTAAAACTGGCGCCCGCGGCGACCGGGAAGCCTAATCGTCCGGTGCCGGTCGTGCTGAATCCGGGCTTGCCGATCAGACCCGACATAACGTTTGCCGGATTAAAGGTTGAATAGGCGTTAACCTGCGTCGAATTGGTGCCGCAGCCCGAGGCATCTAAAAACACCGTCACGCAGGCATCCAAGCCGGTCGGATTGGTAAAAGTATACGAGTCAAAAGCATAGGCTCCGGCGACCGGCGCTGCCGTCGGCACGCCGCCCGTGCAGCTCGAAGGAATACCGTCGCGAAAGACTCGACTGGTTTGCGTCGGGTCGGCGGCGGAAAGCGAGCCGGTGCGCACTTCCGCCGGAACCGGCACGTCGCAATCATACTGCGCCAGCACAACCGGCGCGGCGGTAACGATAATCGCAAAAAGCAAGGCAAAAGCTGCCAAGCCCCTGATTTTCAAAAGGGAAAACCTCATCATTTCTAAATCTCCTTAACAATGGAGACAAAGTCTCCGAAATTTTTAACAAAAAAGACGTTTGGAGAATTATTTCCGGATGAAAAAAACGTTTATAGAGTACAAGTAAAAAATACGCTTCTTTACAAAATTTTACAATATTTTTTTTGACCGCAATGATGAAGAGATGTAATTAACAGGCAATAACGGATAAACGCTGAATAGCGGGCGACGAATAATGAATTTGAAAAACATTGCCAGCTTTCCGCCTCTCTTATGAGTTAACGACGTTAGAGAAAGCGAAAATTTCCTGGATGCTAATTTAAAAATTCGCGCCCGCCGTCATCGACGGCAAGCGGCGCGTCCACCGGCGGCGGCGCTTCTTCTTCCAGACCCCAAACCTCGAACAATGCGGGCGGAACTTCCATTATAAAACGCGAAGGCTTTTGCAGAACGGTTTGGCGATTGTAATCGACAATCATTAAAGGATACGTCAGATAAAGCTCGTCCTGCGCCCGCGTCAGCGCGACATACCAGAGACGGCGCTCTTCTTCCTCGCTGTCGATTTCTTTCAGCGAGCGCGGGCTGGGAAATTTGCCTTCCGCCGCCCAGATGAGAAAAACGGCTTTCCATTCCAAGCCTTTCGCCTGATGAACGCTGGTTAAAGTCAAAAGCTCGTCTTCTTCGCCGCCCTGAATCACGTCTTCACCGATAATGCTTTGCGGCTCTTTAAAACGCTCGGTCGAAAGCAGAGCCAGCTCGGACAGAAAATTTTCGGTCGAATCGTAGCGGCTGGCATACAGCGCGAGTTGGCGCAAATCTTCGAGCCGCGCTTCGGCATTCTCGAAAGTTTCCTGCAAATGCTGCTCGTAGCCGTTGGTCAGAATCAGCTCGATTTGTTTGGCTGGATTGTTGCGGTTTTCGTCGCGCACCAGAATTTCGATTAAGTTGACAAAATTCTGCCAGCCCGCTTTGCTGCGGATTTTCGGCGGAACGGACGAATTGCGGAATGCGGAATGCGGAGTGCGGATTTCGTCGCCGGAACGGTTGGCAGTTACCGTTTCTAAGGTTTGCTGGTTCGCCTTTTCGTTTTCGTTTTCGTTTGCCGCCTTCAGCGATTTGGCTTCCGCCTTAATGAGCGCGAGCGGGTTTTCGGCAAAGGCGATGGATTCGTAAATCTTATTCGCCGTCGCGCTGCCGATGCTCGGAATCATTTTTAAAATTCGTTTCCACGCCAGCTCGTCGCGCGGGTTGACGATGATTCGCAAATAAGAAACGACGTCTTTGATGTGCGCCTGCTCGAAAAATCTGACGCCCGATTGGACGCGATACGGAATATTTCGCCGCGTCAGTTCGAGCTGTAATTCCAGCGAATGATAATGCGAACGATACATCACGGCGATTTCTTCCAGCGATGTGCCTTCGTCGCGCAGCTCCAGAATTCTTGAAGCGACGAACGCCGATTGCTGTTCGACGTTTGAGCAGGGAATCAGCGCGGGTTTGAAATCCCTGGATTTTTTCACCGCTTGCAGCATTTTCGGAAACTGTTTTCGGTTGCAGGCAATCGAGGTGTTCGCCAAACCTAAAATTTCCGGCGTGCTGCGATAATTCGTTTCCAGCTTGTATGTGAGGGCTTCCGTGTAGCGGTCGGGAAATTCGTAAATGTTCGTAAATTCCGCGCCGCGCCAGGCGAAAATACTTTGCGCGTCGTCGCCGACGACCATCACGTTTCGGTGTTTGACGGCTAAAAGGTCGATAATTTCGGCTTGCAGCTTGTTTGTGTCCTGGTATTCATCGACCAGAATGTGCTGGAATTGTTCGGCGTAAAGGTCGGCGATTTCGGTTTTTTCAATCAATAATTTTTTCCAGTTCAACAGCAAATCGTCGTAATCCATCACGTTTCGCGCGCGTTTTCTTTCCTGAAAAATATAATCGACGCGCTTGATTTGCTGGGCGAGCATTTCGAAATACGGGTAGCGGCGAATGATTACGTCTTCAACGGGCGTGTCGGTGTTGTTGGCGTAGGAAATAATGTCCTGGATGACTTCGGCTTTCGGAAAACGTTTCGCTTTCGTGTCGATTCCGGCTTCGTCGATGCAGACGTTGACGAAATCTTTGGCGTCTTCGGCGTCGAGAATCGAATAATTCGAATCGTAGCCGATGGAAACGGCGTGGCGACGCAAAATCAAATTCGCGATGCGATGAAACGTTCCGCCCCAGACGCGGTGCACGTTTTGCGAGCCGGTCAGATTTTCCACGCGCCGGAGCATTTCCCGCGCGGCGCGATTCGTAAAAGTCGCCAGCAGAATCCGCTGCGGCGAAACGCCCTGTTCAATCAGATAAGCGACGCGATAGGTTATCGTTCTGGTTTTGCCCGTTCCCGCGCCGGCGACGACCAAAGCGGCTTGCGGTTTCGCCGTGACGACGTGAAACTGCTCGGCGTTCAGTTCCTCGCGATAGCGCGTGAGCTTTTCCGGCAGCGAGCCTTCGCCCGTGCGTTTGATGACATAGCGTTTCATATATTACACATTATCCCATAGTTATGATATATTTTAGTGTGAAAATGTGTTTTTTAGAAATTTAGAGTAAGGGTTTATGCAACGTTACTTATGAAAGTCCCACTTGAAAATATACAAAATAGATTCTTTGAAAATATTTATAGAAACACTGTTTTAAAAGCCAATTTATCAGTCCCTTTTGGTAATTTAGATTACGGAAGGAAGATATTGGAGAATGACGAAGAGTGTGAAAGATATATAGCTTTGTATGGAGGACATCATTTTCATAAACTTAATGCTGCTTTTACTTCAACTAACTTTAAATTTCTTAACGGAAAAAATGTAGAAATTATTGATTGGGGATGCGGTCAAGCGATTGCTACTTGTGTTTTGATTGATTATCTGATTGAAAATCAAATCAGTCCAAATATACTAAGAATAACATTAGTTGAGCCGTCCGAGATTGCTACAAAAAAAGGTTGTGAGCTAATTGCTCAAATGTTTCAGAATGAGGATGTTAATGAAATAATTAGAATTATTAACAAACCTTTTGACAGTCTAGTATCAGAAGATTTTGAAACTGATTATGAAAACATAAAGGTTCATCTTTTTTCCAACATTATTGATGTTGAAGTATTTAATGTAAAACATCTTTATAATTTAATCATAGGACGATTCAGTGGTATTAATAGATTCATTTGCACAAGTCCTAAAAATAGCCCTCAAAGAACAGCAAGATTAGACGAGTTTTACAAATTGTTTACCGATAATTATGTAGTTAATCTTTTCTTCGAGAGCGGAGAGAGCATAGTTGAAGAAGTATTCATTGTTGGAAGCGGAAAATATGAAGATTTTGAAATAAAAAGATATGAAAAACAATTTTCCGTAAATTTACCGCCTTTTTAGGAGGCTTTATGAATAACAATTTGAATGTAAGCGGCGTTCAACCCAATTTATTTTTGGATTGTGAGTCCATCGGCAAAGAAGTAGTAAAAGAAAACTATTCGATGCCTGATGCGGAAATAACATTCTATCCAAACTTCTTTAATAAGATTAAAAGCGATGTAATGTTTGAAAATCTATTTAAAGAGATTAAATGGCGTTCAGATAAAATTAAACTTTACGGAAAAGAGTTCGACTTGCCTAGAAAAACGGCTTGGTACGGAGAACAAGAAAAGTCCTATAAGTATTCTGGAATTGAGATGTTTCCTGAACCTTGGACTCCGACTCTGCTAGAGATTAAGCAAGAAATAGAAAAAGTTTCAGACACAAAATTTAATAGTGTGATGATGAATCTTTATCGTGATGGTAATGATGGAATTTCCTGGCATACTGATGCCGAACCTGAACTAGGAAGAAACCCTACAATAGCTTCTGTTAGTTTCGGGCAGACTAGACGATTTATGTTGAGGCATCGAAATAATAAAGAATTAAAGTTTGAAATTGAATTAACTCACGGCAGTTTGTTACTTATGGGAGGACCAACACAACATTTTTGGCAACATCAAATTCCAAAAACATCAAGAAAACTTAAGCCTAGAATCAATTTAACCTTTCGAGTAATCATTAATTAAATTTTCGCTATTCTTAGTTTGGCTTTTCCGGCAGCGAGCCTTCGCCCGCGCGTTTGATGACGTATTTTTTCATCCGTCATCAATCGTAAAATGCGTTTGCCGAATAGACAAACCGGCAGGCGCAAACTAAGAATTATTTGCCGGGCGCGGGCAAAGCTTCTACTCCGCCGATGCCGCCGCCGTTTCTTTCGTCCAGAGTTTAATCAATCGTTTGCGGGCTTCGAGCTTGGTTTCGACGTTCGGAATTTTCATAACCAGTGTTTCTAAATTCAAAAGATATTCCGGCTCGCCGAAAAGCTGGCGAATTTCCGAAAGATACGGCTGAATTTTCGCGTAAACGAAAATGTGTTCGGTGCCGGAGTCGAGAAACATTTTTTCGTCCAGCGCTTCGTTCAGAACGAAAGACGCCGCCATATCCCAGAACGAAGTGACCATCCGAAAATTGGCGCTCGCCGGCTCGCCGCCGCGGTAAAGCGCGATAATGTCCATCGCCGATTCGGGCGCAAACTCCGAGAAATACCACGCCCGCGCCGCGCGCATCTTCTCGTCGCGGCGCAGCTCGTAAAGCTTCAGAATCGCCAACATTGATTGCTGTTTGTCCATTTTATTCTCCTGAAAAATTTTGCAGAAAAGAAACAAAAAAGTAAAAAGGCAAAACGTAAAATTAAGATTTAACTTTTTGCCTTTTTACTTTGCTTTCGCTTCATTCCTCGTTTCTGCCGAATTCCAATTTCGCCGACAAATCCCCGCCGAAGTTTTGTTTGTACGCTTTGCAGAATTCCAGATTGCTGCGCGCGACATTCGACGCGCCTTTCGATTCGAGCAGAGCCGTTTCAAATTCTTTTTCCGCCGAGACGAAATCGCCTTCGAGCGCGTAAATCACGCCGAGATTGTTATGCGCGTCAGCGGCGGCGACGGTTTTATAGCGGATGGAATTTTGAAAAGCTTTCTCCGCCGCTCGAAAATCTTTTTTCTCCAGCAAAACCAAGCCTAAATCAAACCACGCTTCGCCGTCGTCTTTTTTGAGATTGACCGCTGCGCGAAACGCGCTTTCGGCTTTCCGCCAGTTTTTCAGCTTCGCCTGCGCCATCCCGAGCACGTAAAAAGCTTTTTGATAGCTGCGTTTGCTCAAAGCGATTGCCTGATTAAATTCGCCGACGGCTTCGGCGTTTTGTTTCAGATGAAAAAGACAAACGCCGACGTTGAAATGAATCCGCGCCAGAAACTCGTCGCCGGTTTTTTCGCTTTCCGCATAAAGAAGCGCTTTCCGGTAATTTCCCAGCGCCTTTTCGTATTCGGCATTGCTCGCCGCCCGCGTGCCTTCCTCAAACGACTGCTTAACGGTTTGCGCCGCCGTTGTCAGAACGAGCGCGAAAACGATAATAAAAAGAAACGATAATTTACGCATAATCTTTTAAATCTCCTTAGACTTTTTCGAGTCTGAAAAGAGTTTAAAGATTTTGCCCGGCAGGAATCTTTCGCCTGTTTGCGGTTTATATTCTGAAATTGCTAACAAAGTGAAAAAGTGGAAAACTGAAAAAGCAATCGCTGTTTTTCGACGGCAAACTTTTTCACCTTTTCACTTTTCAAGCGAGTTTAAGCTCGCGCCAGGTTTTCGGCGTCAGCTTGGTGAATTTGCGGAAAAGCGCGGTGAAATGGCTTTGATTTTTAAAGCCGGAACGGAGGCTGATTTCGACCAGCGGCAAATCGTCTTTTGCCAGCAGCAGCTCTTTGGCGCGCTCGATGCGCTGCTGCATCACGTAGTGCTGCGGCGTCAAGCCCGTGGTTTTGCGGAAAGCGCGGGCGAAATGATACTGGCTCAAATCGGCGACGGCGGCGATTTCCGCCAGGCTCAAATCTTTTTCCAGATTGGCGTTGATAAAATCGGTCACGCGGCGCAGCCGGTAACCGGAAAGACCGCCGCTCAGATTTTCCGGAATGGAATTTGCCGTGCTGTAATTTTTCAGTAAATGCAAAATTAAAGTCTGGATTAAAGAATCGGCGTAAAGCCTGCCCGACGGCGTTTCAGAGCCGGATTCGACGAGTAAGGTCAAGCCGATGTGTTGAATCAAAGGGTCCTGGTTTTTATAAATTTCGGTAAATTCAAAATTCGAAGCAAAGCGATTTTCGACGGCGGTCTGAACGACAAAATCGGGAGCGAGCAAAATTCCCATATTGTCCAGCGGTTTTTCCCAATGTGCGCCGACCGTTTGCCCGGCGGGCGTCAGACAAAGATTTCCTATCGCGGCTTTGGTCGTCACCAGTTTTCCGCTCGCCGAAATCTTTTCGGTAATCAATTGACCGCCAAGCGTAATGTGCAGCTCGTGCCAGGGCGCTTTTTGTTCAATCATCCTGCCCGGCAAAACTCGCGCCCGGTGAACCTTCACGCCCGACCATTCGGTCATTTGGCGAAATAGATAAGGCGACTGGTTAGGATTTGTTCTCCAGTTGATTTGCACAAAATAATATTTAATGCAGGTCAAGGGAAAAAGCAAGCGTCGAAAAGGCAAAACGCCAAGCGCAAAAGGCAAAACGGAAGAAGAATTTAATTTCGGAATCTTAAATTCCAAATCCTGATATTTTGCGCTTTGCGGCTTGCCTTTTGCCTTAAGGGCGTCTGAGAAGCTCGCGCACGGCGGCATCGAGTTGGGAATCTTTGCCGGTCAGAGATTCGCCGACGGGACGCGTGACCGGAACATCGACGGGACGCGGATTCAACTCCATATTTTTGCCGTCGCCGCCCGTGACCAACTGGCGCGGCAGGCGCACGGTCGTGCCTTCAAAAGTGTTGACGTTCCACGTAAAAATAATCCAGCCGGCGGTCGGCTCGCCGACGACCTTGCCGAGTTTTAAAGCGCGATAGCCTTCGGTAAAATCTTCGGCGTCGGAAAGCGAATGCTGGTTTATAACCAGAACCGTCGGGCGCTCGAGCGCGCGCTGCCCCAGAGCGGTTCGCGCCGGAACCGTCCACAGACCGCGCTCTTTCATATTCAAGTAACCGCGTCGCGCGAGAACGTCAATCACATACGGGTTGATAAATCCGCCGCTGTTATTGCGAATATCGACGACGACGCCTTCTCTGCCCTGATTCTGCACGTCCAAATCCACATAAAGCTGCGCGAGACTCCCCGAACCCATATCGGGCAGATGAACGTAGCCGAGTTTGCCGCCGCTGATGCGCTCGACATAGGCGCGATTCGCCTCGACCCATTGACGATAAAGCAGATTTTTTTCCGCGCCCGTCGTGACGGGTTTGACGATGACTTCGCGTTTGTTCGACCCGTCCGGGCTGGCGGAAATCTCCAGCTCGACGCGCTTGCCGACTTTGTTTTCCAAAAGTTCGTCCAGATTCGTTCGCGCGTCGACCCGAACGCCGTCCACGCTTATCAAATATTCGCCGACTTTCACGTTTCGCGTAATATCGACCGGACTTAAAGCGATGATTTCAGTGATTTTCAGGCGTCCGCCTGCTTCGTATTCGCTGCGGTCGAAACGCAAGCCGAGCTTGCCTATCGGCGTCGCCGTAAAGGCGGGATTGCCGGAAACTCCGAGATGCGAAGCGTTCAATTCGCCGACCATCAGCGACATCAAACGGCGCACTTCGTCGTTCGTTCGCGCGCCCGAGATGAGCGGCTCGTAAGTTTTTTCGACCGCGTTCCAGTCTGCGCCGTGATATTTGTCGTCGTAGAAATTATCGCGCAAAAATCGCCAGCCTTGTTTGAAAACCTCCATTTTTTCCTGCGCGAAATTGACGTTCATTTCCAGATTCAACGCCAGCGGTCGAATTTCGCGGCGTTCGAGCGCGACGATGTTGACGCGCCCGTTTTCGATGTAATAAACCTCTTTCGAATCGGGCGAAAACTGCGCGTCGGATTTAAAATTCGCCGTCGAAGTAATTTGCTTTGCCGATTGGTCGGTCGCCAATTCGTCGAGCGGCACGGTGTAGAGATTAAACTGATTTTCGGCGGAGGCGAGAATCAAAAGCGTTTTCCCGTCCGGGCTGATGACCTGACCGTTGACGTTGACGCCCGGACGCAGCAGGCTCAGACGCCGCCGGATATTTTCAAAAACAATTTCATTGGATTTCGTGTCTTCGGGCGACGGCGACGCAATCGGCGACGGCGAAGCCTGCGGGCTGGGGCTGGGGCTGGGGCGCGGTCTGTCCTGCGGATTTTCCTGCCGGAAAAGGTCTCGGAACTGGTCTTCGCGGAATTTCGGCGTGCGCAGACGCAAATCAATCCGCGCCAGCGAGCCTTCTTCGGTGCGCTGGTTCGTGTCGAACAAAATAAAGGAATTATCCGGGCTCCACGACAGCGAGCCGCTGTTTGAATTGGCGATAAAGCTGAGCGGTTGTGCCGCGCCGCCGCCCGTTGCCGGAACAACTGAAACATTTGTATAAGAACGGGTTTCCGGCGCGTAAGTCAAAAACGCGAGCCATTTATTGTCGGGCGACCAGGCGATTGTGCGTTTGCCGATTAAAGGCGGCGCATCGGTGTAAAATTTGCAAAGCTCGCGCTCCTGTTTTGTGTTCGTGTCGTAAATCCAGAGCGAGCGGGCGTTGCGAATAAAGGCGATAAATTTTCCGTCCGGCGAGTAAACGGGCGAAAAATCATCGCCGGTTTTCGTCAGATTAGATTCGGTTTCGGTGGCGAAATCGTATTGAAAAATCTGGAGCCTGCCTTCGCGTTCCGAAGAATAGACGAGCCTTCGGCTGTCGGGCGACCACGCGGCGAAAGATTCGGGCGCGACCGTATTCGTCACGCGCGCCGCTTCGCCGCCGTCTTTGGAAGACGCCGCGAAAATTTCGCCGCGCGCGACGACCGCGATTTTTTTGCCGTCGGGCGAAAGCGCGATTTCGCGGATTTGCGACGACAGATTGACTCTTTCGGTCAAAGCTCCGGCGGGCAGCCCGCGCAGATTAATCGCTATTTCCGACGCTTTCCCGCTGTCGGCGTTCATCGTCCAGATTTTAAAATTACGCTCGAAAACGATTTGCTTTCCGTCATAGGAAATACTCGCCCACAAAACTCTGCCGTCGGTAAAATTCGTCAACTGGCGGGCTTGCCCTCTGAGCGGCTGCGTCCAGACGTTCTGCGCGCCGCCGCGGTCGGAAACGTAGAAAATGCGCGAGCCGTCGGCGCTCCACATCGTCCACAGTTGTTTCGCGCCGCGCTGCGTCAGTTGCTCGTAATTGTCGCCGGTTTTCAGCCAGATTTCGCTTTCGTCGATGTGGCTTCTGCCCTTTCGCCACCATTGCCCGTTGGCGATGCCGCGCGCGGTAAAAGCAATGACGTTTCCGTCGGGCGAAGGCGCGGCGTAAAACTCGCTCGTGTAGCGGTCGCTGGAAACCTGCTGCGGCGTTCCGCCCGTTGCCGCGACGCGGAAAATATCGCTCATTCCCGAAACGTCGCGGCTCGAAGACGAAAAATAAATCCAGTTTCCGTCGCGCGACCAGGCGTCGAGATTGTCCGAGCTATCGTCAAAAGTCAGGCGCGACAAATCGTTTGTTTCCAGGTTTAAAACGTAAATGTCGCCGTTGCCCGTGCGGTTCGAGACAAACGCCAGACGACGTCCGTCGGGCGAAAACAGCGGGCGCGATTCGGTCGCCGGATGCGCGACGAGAATCTGCGCCGTTCCGCCGCCAGCCGGAGCCGACCAGATGTCGCCGCCGGAAACAAAAAGGATTTCCCGGCGGTCGGGCGCGAGCGACGGCTCGGTCAGATAAGGCATCGACGACGCTTGAGCGAAAGCGGAAACGACGCTCAAACAAAGGCTGATTAAAACGAAAAGAATTCGTGCAGAAAGTTTTACAGACAACATATTTTTTATTTTTCGCGTGACAAAATTTAGAAATTATTCCTGTTACGCACGACGCGACAGTTTTGTTTAAAGAATAAGAATTTTTACTGCCGGAACACAAGTAACACAAAGAAAATTTAGCCGCCGCCGAACACGGAGAAAAATAGAAATTGAAACCACAGATAAACGCAGCCGGAGTTTGCAGGGATAACAGGATGGACAAGGATAAAAAAAGGATTAATAAATTTAGTATTTATTTGTCTTCAGCCGTGTAAGTTTCCTTTATCGCCGGTTAATATCCAGTCCGTCAACTCTGTCTTCGCGGCGGCTGATTTTCTTTTGAAAAAGCAGGGATTTACAGGTTTGCATTTAACCCGCGCGGCGGTTACGATTAATGTATAAATTAAAACATAAAAGGAAAATAATGCAATGAAATTTCCCGGTGGTTTTGACATGAACTCGATGATGAAGCAAGCCCAGAAAATGCAGGAGCAGATGGGCAAGGAAATGAAGGCGATGACCGTCGACGCTTCGGCGGGCGGCGGCGCGGTGGCGGTCAAGATGCGCGGCGATTTCGAACTTCTGGAATTGACGATTTCGCCCGATTTGGTGAAAGACGGCGACGTGGAAATGCTTCAGGATTTGACGCTCGCCGCCATTAACGAGGCGAAGCGCAAGGTCGAAGAATCCTTAAAAGGAAAACTCGGCGGAATGCTGCCGCCGGGACTCGGATTCTAATTTCGGAATGCGCAATGCGGAATGCGGAATAAAAACAAATCCGCATTCCGCATTCTACAGTCCGCATTCGAAATATGCTTGAATATTCAGAACCAGTCGCCAAATTAATCGACGAATTTAAACGTCTGCCCGGCGTCGGACACAAAAGCGCGCAGCGCTTGGCGTTTTACATTTTGCGCCGACCCGAAGAAGACATCGAACGCTTTGTCGAGGCTTTGCAGGAAGTCAAACAAAAAATCACTTTCTGCACGGTTTGCAACAATCTGACGGACGTCAATCCGTGTATGTATTGCGCGTCGACCAATCGCGACCGCTCGATAATCTGTGTTATCGAAGAGCCTTACAACCTCGTCGCGGTCGAAAAAACGCGCTCCTTTAAAGGCTTGTATCATATTCTGCACGGGAGCCTTTCGCCGATTCGCGGCGTCGGTCCCGACGAGCTGATGCTGGCGAATATTTTTCCGCGTCTGAGTCCGGAAAACAACGACGGCGTCGAGGTGCGCGAAGTTATTATCGCCACCAATCCGACGACCGAAGGCGAAGCGACGGCAAATTACATTGCGCGGCTGCTGAAACCTTTAGGCATCCGCGTCACGCGCATCGCGATGGGAATGCCGGTCGGCTCGGATTTGGAATTTGTCGATGAAGTGACGATGGACAGAGCTTTGGCAAATCGACACGAGATTTAAGGGATTTGCGATTTTAGATTTGCGATTTCAGGATTGAATGTGGAAAATTCAATCTGAATTTGAAATCTGAAAGCGGCAAAATGGAAATCAGCGTAAAAAAAATGAGCCTCGACGATTTGATTTTTCATCGTCGAGGCTCATTTGTCGTGCGTCTGATTTATGCGGTTTTCGGCTTCGCATTGTGTTTGTTTTTCCGGCGCATCGAGCTTGTCAATGCGGAGAATCTGCCGGAAAAAAGCGGTTTGATTTTTGTCAGCAATCATCCGAACGCTTTGATCGACCCGGCGCTGGTTTTTATCGCGCTGCCGCGCCGCATCGCCTTTCTCGCTAAATCGACGCTTTTCAAAATGCCGGTGCTCGGTTTTCTGATTCGCGCGGTCGGCGCGCTGCCGCTTTACCGGCAACAGGATGCGGGCGCGGACGTTTCCAAAAATCAGGAAACTTTCAATGTCGCGCGCGAGCTTTTGAAATCGGGCGGCGCGATCGCGCTTTTTCCCGAAGGCGTTTCGCACAATTCGCCGCAGCTTCTGCCTTTGAAAACGGGCGCGGCGCGAATCGCGCTCGGCGCGGTTTCGGTCGGGCAAAATCCCGCCTCGCTCGATTTGCAAATCGTTCCGGTCGGGCTTTTTTACACGAACAAAACGACGTTTCGCAGCGAGGCGCTGCTGCATTTCGGCGAGCCTTTTCCGGTTTTGCCGGTCGAGCTGGGCGCGGACGGGCAGCCGCCGAAAGCAGCGGTCAGGCATTTAACGGCGCAAATCGAAAAAGCTTTGCGCCGCGTAACGCTCAACGCCGAATCGGAAGCCGAGCTTTCGACGGCGCGAATCGCCGAAGAAGTTTTCACCTCGACCACCGCGCACGAAGAAAATCTTGCCGAACGGCTGGCGCTGCTGCAAAAATTTGTTGCCGAACCATTCGGCGCGAACGAGGAAAATCTGGAAAAACGGCTTGCCGAATACGATAAAAGACTTGGCGAGCACGGCATCGAATCGGAATTTCTCGCGCTCGCGCAATATTCGAAATGGTTTATTTTGCGTCAGGCTTTAAGGCGTTTGTGGAAGCTTTTGATTTTCTCGCCGCTCGCCGCGCTCGGCGCGGTTCTGCATTTTCCCGCGTATCAAATTTGCAAGTTTCTCGCCTTTCTGCAAACGCGCAAAGGCGATTACGATATGGCTTCGACCGTTAAAGTGCTGGCGAGCATCGTTTTAATGCCGCTCACCTGGATTGTTTTCGCCGGAGTTTTGTATTTTTATTTCGGCTGGCAGACGGCTTTGATTTCCGTTCCGTTTTCGTTTTTGGGCGGCTACGTCGCTTTGCGAACGCTCGAAGAAATCGCCGAATTGCGCGGCTGGGCAAAAGCGATTCTGCTTTTTATCGGCAAACGCGAAAAGTTTTTGCGCCTGCTGGCGGAACGAGGCAAATTGTTTGAAAAGGTGAAAAAGTAAAAAGGCAAAAGTAAAAAGCAAAAAGACGAGCTTGATTATTTACAAGCTGCTTGTTCACCTTTTCGCTCTTTTGCTTTTGCCTTTTTGTTTTTGCCTTTAGAATCTGACGGTTTCTTCTTCCGAATCGGACGCGCTGCGGGATTTGCTCCATTCGTCCTCGTTTTCGTAGAAGTTTACGTCGTAGGTCAAAAGACTCTTGACCGGAATGCCGCCGAAATCGGGCGCGGCGTCTTCAAATTTGACGATCGTGCCGATGCCGATAACTTCCGTTCCGAAGCCTTTGACCAAATCGACGGTTTCCTGAATGGCTTTTCCCGAACGCAGAATGTCGTCCACGATTATCGCCGGGTAAACGTCGCTCTCGCCGATGTATTGACGAAACTGGCGCTTGCCGTCTTCGATTTCCGCCCAGTAAATCTGGTCGGCGTTCAGCGCCTCGCGGACGCCGAAGGCGACCATAATTCCGCCCGGACTCGGACTGATAATCGAAACTTTAGGCAGGCGGCTCGAAACGGTTTTGTCCATCCGAAACATACGGCTCAAACCGACCGAAAGAATCCGCGCATTGTCGTAATAGCGAAACGCCAGCGGCATCTGAAAATAATGCGAAGCGTGTTTTCCGTTCGGGTAAACGAAATGACCTTTGCGGTACGCGCCCGTTTCTTTCAGAATTTCCATTACCGATTCTGGCGAAGGAATCAAATTAATCATTACAGCTCTCTCCTCTGAAATTTGGAATTAATTAAGCTTAGCCGATGAAACGGACGGGTGACAAGCGCCTGCTGCGGAAGATTATATTTGATTCAATACTTCGCTGATAATTCGCTTTTGCACGCCGCTCGTCTCGCTCGGCATCTCGTCCATCGAAAACCATCCGGCGGCGTTGATTTCGGCGCTGTTCGGCACGGGTTTGCCGCTCGCTTCGGCGCGAAAAAGAATTTCGACGTGACTGTTTATCGTCCTGACGCCGAGCAGTTTGACGTTTTCCAGCCGGAGCGTCGTTTCTTCGCGGATTTCGCGTTTAATCGCCGTTTCGGGCTGCTCGCCCGCTTCGATAAATCCGCCGGGCAGCGCCCAGCTCGCGCCCGGACGCAAAAAATGGTCGAGCAGAAGAATTTTTCCTTCTTCGTTGACGACGACGGCGACCGCCGAAACGGTAAATTTTTTCTGCGTCAAACGGATGGCTTTCAGACGAAAAACGGGCGGTAATCGCTTCCACAAAGCGCTGACTAGACTTTTCCACATTTTCAAGGCAAACTTTTTTTGAGCCGTGACATCTACTTTCCTGAAACATTTCTGGAAAACGACCGGCGATAAACGTTTTTAATATTATCGGCAAATTTCCCTGCCGAAGTCCATTCTTCAATTCAAACCATATACGTTTCCGCCAGAGGATTCAATGACAAAATTCAACTCCCTTTTTTCGAAAACTTTAGCTGTTTTTGTTTTCACGCTTTTATTTACGGGTTTTTCTCTCGCTCAAAGCCTGCGGCAGGATTTAAACCAATCGTTCAAAGCTTTCAAAATATTCCAGCTTAACGGCGCTCAGTTCTCGCCGCCGTCGACCGAAACCGGCGGCACTGCTTTGCTGAGCGTTCCGAGCGATGGCGAAAATTATGTCTTGAATCTGACGGCAAACGATTTGCGCTCGCCGAAATACAGCGCCGAGGAAATGACCGCCAGCGGCGCTCAGAGGCTGGATTTTGCCGGCGTCAAAACCTTCAAGGGAAAAGTTTCGGGCGCGGCGAATTCCGAAGCGCGCCTGACGATTGACGGCGCAAAGGTCGAAGGTTATTTTCTGGTCGAGACACAGAAATTTTATATCGAGCCGGCGCGAAAGTATTCGGAATTTGCCGCTGAAGCGGATTTGATTGTTTATCGCGAAAACGATTTTTTAAACCCCGAAACTTTTGATTGTCATTCGGAGCTGAGCAAAAAAATCGAGAGCGGAACGCAGATGGTCGAATTGCAATCGGCGGCGCAGGCTATTCAAACATTGCGCGTAATCGAGCTGGCGACCGACGCCGATTTTGAATACGTGCAGGCTTTCGGCGGCTCAAGTCAGGCGAACGCGGAAATTTTGAGCATTTTGAATATGGTCGAAGGCGTTTACGAACGCGAATTGAATTTAACTTTCGACATTGTTTTCCAGCACACCTGGACGACGCCCGACCCTTTTACCGGCATCAACGCCGACGCTTTTCTGCGCTCGTTTCAGACTTACTGGAACACGAATTACACGACCGTTTCGCGCGACGCCGCGCATCTTTTCACGGCAAAACCGAATTTTGTCCAGCAGGGCTACGCTTTTCTCGGCGAGATTTGCAAGCCGGTTTCGCCGACGCGTCCGAGCTATGCTTACGGTTTCAGCGGTAAAGTCGATTGGGTTCCGGCGAAATACAGCATCACGGCGCACGAAATCGGACATAACCTGGGCGCCAATCACAACGACACGCCGGATTGCGCCGCCACACTGATGAACGCGACCATAAATGCTCTCGCGCCGCCGACTTTCTGCCAGGCTTCGCGGACGGAAATCGCCAATTACGTCGCGGCAAACGGAACCTGTTTGAGCCCGCGCAACACCGGAGGCTCGGCGCGTTTCGATTTTGACGGCGACGGCAAATCCGATTTGAGCGTTTTCCGACCGTTAAACGGCAGCTGGTATATCATCAACAGCGGAAACAATTCGTTCACCGGCTTTCAATTCGGGCAAGTCACCGACCGCATAGTTCCGGCGGATTACGATGGCGACGGGCGGACGGACGCGGCGGTTTATCGCGGCGGAACGTGGTATCTGAATCGTTCGAGCGCCGGCTTTACCGGAGTTCAATTCGGTTTGCCGGACGACGTTCCCGCGCCCGCCGATTACGACGGCGACGGCAAAACGGATGTCGCCGTTTTTCGACCTTCGACCGGCTACTGGTTTATCTCGTATAGCAGCAACGGCGCGTTTATCGCCGTCCAGTTCGGCGTCGCGCGCGATTTTCCGATGCCCGCCGATTACGACGGCGACGCGAAAGCCGACATTACCGTCTTTCGCCCGTCAAACGGCATCTGGTATCGCATCAACAGCAGCAACAATACGTTTTTCGGCGCGCAGTTCGGGCAGTTGAACGACAAGCCGCTGATGGGCGATTTCGACGGCGACGGCAAATATGATTTGGCGGTTTTCCGCCCGTCGAACGGCTACTGGTACGCGGCTTACAGCTCAAACGGCGGTCTGCTCGCCGCGCCGTTCGGCATCGCTTCCGATATGCCCGCGCCCGCCGATTTCGACGGCGACGGGAAAACGGATTTGGCGGTTTTCCGCAACGGCGTCTGGCATCGCGTGACCTCGGCGAATAATTCCTATTCGGGCGCGCAATTCGGCAATCCCGGCGACGTGCCCGCGCCGTCTTATTACAATCAATAAAGTTTTCACTACAACTGAATACGCAAGGGGCTCGCGGGCATAAGGATTCGTCCTTGTGCCCGCCTTAATTTTGTGTTGAAATTTCCTTGAGATGTTTTCCGAGCAAGATGTGAAAAATCCCGCCAAACGGGAAGCCATCCAGCTTTTTAACGAAGCGTTCGAGGCGCAGCAAGCCGGAGATTACGCCGAAGCGATAAAGCTTTACAAAAAATCCATCGCGGCTTTCCCGACCGCCGAAGCCTACACTTTTTTAGGCTGGGCATACAGCTTTCAGGGGCAATACGATTTGGCGATTGCCGAATGCCTGGCGGCTATCTCGGTTGACGCCGGTTTCGGCAACCCGTATAACGACATCGGCAGCTACCTGATAGCGAAAGGAAATTATTACGACTGCGTGCGCTGGTTTAAACTGGCGATGCAAGCCGCGCGTTACGAAGCGCGCGCCTATCCGCATTTCAATCTCGCCGTCGTTTACGAAAAACGCGGAAAATACCTCGAAGCCGCCAAGCATTACGGCTTGGCTCTGGACGAGCAGCCGAATTACGCGCAGGCTTACAAAGCGCTCAGAAAATTGCAGGAAAAATTGAATTAACCGCCGAATCTGAGCTGATTTCGTTTCCGCGCTTTTTCGCTTTCGACGGCACGATCTTTCGGCGGCGCGGGCGTGACGAGCGAATCGAGCAGTTTTCCGGCAGCCGCCGCGATTTCCTCAATCGCCGTTTCAAAAGCCTCGGCATTAACGGCGGAAGGTTTATTAAATCCGCTCACTTTGCGGACAAATTGAATCGCCGCCGCGCGAATCTCTTCATCGGTCGTCGCCGGTTCGAAGTTGTAAAGCGGTTTGATATTTCTGCACATAATCGTCCAGGCATTTTCGTCGTTAGCTTGTGCAATAACGATTTCATCAATTTCATTTTCCGAAAGTTGTTTCTTTTTAACTTTCATTTACTTTCAAAACCGCCAGAAACGCTTCCTGCGGAATCTCGACGCGTCCGACTTTTTTCATGCGTTTTTTGCCTTCTTTTTGTTTTTCCAAAAGCTTTCGTTTTCTGGAGATGTCGCCGCCGTAGCATTTGGCGGTGACGTTTTTGCCCATGGCTTTGACGGTTTCGCGGGCGATGACTTTGCTGCCGATGGCGGCTTGAATCGGGACTTCGAACATCTGGCGCGGGATTAGTTCCTTCATTTTGGCGGTGACGAGCTTGCCTTTGGCTTCGGCGGTGTCGCGGTGCAGAACGAGCGAGAGCGCATCGACCGGCTCGCCGGAAACCAGAACGTCGAGTTTGACGAGATTGCTTTCGCGGTAATCGGAAAAATGGTAGTCGAGCGAAGCGTAACCTTTGGAAACCGACTTCAAACGGTCGTAAAAATCGAGCACGATTTCGTTGAGCGGCAGTTCGTAGACGAGCATCACGCGCGTGTCGGTGACGTATTCAAACTTTTTCTGGACGCCTCGCTTTTCCTCTAAAAGCGCGAGAATTCCGCCGAGAAAGGCATCGCCGGTTAAAATCGTCGCCGTGATATATGGCTCTTCGATTTTCGCGATTCTGCCGGTTTCCGGCATTTTCGACGGGCTGTCGACTTCCGTGACTTCGCCGTTGGTCGTCGTCACGCGGTAGCGCACGCCCGGCGCGGTCGTAATCAAATCGAGGTTGAATTCGCGCTCCAGTCGTTCCTGGATGATTTCCATATGCAGAAGTCCCAAAAATCCGCAGCGGAAACCGAAACCGAGCGCGGTCGAAGATTCCGGCTCGTAGAAAAACGAAGCGTCGTTCAAACGGAGCTTGTCCATCGCGTCGCGCAAATCTTCGTACTGCGCCGAATCGGTCGGGTAAAGTCCGGCGAAAACCATCGGTTTGACTTCCTGAAAGCCGGGAAAAGGCGTGTCGACGGGGCGCGCGGCTTCCGTAATGGTATCGCCGATTTGGACGTCGGCGACGGTTTTTATCGAAGCGGTCAGAAAGCCGACTTCGCCGACGCTCAATTCGTTGATCGGCGTCGGGCGCGGGCGATTGACGCCGATCATTTCGACCAGATATTCGCGCCCCGTATTGAAGAAACGAATTTTCGTGCCTTTTTTTATCGTGCCTTCGATGATGCGGAACAAAACGATGACGCCGCGATACGAATCGTACCAGCTGTCGAAAATCAGAGCTTTTAAAGGCGCTTTCGGGTCGCCTTTCGGCGCGGGAACGTCCTTGATAATTTCTTCGAGAATGTCTTCGATGCCGATGCCCATTTTCGCCGAAGCCAGAACGGCGTGGCTCGTATCAAGCCCGATGATGTTTTCGATTTGTTCTTTGATGCGGTCGGGCTCGGCTGACGGCAGGTCGATTTTATTTAAAACCGGAATCAGTTCGAGGTCGTTTTCGAGCGCGAGATAAGTATTCGCCAGCGTTTGCGCTTCGACGCCCTGCGATGCGTCGACGACCAGCAGCGCGCCTTCACAAGCCGAAAGACTTCGGGAAACTTCGTAGGAAAAATCGACGTGACCGGGCGTGTCAATCAAATTTAAAACGTAATTCTGCCCGTCGCGCGCTTTGTAATCGAGACGGACGGCGTGAGCTTTAATCGTGATGCCGCGCTCGCGCTCCAAATCCATATCGTCCAACAACTGTTCTTCCATATCACGGTCGCTGACGGCGCCCGTGAGCTGCAGAATGCGGTCGGCAAGCGTCGATTTGCCGTGGTCGATGTGCGCGATGATTGAAAAATTTCTGATAAGTTCGGAATTCATAAATAGGTTATTTTACTAAAGATACACAGT
>DASVRL010000466.1:0-4015 GCA_036388635.1 Pyrinomonadaceae bacterium
TAAATCGGCACAATCAAAACCATCCCGTATTGTTTGGCGACGTCCTGCATCATTTTCACGGTCGGACCGTCCGGGATTTTTTCGACCGCTTCGTACCAGCGCGTCTGCTGTTCGGCGCAGAAATACGGCGTCGTGAAAATCTCCTGAAAACAAAGCATCTGCACGCCCTGCCGCGCCGCTTCTTCGACCATTTTCATCTGGTGTTCGATGTTCGCGCGTTTGATTTCTTCAATCGGCGCATCGGTCGGCGCGACGTTTTTCGCTTGAATAAGACCGCATTTGATAATTCTCGACATTTTATAATCTCCTTAAACCATTCCGGTATTTTGCTTTCGTCTTATAAACCATAAAATCAAACGTAAAAGAAAAAATCCTGTAAAACCGAAGAAAAAAGTCGCCGCGCACGGAAGAAAAACAAAACCCGCGCCGGACATTTTCAGCGCTAATGGTTTGACTTCCTTGTCAGTCGCCTCATAACGTGAGAGGAAAAATCCGTCTCCCAAAATCTCAAGCTCAATTAATTGTTTCCCTTCGGAAATCGTTTTGGCTCTGATTTGCGGCTTTCCTTTCGCGCCTTTTTCCCGCTGGGATTTTTCCAATTGTTGATTTATTAATTCTTCTTTTCCAACCGGCATCAGAAACGAATAAGCCGGATTGTTTCGTTTATATGTTTCCAATGAATTCAGAACAATAATCTCGCTTCTTTCCGGCGCGATAAAAACAACCGGAAAATCTTTCGCATTGATATTCGACACGTCTCTTTCCGCCGGTGTTTCAAAATATCTCCACGAAATCGCGAAAATCAAAACGAGAAAAGTGATAAAGCTAAACGCTAAAATCAATCTGCGCAGAAAATTTTTACTATTAGAAAGATTTTTCCCCATCGACAATCCACATTTTTAGCTCATCCAGTTAACGCCCGCTTCCGCGTTCCATTTGGTCGTCGTTTTCTTCAGTTTCGTCCAGAATTCGATTGAGCTTTTGCCCGTAATATCGTTGGCGCCGAAGCGCGATTCGTTCCAGCCGCCAAAGGAAAAAGGCTCGCGCGGGACGGGAACGCCGATGTTGACGCCGATCATTCCGGCGCTGGCGTGTTCCATCACGTAGCGCGCCAGCCCGCCGCTGTTGGTGAAAACCGAAGCGGCGTTGCCGTACGGATTCGCGTTTTCGATTTTGATGGCTTCGTCGAGCGTGTCGGTTCGCATAATCGAAATCACCGGACCGAAAATTTCTTCGCGCGCGACCGACATTTCCGGTTTGACGAAATCGATGACGGTCGGTCCGACGTAAGTGCCGTTTTCTTTCCCGGCGACGACCGCGCCGCGCCCGTCAACCAGAACTTTCGCGCCGCCGCGCTCGGCTTCCGTGATGTAATTTTCGATGCGTTCCTTCGCCGCTCTGGAAATCACCGCGCCGAGATTTTCGCCCGGCACGACTTTGCGCGCCTCGTCGCAGATTCGGTCGATAATCGGATTGACGTTGCCGACGGCGAGCATCGCCGACGCCGCCATACAGCGCTGACCGGCGCAGCCCGACATCGAAGCCGTAACGTTCGTCGCCGTCATCGACGGATTGGCGTCCGGCAAAACGAAAAGATGATTTTTCGCGCCGCCGAGCGCGACGCAGCGTTTCAGATGATGCGTCGCGTTTTGATAAACCAGTTTCGCGACTTTCGTCGAGCCGACAAAGCTGACGGCTTCGATGTCCTGATGAGCGCAGATGCCTTCGACGATTTCCCTGCCGCCGTTGACGACGTTGAAAACGCCGTCCGGCAATCCGGCTTCCTGCAAAAGCTCAGCCATTCTCTGCACCGCCAAAGGCACCAGCTCCGAAGGCTTCATAATCATCGTATTGCCCAAAACGAGCGCGTTCGGCATCGTCCAGTTCGGCACCATCAGCGGAAAATTAAACGGCACGATAGAAGCGACCACGCCGAGCGGAAAATGCTCGGTGCGGCATTCGACGCCGCGCGAAACTTCCAGAATCTCGCCCGCCACGAGCTGCGGCATCGAACAGGCAAACTCCGTCAGTTCGATGGATTTTTCGACTTCCGCCTTCGCCTCGTCATAAGTTTTGCCGTTTTCTTCTGCCACCAGCGCGGTCAGCTCTTCAAAATTCTTTTCCAAAAGATAACGGTAACGGAAAAACACCTGCACGCGCTCTTTAATCGGCGTTTTGCTCCACGCCTCAAACGCGCCTTTGGCGGAGGCGACCGCCGCGTTCAGCTCGTCCGTCGTCGAGAGCGGAACTTTCGACAATAAATTGCCGTCAACCGGCGAAACCACGTCGAGGCTTTCCGTCGCCGCGCTTTCCTGAAAAGAGCCGTTGTAATAATTTTTAACTTTTGCGTATTTCATAAAATTCTATTTTTGTGCCGAAGAAAGATTATTGCCCCAACTTCAGCTACAGGGCGACTTCGCGCTACCCGCGCGGGTAAATCACTGCCTTCATAAATTTCAACTCAGGTAAACGGCAATCAGGGCAAAAGCAATGATTCCTAAAATCAGGACGAACAGCCCGAAGCTCCTTATTCCTTCGCCCTTTCTTTTCGGAGCCTGTCGAGCCGCCACCTGACGCAGAAAGTCGTTTGGCTGAAATTTCTGTTTCGTAAAAGTAAAATTTCCGCGTTGGTATACTTCCTTTTCTTCCTTTCCGCCTTCGGCGCGCGTCACCAGCGAGACTTCGACTTCTTCTTTACTCTCGCCGAACGGGCGAATCAGAATTTTGGCGCGGCAGTAGGAACACCGGGCGATATTTTTTTCAATCGATACGTCCTCAAGCAGCGCGCCGCATTGCGGGCAGGTTATCGCTTTCATTTATTTACCTGTGCTGGTTTTCTTCCGGCGGCGCTGCTTTCATCAAAGCCCAATGAACAATAAACGAAACTCCGAAACCAACAAACCACGCGTAATCATACAAAATTCTGAGACTTGGAATTATCAGCCCAATCCACGCGAAAATGCAACCCAAAATTGTCGCCAAGACCGCGCGCCAGTTCCAGCCGCTCGCGTATTTGTAGACGCCTTTGGTGCGGTACAAATCGCCTAAATTTAAATTTTTTCGCCGGACGAGCCAGTAATCGGCAATCAAAACTCCGGCAATCGAGCCGAGACCGCCCGAATATCCGAGCAGCCAGCTAAAAATATAACCGCTCGGGTCAGCCAGCAATTTCCAGGGCTGCATCAGGATTCCGATAATGCCCGTTATCAAGCCGCCGGTGCGAAACGAAATAAGACGCGGAAAAGCGTTGGCGAAATCGTTGGCGGGCGAGACGACGTTGGCGGCGATGTTGACCGAGAGCGTCGCGACGACGATCGTAAACATCGAAATCGCGACAATCAAAGGCTGCGAAAACTGCCCGACCAATTTTACCGGATCCCAAAGCTCGTCCGGTTTCGCCTGCGGAAAAACGATGACCGCCGCCGAAGTTATCAAAATCCCCATCGCGGCGAAAACGACCATCGTCGTCGGCAGCGCGACGGTTTGCCCTAGCGCCTGCTCGCGCTGGCTTTTTCCGAAGCGCGTAAAATCGGGCATATTCAAGCTGAGTGTTGCCCAGAAGCCGATCATCGCCGTTAAGGAAGGAATAAAAATCACCCAGAATTCGCCCGCCGTCTGAAATTTTCCCGGCTCGTTCAGCAAAAATCCGACGCCGCCCGCCTGATACAAAATCCAGATGAGCAAAACGGCGGTCATCACCAGAACAAACGGCGCCGCCCAGTTTTCGAAGTGCCTTAAAAGATTCATTCCGCGATAAATAATAAAAATATTCATCGCCCAGAATATCAGAAACGAAATCCATTCGGTCGGCGTGTGCCCGCCGACGGCGGCGCCGAGCAAAGTGTTCCAGCCGGGAATTATCGAGCTGAAAAATATGTGAATCGCCTGCCCGCCGATCCAGGCTTGAATCCCGAACCAGCCGCAGGCGACCAGCGCCCGCATCAGCGCCGGCAGATTCGACCCGTAAGTGCCGTAGGCGGCGCGCGCGTAAACCGGAAACGGAATGCCGTATTTC
>DASVRL010000467.1:0-10797 GCA_036388635.1 Pyrinomonadaceae bacterium
TTGATTTACGACGAACACGCGCCGCAGAATTCCATCCGGCAGGTCGAAGATTTGCTGGAAACTTTCGTCTCGATATTTCCCGAAGCCGTCAATCGCAAACAGGAATCCGGCAGAGAAATTCGATACAGCCTGAAGGTCAGCGGCAAAGACAGCCTGAACGTCGCTCTGAGCGAGGCTGCGCTGGGAATTTCCCCGGACGTCGTGCCGAAAATTTTGCGGCGTTTTGCGGGCGAGCGCTTTCCCGATTGGATCGTGCCAGCCGAAAATGAAGCGAGCAATGCGACCGATTGTCATGTCGTCTGGCGCGGCGGAAATCGCCGCGTGAGATTGCGCTGGAATTTTAATGACGGCGCGCCGCACAGTTCCGAAAACGCCGATTTTTTCGATTGGCAAATCATCGTCAATCAACCGCAAAATGCGGGCGCGCCACTACCGGCAGCAGCAGGCGAAAACTCGACGGTCGTCTGGCAGCCGGCGCCGCTCGAAAGGGAAGAAGAAGAAACGATTCTGCGCTATTCGATACTGCTCAATGACGCCAGCCTGCGCGAATCGTTCGGCGAACAGGTGCGCGCCGCCGGGCACACGCACAGCCGCGCGGTGGAGAAAATCTGGAATCGCATTTTCCTCGAAGACGGAAAAATTTTAATCGACGGCTTCGAACACGAATTTACCGAAAAATCGCGCGCTTCGCATTCACTCGGCGAGATGCTTTCGGAAATGCTCACGCCGCTTTTTGAGACGCGTTATCCGGCGCATCCGATTTTCGCCGACGTGCTCGGAATGGACGAAGTGTCAAAGCTGGTCAGCGACCTTTTCAGCGGCGCGCGCCAGACCGTTCCGGAAATTCAGCAGCTTGCCGCCAGTTTTGCCTCGCCGCTCGGGCTGGTCGCTCTGCGCGGCAATAATCTGGTTCTCGACACGGAAGAAAATCTTTCGCAGCAGCCTCTGGTGCAGGAAATTTTATCGCTTTTAAGCGCGAGCGGCGGCGAAACCGTCTCGCTCAGAGACGTTTCGCGGCGTCTGAAAAGCGAGCCTTTCGGATTAGTGGCTGAGGCGCAGCATTTGATTCTCGCCGCGCTCGTGGCGCAGCGCCGCATCGAATTCGTTACCTCCGAAGGCGATAGAATCAATCGCCGCTCGCTCGATTTAAAAATCGTCTGGGACGACATTGTCGGCATCGCGCGACCGTCGACCGTTCTGCATTCTTCCGCCGCGCTGACCAATTGGGCGCGAACCCTGACGGCGGTCGATACTTTTAAAACAATCGACGACCCGGAAGACCGCGAAAAAGTGTGCAAGGCGCTGGAAAACTGGCTTCTTGATTGGGAAAGCGCGAGCGTTCTGGAGCGTTTCGAGCAGATGCCCGAAGAAATTCTGAATACGAAAATCTGGCGGCTCGCCACGCGCGCGCAAAAAACTTTCGGCGCGGTCGCCGAAACCGTGAAAGAAGTTTTGCAGGAAACCGTCGCGCTCGAAGATTGTTTGCAGCGCATCGCCGACGCTTTTTCCGATTCGGAAAAGGAATTTCTCGAATGCACCCGGGATTTGATGCAGCTCGAAGATTTCATCAACGGCGCCGGCAAGCGCGAAGCCGTCTGGCATTATCTCGCCGTCTGCGAAACGACGCAGGACGAAACCATCGAAAAACTGCGCGCCAAACTTCTGGAATTTATTCGCGAAATGGCGAGCGCGCCGAGCGAGATTCTCAATCGCGAGCTGGAAAGACTGTGGCTTTTGTTTCACGAAGCGTTCGTCGAGCATTTCGCCATCAAACACGACACCGTGATGAAATCGCATCATTTGCTCGAAAAATACGACGAGATGATGCGCAGCGACGAATGGTGGGAATTCGAAAATCTTTCTTCGCTTTCGATTTTTCAAAAAAATCACTGGCAAAGGGCGCAGAAATTCTGTCGCCGTTTTAAAGAACTGGATTGCCGCTCCGACGTCCGCCAGATGTTGCAGGAACATCCGTTTTGCGCCTGTCCGTTCCGCTTGTCGCAGATGAAGGAATGGGAAAATCTGCCGCGCGCTTTGTCGGAAACCGTCAATCAGGGACGCGAAAGCTACCGGAAAACATTGAAGATTCTGAGCCAGACGCTCGTTCCGCTGCTCGAATATTTCGGCGACCAGACCAAAGAAGTCGAATACGCCGAAGCCGCGCTCAAACTGGCGGATATCTTCAAGGAAAACAGGGAAATCCCGCTGCTTTCGACCGCCGAACTGATAATTCTGGAAAAAACCGTCAAAGCGATGCCCGCCTCGCCGCTGCTGCAAATCCAATTTCCGCCCGAAGACGGTTTCCTGAGCCGCGAAGAATTGCGCCGCCAGATGACCGAGTGGCTCGACGAGCTGCCGAGCGAGCCGGTTCTGGTCAAGATTTAAACTCGAAAATCCGTTTTTCAACGCCGGGACGGCAAGACGCGGATAATGAAAATACGAGGGACAACAGGATTTTAACAGGGATAAAGAAAAGTTTTTCAATCGCTGTTAATTCTGCTTATACCTGTGAAATTTTCTTGGAAAATCTCTGCGTCTCGGCGTTTAAAAATTGTTTTAATATATTGGAATCTTTCTCTTTGTGATAAATTTTCAAGCATGAAAATTTCCATCATCGGCGTCGGCAGGCTCGGCGGCGCGCTCGCGCTGGCGTTGTCGAGAAAAGGTTATTCGATAGAAAATCTCGTCGCCCGCCGGTGCGAGACCGCCCGAATAATCGCCGAAAATATCAGTCCGAAGCCGCAAATTCTGACCGCTTCCGAAACCGAAAAGCTCGCCGGCTCGGAAATAATTTTCATTGCCACGCAGGATTCGGAAATCGAACAAGTCGCCGCGGATTTAGCCGGAAAACTGACAAACAAACCTTTCGTTTTTCACACCAGCGGCTCGCTTTCATCGCAGATTCTGCGCGATTTAAACGAAGCCGGATGCCGTGTCGGCTCGCTTCACCCGCTGGTTTCCGTCAGCGATGCTTTTCTCGGCGCGGGCAGATTCAAAGACGTTTTTTTCTGTCTCGAAGGCGACCCGGAAGCCGTCGCGGTCGCCGAAAAAATCGTCGTCGATTTACAGGGCAAATCCTTTGCCGTCCAGGCAAAATTCAAAGCGCTTTATCACGCTTCGGCGGTCACGGCTTCCGGTCAGGTGACGGCTTTAATCAGCCTTGCCGTCGAAATGCTCGCCGCTTGCGGCTTGACAAACGAAAAGGCGCAGGAAATTTTATTGCCGCTCGTGAAAAGCACGTTTGAAAATCTCGAAAAGCAAACTCCGGCGCAGGCTCTGACCGGAACTTTCGCGCGCGCCGACGTGGAAACGATGAAAAAACACATCGCCGTCATCAAAGAAATGCTCGCGCCGGAATTGCTTGACGTCTATTTGCAACTCGGACTTCGTTCGGCGCATCTAGCTGAGACGCAGGAGCGCGCGAACGCGGAAAATCTGGCGCTGATGAAAAAAATTTTAGCCGCAGAAAGACTGAAACGCGTGAACGATAAACGATGAATGATGTCTTGCGGGTTCGGCATTCGGCGTCTGCGCGTTCACGCGTTTCCATTGAATTTGTTTCGCACAGTTTCAGAAAATGTTAAAATGAATTTACTGGAGTCTTGTTCCCGGTCGGCGGCGAAAAATATGGTGAAGAAAAAAGCGGAATTCCAAGAGGAAAAGGAAATTTTTCAGGAATATATCCAGAAATACGGGCTGCGCCGGACGGGTCAGCGCGATTTGATTCTGGAGATTTTTTTGCGGACGGAAGAACATCTTTCCAGCGAAGATTTGTATTGGCTCGTCCAGAAACAAGACCCGGCGGTCGGGCAGACGACCGTTTACCGCACGCTGAAGCTTTTGACCGAAGCCGGTCTGGCGCGCGAGGTTCGCTTCGGCGACGGCAAAACCTATTACGAGCATCATTACAATCACGAGCATCACGACCATATGATTTGCACCGAATGCGGAAAAGTCATCGAGTTTTTCTCGCCCGAAATCGAAGCCCTGCAGGACGCGATGGCGGAAAAATTCAACTTTAAGCCGACGCACCACAGCCTGCGCATTCTCGGAGTTTGCGCCGAATGCCAGGCAAAGGAAAGCGATGTTCATACGACGGCGTCGGGCGCGCAGCCGCGCGTGCGCGTGATGTCGGGAAAGACGCGTTGATTTTGAATTATGTATTATGAATTTTCGGGTTTTAAATTCAAAACTCGAAAATTCAAAACTTAGAACTTATAAACTTAGAACTTATAAAAATGGAAGCTGAAATTAAATTTGAACCGGATGGGCGAAGCGGCGTGGTCGCGACGGGCAGTTATCTTTTCGACGCGGCAAAGCGTCTGGGCGTTGATATCGACGAATGCGAGCGGCGCGGCGAGACGGATTTGTGCGCCGTGCAAATTCTAAGCGGGAAAAATCTGCTCTCCGAGCCGACTAAAGCCGAGCTGGAAACGCTCGGCTCGGATAGATTTATCAAGGGCGAGCGGCTTGCCTGCCAGGCAAAAGTCGTCGCGGCGGGAGAAATTGTAGTTATGGCGGAAAAGAAAAAAAAGACAACCGAAGAAGAGAAAAAAGAGCAGGCTCGCAAAAAGGTCGAAGACTTTCGCAAAGAGTTTGACGAGATGCCGCTGGAGAAAAAAATCGCGGCGCTGCTCGAACTCGAAGCCGTCGCGCTCGGCGAAACGTTTTCTTTTGTCATGAATTCGCCGTATCACATTTTTGATAAAATAATGGACGTGATGGCGCAGTTCGGTCTGAAAATGGATAAAGAGGAAAAGGACGCCAAAACGCCGACGGAACATAAAGCGGGCGAGGAAAAAGCCGAAACCAACGGCGGCGCTTCGACCGGCAAAACCGAAACCGACGCGGAAGATTCGACCAAAGACAAAAAATCCAGCCGGAGCGGTAAAAAAGCTTCGGATGAAAATTCTCAGGCAGAGGACGAAAATTCTCAATCAGAAGAGCAGCAGTAGTAGTAGTTAGAGTAGTGAACAACGATAAACTTCAAAAAAAGGTTCCTGATTCTTTGAAGGAGAAATCGCAGTATGCGCTGGCTTTCGGCGTAATTGCGATGATGCTTTTCGCCGTCGGTTTTCCGATGTTCGTGATAGCTTTTTTCGGAATCTTCGCGTTTTTTCTATGGAAAACTTTTGCCACCGCTTCGCCGAACGGCGTGCGCGAAGTTTTCGAGTTTTATCTGTCGGCAAACGAGATTCTGCGCGACGACGAACGCCGCTGGTTCGGCTTTGAAGTGCAGGAAGTCATCGCGCGCGGCGAGCGCATTTTGCAGACGATGAACGGCGCGCCGCCGCTGGTTTATTTCACTCTCGGCGCGCTTTACAATAAGCTCGGCGACCACCGAGCCGCCGTCAATCATCTGGCGTACGTCGTGGAAAACGAAAATGCTGACGAATCGACCTACAATTATCCATCGCCGGAACTGAGAAACTACACGAAAATTCTGCGAAAAATCGAGCGCGAGCCGGCGGACGCGCCGCAGACCTCCGCCGCCGTTCGCGCTCTGGAACGCGCGCGGCGCAATCGCGGCAAAGCGCTTCTGGAACAAAGCCGCGACGCCGTCAAGGAAATCAATAAAAAGAAACGCGAATCGGCTGCCGAGCAGCGCCGGCTGAAAGCGGAAAACGCCGCGCCAAACGGAAAAGAGGCGTTTCTGTCAACCGTTTCCGATGCCGGAATCGAGTCTTTCGCAGAAAACAAGGAACAACATTCCGAGCCCGCTCTGCCTCGCCAGCCCGTTCAATCCGTGACGACCGCCGAAGAACCGGCGAAAGAAAACGGCAACGGGTCGAAAGAACAAAACCCGAACGACCTGTACAATCAACGCAAACCGATTTCGGAAGTTTTAAACGACCTTTACGGCGAAAAATAATTTCATTTAACATTTAACATTTAACATTTATCAATGGCTTCGGCTTGCTGTTCGACGATAAATGTTAAATGATAAATGAAATTATGCTTACTGCGGAAATCATCGCCATCGGCTCCGAACTTTTAACTCCCGACAAAACCGATACCAACAGCCTCTGGCTGACCGAAAAGCTCAACGAAATCGGCATCGAAGTGCGGCTGAAAACCATCGTCGGCGACGACGAAGCGCGGCTCGAAGAAACCGTCAGAGACGCTGTCCGGCGTTCGGACATCGTTATCTCGACCGGCGGTCTGGGACCGACCGAAGACGACATCACGCGGCAGATTTCCGCGCGTGCGCTCGGTCGCCGACTCGTTTTTCACGAAGAACTGGTCGATGAGCTGCGCGAAAGATTTCGCCGCTGGGGGCGCGAGATGCCGGAGATAAATAAGCGGCAGGCTTTTATTATCGACGGCGCGGAAATTCTGCCGAATCCGAACGGCTCGGCGGTCGGAATGTTTCTGGAAACGGACGGAAAATTTCACGTCGTTCTGCCCGGTCCGCCGCGCGAATTAAAACCGATGTTCGAACAGTATGTTTTGCCGAAAATCCGCGCCAGGGCGGGCGAAATCTGCGTCAGGCGGCGAATTTTGCGCGTCGCGGGAATCGGCGAATCGGCGGTTGACGAAAAAATCGCCCCGATTTACAAGCAATACGCCAACCCGCAGACGACGATTCTTTTTAATCGCTCGGAAATCGAGATTCACCTGACGGCGCAAGCCGCAAACGAGCGCGAAGCCGATCGTTTGATTGAAGAAGTCGCCGCGAAAATCAATGAGACGCTCGGCGCGGCGGTTTTTGCATTGAACGGCGAAAAGATGGAAGAAATTATCGGCAAGCTGCTTTCCGACGGCGGAAAAACGCTTTCGTTAGCCGAGAGCTGCACGGGCGGGCTTATCGCGCAGCGGCTCACGGAAATTTCCGGCGCTTCAAAATATTTTATCGAAGGCGTCGTCGCTTATGCCAACGAAGCGAAAATCCGCAGCTTAAATGTTCCGGCGGAATTACTCGAAAAACACGGCGCGGTCAGCGCGCAAGTCGCCGAAGCGATGGCGAAAGGCATTCGCGAACGCGCGCAAACCGATTACGCCGTTTCGATAACGGGAATTGCGGGACCGACGGGCGGCAGCGAAGAAAAGCCGGTCGGTTTAGTGTTTATCGGCTATGCGGACGAAAGCAGAACGAAATCGTTCAAAACGATTCTGCCCGGCGACCGCGAGCTGATTCGCTGGCGAGCGAGCCAGGCGGCGCTCGATTATCTGCGCCGAAAAATTCTGCAAAAGAACACGGATTAGCCGTTCCTAAAAGCGTGAGAGGAAAGGAAAATCTATGAAATCATTTATCTTGACGAGCGCGGTACTGCTTTTATTTACTATTCAAATTTTTGCCCAGTTGGAAGGAAATCCCGAAAATCTATGCCGCAACGGATTTTTTCCGCGCGAAAGCAAAGAGTATAAACTCGCAATCGTCAAAGGCGCGAAAAACGAAAAAGTTTATTTTTACGACGACAACCGCGCGTGTCCGAACGACGAAAACTGCCGGACGAAAAGCTACGTCATTCCAAACGACGAAGTAATCGTTTCCAGAAATTTCGGTAAATGGTCGTGCGTCTGGTATCAGCCGAAAAAAGGCTCGGAAACGGTCGGCTGGATTGCGCTGGATAAGCTCGAATTTAAAGAAACGAATCTGAATCCGGCGCCGAATGATTGGCTCGGCAATTGGAATTACGCCGGAAACAGCATCGAAATCGGGAAAAGCAAAAGTGCCGGTTTATTAACCATTACCGGAAACGCTTTCTGGAAAGGTTTGGGCGACAACGTTCACGTCGGCGAGCTTGACGACGAATCAAAACCAGCCGGAAATGAGATGAAAACCGGCGAAAATGAAACCGGCGAATACGAATGCAAAGTGACGATGCGGCTGCTCGGCAAATATTTAATCGCCTCGGACAATCTGCAATGCGGCGGCGTAAACGTAACATTCAGCGGCGTTTATCAAAAAAAATAAACACTGGTTCGGAAGTTTTTTCGCCGCTGAAGACGTAGAGAAAAGAAGAATTAACAGGGATAAGGCAGGCTTTGCGACTTGATGGACTAAGGAAAAGATTAGATTTTTATTTGTCCCTGTGTATGCTGTTATCCCGGTATTTTTCTTTAAAAATCTCCGCGTCTCGGCGCTGAAATCTTTCTTATACGGAATCAAGCGATAATCCGCCGGTAGATTTCCGTATCGACATTGCCGCCGCTGACGACGAGGCAGACTTTTTTATCTTTGAATTTTTCGGGCGTTTCTAAAATCGCGCCCAAGCTTAGCGCGCCGGTCGGCTCGACCTTTAAATTCGCCAGAGAGAAATATAATCGAACCGCTTCGACGATTTTTTCTTCGGAAACTTCGATGATTTCGGCGACCTGGGTTTTGATGATTTCCCAATTGTGATTGCCGAGCGAAATCGTGCGCGCGCCGTCGGCAATCGTCATCGGCTCGCTTTCGTTTCTGACGATTGCGCCCGCCTTGAGTGAGCGGAAAGCGTCGTTTCCCAGAAGCGGTTCCGCGCCGTTTAAAATCGCGCGGTGGGCATTGCGGCGCAAGCCTTTAGCGATTCCCGAAATCAAGCCGCCGCCGCCGACGGGCGCAACGACGACGTCGAAATCCTTTTCTGAAATCTCGTCGCCGAGCGTCGAATTGCCTTCAATCACCAATAAATCGTCGTAGGCGCTGGCAAAATACGCGTCCGGCATCTCGGCGGCAAGCTGCGCGACTCTTTCGCTTCTGCCGATTTTATTGGTATCGATTAAATCGACCGTCGCGCCGTAATTGCGGACGGCTTCGATTTTTACGCGCGCGGAAGTTTCGGGCATCACGACCGTGCATTTTTTGCCGACCAATCGGCAGGCTAAGGCGAGTGCCTGACCGAAGTTTCCCGACGAAGCGGTTAAAATCTCCTCGTTCGGCACTTTTGAAGCCAGGTTATAAGCGGCGCGGAATTTAAAGCTTCCGGTGTGCTGAAAAGTTTCGGCGGCGATGGTCAAATTAATGTCGAGATGCGTTTGTAATTTTTCCGGCTCGATAAAAGTGGTCGGGCGAATCACTTCGTGTAAAGATTTCATTTGTTTAGAATCTACAAGATAGTTAAACTCGTCAAGAATGAAACAAGCTATTTCGGCTGATTTGCCGCAGAAATTTACCGAATTCATTCTGGGCGCATTTCGCGAAGAAGGAAAAAAATGGATTGCCGGTTTGCCGCAGATTGTTGAGGAAATCGAGCAGAACTGGTCGCTCGAAATAAAAAAGCCGTTTCCGAATTTATCGTATCACTACGTCGCGCCGTGCGTTTTCAAAAGCGGCGGCGAAGCGGTCGTCAAAATCGGCTTGCCCGGCGAAAAACTGACGACCTTTAACGAGGTAAGAATGCTCGAATTTCTCGGCGGCAAAGGCGTCTGCCATCTTCTGCGATTCGACGAAAACCATTTTGCGCTGCTGCTGGAAAAACTCGCGCCGGGCGAAAATTTAAAAGAGATTTGCCGGAATGACGACGCCAAAGCGGTCGGGATTGCGATTAAAGTGATGCCCGCTTTCTGGCAGAAAGCGCCGGAAAATGTTGAATTTCCGAAACTGGAAAATTGGTTTGAAGGTTTGAAAAAGGCTGAGAAAACTCGTTTTGCGCCTGAATATGTGAAAAAAGCCCGCCAATTTTTTGATGAATTAATGTCTCTGTCGGCGCGCGCGACGCTTTTGCACGGCGATTTTCACCACGAAAACATCCTTTCGGCGGAGCGCGCGCCGTTTCTGGCGATTGACCCGAAAGGAATCATCGGCGACATCGGCTACGATCTGAGCGTTTTTATGATAAATCACGCCCACTGGCTGAAGTTCGAGCCGGATTGGCGGGAAAAACTAGACGATGCGATTCACCGGTTTTCCGAGGCTTTTGCCGTCGAGCCGCAGAACGTGCGGAAATGGATTTTCGCGCATTCGATATTGTCGGCGTGGTGGACGTTTGAAGAAAACGGCGAAAACTGGAAAAACGAGTTGGCTTTCGCGGAAATCTGGAAAGTATAATTAATTTTATGAACAACGCACAATTCGGAATGGTCGGACTTGGAACAATGGGCAGAAATTTTCTGCTGAACGTCGCGGAACACGGTTTTGCGTGCGCCGGTTTTGATATCGACGCGGCAAAGCGTCAACTGCTGCTGGCAGAATCCGGCGGTTTTAACGTCGTGGCGGCGGGCAGTCTGGTCGAATTCATCGCCGCGCTGGAGAGACCGCGACGGATTATGCTGCTCGTCCCGGCGGGCAAAATCGTCGATGCGGTCATCAATGATTTGCTGCCGCATCTGGAAACGGGCGACATCGTTATCGACGGCGGAAACTCGCATTTTCTCGAAACCGAGCGGCGCGAAATTCTGCTGGGCGAAAAGGGAATCGAATTTCTCGGCGTCGGCGTTTCGGGCGGCGAGGAAGGCGCGCGACACGGCGCAAGCATTATGCCCGGCGGCAGTCGCGAAGTTTACGAGCACGTCCGTCCGATTTTCGAAGCCGTCGCCGCGCGGGCGGACGGCGAGCCGTGCGTCGCCTATATGGGAAATTCGAGCGCCGGTCATTTCGTCAAAATGGTTCATAACGGCATCGAGTACGGCTTGATGCAGATTTTGGCGGAAACATACGATTTTATGTTCCGCGTTTTGAAGATGAATTACAGCCAAATGAGCGAGACTTTCGCCCGCTGGAACGATTCGGAGCTTAATTCTTTTCTGGTCGAAATCACGGCGGAAGTTCTGCGCAAAATCGACGACGAAACCGGCAAGCCGCTGGTCGAGATGATTCTTGACAAAGCCGCGCAGAAGGGAACCGGCAAATGGACTTCGCAGGCGGCGATGGATTTC
>DASVRL010000468.1:0-8847 GCA_036388635.1 Pyrinomonadaceae bacterium
CCAGGTTCCCGATGAAGGTCTGAACACCACCACATCCGCTTTACCATCGCCGTCGAAATCCGCCGGCGCAGGTTTGTCTTCCGCGATCCCGAAATGCAGTCCGGTAAAGGAATTGTTGCTGCTGTTGATTATGTACCAATCGCCGACCGACGGTCTGTAAACCGCCAAATCCGCTTTTCCGTCTCCGTCGTAATCCGCCGCGACGGGCAAATCTCCGTTTGTGCCGAACTGATTCGGAGAAAACGTATCGTTGCTGCTGTTGATGCGATACCACGTTCCGTTCGATGGACGGAACACGGCTAAATCACTTTTGCCGTCGCCGTCGAAATCTCCAACCAAAGGTTTGTCTTCCGCTATTCCGAATTGAGCGGCGATGAATTGACTATTGGAACTGTTAATTCGATACCAGCTTCCGGCTGACGGTCTGTAGACTGTCAGGTCGGCTTTTCCGTCGCCGTCGAAATCTCCGGGAACAGGCAAATCACCGCTGCTGCCGAATTGCAATGCCGTGAAAGTGTTGTTCGATGAATTCAAGCGATACCAACCGCCGTCCGAAGGACGAAACACGGCAATATCGGTTTTGCCGTCGCCGTCGAAATCAGCCGGAGCGATTAAATCTCCGGCTGCACCGAACTGGACACTGATAAAAGCGTTGTTTGAACTGTGGCTGATATACCAGCTTCCCGCACTTGGGCGAAATACCGATAAATCCGCTTTCCCGTCACCGTCATAGTCGAATTTAGGGCGTGCGCTTAAGGCATCATCATTGATAATCGTGGCTTGCGCCTGCGAGCCTGGCAGGGTCGCGTTAACTGCGTTGCTAAAATTAAGAAAGAACGTTTCGTCCGGTTCCGGAATAGTGTCGCCCAGAACTGCTACGGCGATTGTTTTAATCGTCTCGCCCGGCGCAAATGTCAGGACGCCCGAAGTTGATTGGTAATCCGCCGGAGCCGTCGCCGAACCGTTTGCGGTCGAGTAATTTACACTGGCGGTCAGCGCGCTCGGCGTCAACAATCGAACCGTAAAATTAGCCGCTGTCGTTCCCTGATTTCCTTCGGACACGCTTAGATTTTCAATTGCTATCGCCGGCGGCGGGTCGTCGTCGGCAATGCTCAATGTCGCCGTCGATTGTCCCAACACGGCGCCTCCCGATATGTTTCGCAGGGTCAGGTTCAAGGTTTCCGTCGGAGTTTCGTCCAGAGAGTCGTTAATTATCGGGACGGTAAAAGTTTTACTATGCTCGTTGGCGCCGAAATTCAGACTGCCCGAAATTTGTTGATAATCCTGGTTAGCTGTCGCCGTTCCGTCAGAGGTTAAATACTCGACCGCGATTCCGCTGGCATTTCCTCCGCTTCGCTGAATCGTAATCGTGGCGAGTCCGGCAGCTTCATTAATTTCGTATGACGTCGTCGTAAATTCGACGGTGCCGCCGATGTCGTCGTTCAGAAGCGTTCCGGTCGCTTCGCCGTCGATTATGTTCAGAAAAGCCGGATTCGTTATTATCATTCGGAAATTTTCATCCGGCTCGACCAGCGTGTCCGGATTAATCTGAACAGTGATTTGTTTGGCGGTTAAGCCCGGCTCAATCGCCAATATTCCTGAAATTGCCGTAAAATCGGCGGGCGCTGCGGCGGTGCCGTTTTGCGTGGCAAAACTAACCTTAGTCTGCCGTCCGCTCGCCTGCGTCAGCGAAGCGTTGAAAGAAAGCTGCGACGTGCCGCCGCTGCCTTCGGTTATCGTCGCATCGCTGATACTGATGCCCGGCGCTTCGTCATTGTCGGCAATCGTCGCCTTTCCCTGAGAATCTTTGATTGCCGCATTAACGGCATCGGTCAGATGGACGTTGAAAACTTCGTCCGCTTCGTCAAGCAAATCGCCGCGAACGGGTATCTCAATGATTTGCGACAACACTCCGGGTTGAAAAGTCACGGTTCCGGTCACATTGTCAAAATCCGCGCCCGCGGCGGCGTTTCTTCCGACCAGACGGTAATTGACGCTGACAATCTGCGCGGCGGCAGACGACAAAGTCACGGTAAATTGCGCATTAACCGTTCCCGTATCGGTTTCCGCGACGGTCGCGTCACTGATATTCAAACAAGGCTCGGCGCGCGCATTATTATAGTAGACGGCTCCGATTGCCCCGTAATCCGGCAAACCGTCGTTATTAAAATCCGCTGCGCTGAAAGGCGTGCCGCCGAAATTTTCAAAAACCTGCGGCGCGCTGAAATTTCCCAGTCCGTCGCCCGCAAAAAATGCGGCGTTGTTTTGCGGAAAGCCGAATCCGCCGATTATCACGTCTTTCAGTCCGTCGCGGTCGAAATCCTCGACTACTGCTCCGGTACCGTTGCTTGCCGCATCATAAGCGGCGATGTCGAATGTTCCGTCCGGTTTATTTAATACTCTGACGAAAGAACTCGTCGTAAAATTAGTCGAGGTGACGGCTAAATCCGGTCGGCTGTCATTATTAAAGTTGGTCGCCTTAACGGAGTGAACCGGACGCGGCAGCGTTAGGGTTTCAAATGCCGCAAAAGTTCCATTACCGATTCCTTTAAATATATATAAAATATTTGAACTGCGAGCGGCGACGAGATCGTCTTTACCGTCCAGATTAATGTCCGTTACGGTCATTGCGCTTTGATTGGCAAAAGGCAGCGACCTTTGTTCCTCGACTCTCGAAAAAGTTCCGTTTCCGTTGCTTAAAAAAACCGTGTAGCTGCCCGTGCTGCTGCGGCTCAAAACGACCAAATCGACGAAATTATCATTATTAAAATTGCCCGTCCGAACCACTTCGGGAACGTTTCCCGATTGCGGAACCGAGTTTGAGGTATAAGTAAACTGACCGTTTCCGTTATTGAGCAAAACGACCAGCCCGTTAAAAACCGGAACGGCAAACGCCAAATCCGGCTTCCCGTCCTGGTTGAAATCCGCCGCCGCGATTGTTATCGAGTTGGTAATGGCGGAAGTCCCGCTGGAATACAAACCGGTTCCGTTATCCACTAATTGTCCTTCGGAATTTTGCAGCTTGAGCCGGACATTCGGCGTGCCGTCGATGGTCGCGACGTCCATTTTACCGTCGCCGTTAAAATCCGCCGCTATCGAGTCCTGACTCGGAGTGTTCGGATTATAGGAAAAAGAATTGGGCACGGGAAATTTTCCATTGCCTTTCCCGAAATAGATATAAAGGCGCGAGCGCCAGGCGTTAGCCTGAGCCAAATCCGTAATGCCGTCACCGTTATAATCGGCGGCGGCAATGTCATTCGGAAAAACTATCGGGTATAAACCGCCGGTCTGGGTAAAAGTGCCGTCGCCGTTGCCGAGCGATAAACCGCCGTAAGAATTGACGAAATCGAGTTTTCCGTCATTATTAAAATCGCCGGTCGCCAAGCCGCCGCCCGTCGCGCCCTGGGCAACCGGCAAAACGTTGAACGTGCCGTTTCCGTTGCCGAGCAAAACTATTAATTTGGATGTCTGGTTGCCGATTGCCGAGGCAATTCCCGTGGCGACGATGTCAATTTTCCCGTCGTTATTAAAATCTCTGGTCAGAATGCCTCTGAAACGCGTCGTGTCCGTCACCACTAAGTTTGAAGAAAAACCGCCCTGCCCGTCGCTTAAATAAACGCGAACTCCGCCGTCTGTGTCCTGACCGGAAAACACGACGGCAATATCGGCGAAATTATCTGCGTTAAAATCCGCCGCGGCAACATTAGTAACGCCCAAAGTAGTCGAATAAGTCGGTCCGGCTGTAAACCCGGAACGACTTCCGAACAAAATATTCAGACCATTGCTGCCGCTGCCGTTGGTGCTGCCGGTGCCGACCGCCAGGTCAAGCCAGCCGTCGTTATTAAAATCGCCTGTCGCGACTTTGGATACGGTTCCGGCAATCGAATACGAAGCCGCCGCGACGAAGTTGCCGCCGCCGTCACCGCTCAAAATATTTACTTTCCGGTCAAACTGGCTGGTCACCGCAAGGTCGAGTTCGCCGTCGCGGTTATAATCGCCGGGCGCGATTCCCTGCGGCGAGTCGCCGGCGGCAAAATTTCTTTCCGCCTGCAAACTGCCGTCGTTGTTGGTCAAAAAAACGCTGATAATATCCAGGTCGGGAATCGCCAGAATAGTATCGGGAATCCCGTCGCGGTTGATATCCGGCGCTATTATCGCCGAGTGAATTTGCTGAGTGTTGGTGATACCGGGACCTTCCAGGCTAAAAGCCCGGCAATCTCCCGCGCCGGGTATCGATTGCTGCGAATAACCCGTTTCTATAAAAAAAATAATAAAAAGTGCGAAAAATAAAATTATTCGATTTTGTATTCCGAAATTTGAGTTCTTCATAAATTTAAGTCAATTGTCGGCTTTGAGCTTGAGATAAGAGTGATTAGAATTTGTCTTTGAGAATAGCGGTTTGTTCTTTCCAATCCCTGAAAACTTTATTTGATTGGGGGCAAAAAACTCAAATATGAATCGGGCAGTAAATATTTCTAAACCTTGATGAAGACATAGATGCTTTTAGTTTAATAACGGTTGTAAGGCGAAGGGCGCCGAAAATCTTCGAGACTTATTCAGAGCGGGGAATAGTTATCGCACGCAAAGCGCGGGATTTTTTGAATTTAAACCGAAGTAAGCGCATAATCTAAATCTTCGACTTTTAGCGTTTGAGTCGCGGCAATGATTGGTGCCGTGTAGCGCCGTGCCGTGCCGGACGACAAAATCGTCTAAAGGCTGGAATCAGAACTTTTTCGTATTTTTGACATAACCTCCGCGTTATTAAATGACAGGTAGAAAGCGAGACCGAAACAATTTAGTTTTCGCTTTCCGGTTCCCGTTTTCGCATTTATGAAGCAATGTCCTGTATGCAAAGCCGCTTACGCCGACGACAGTTTGAGCTTTTGCCTGAACGACGGCGCGACTTTGCTTTCCGCCGCCGACGAGCAGGTGACGCAGGTCGCCTCGATTAGAAGCACAAACCGGACGGATTTCGGAACTAGCGCCGCAGATGCCGCACCGGTCTTTCAAAATCAACCGGCGACGCCGATGCCGATGCCGACGCGGCAAAGCAGTAAAACCGCCTTTCTCGCGGCGGCGCTCGTCGCTTTGCTGCTGCTCATCGTTATCGGCGCGGTCGCCGCTTTTCTCCTTGTGCCGCGGCGCGATAACGGAAATTCGATTTCCGGCGCGGCGACTCCGACGCCCAAAGACGACCGGCAGAACGAAAAAATCGCCAATCTCGAACGGCAGATTCAGGATTTGAAAAAATCGCCGAAGCCGTCCGCCGCCACGCCTTCGGCGTCAAATTCTCCGGCGCCGCTGAATCCGAGCGGCAAAGCGACGGCGCGCGTTAAACCGGCGAGCGACGGCTTTCTGGCAATGCGCAGCGCGCCGAATGCGGAAACCGGCTATCAGATTCTCAAAATACCTTCGGGCGCGACGGTCGAGCTCGAAGACTGCCAGCAAAGCTACCAGACGATTGCCGGTCGGCGCGGGCGCTGGTGTATGGTTTCCTTCGCGGGCGAAACGGGCTGGGCGTTTGACGGCTGGCTGGATTATTAAACTTCAAATTTGAATTTCGCCATCAGGCAAGTTTTGTAAAGCCTCGCGGTTTCGTTTAATATTCTGACGAACTATGAAATCCAGAATAATCGCCGTTATTTTATTATTCGCCGGTTTATTTTCCGCCTTCGCGCCGGTGCCGGTCGGCGCGCAGCAGATTGTGAAAAATTCGAAAGTCGATAAAGCGAAACTGGCGCGGGAAGTCAAAGCCGAGTTTCTGCACGCGTGGAACGGCTACAAGCAATACGCCTGGGGACACGACGATTTAAAGCCGCTGAGCAAAAGCTACAAGGATTGGTATGCCGAGCCGTTGCTGATGTCGCCGGTCGATGCGCTCGACACGATGATTGTGATGGGTTTTAAAACGGAAGCGGACAAAACGCGCGAGTATATCGCCGCCAATCTTTCGTTCGACAAGGACATTTACGTTAAAAATTTTGAAATCACGATTCGGCTGCTCGGCGGTCTGCTGTCGAGCTATCAATTGACGAAAGACAAGCGCCTTTTGAATCTCGCCGACGAGCTGGGCAGGCGGCTTTTGCCCGCGTTCGACTCGCCGACCGGAATTCCGTATATGTTCGTCAATCTGAAAACCGGCAAAGTCAGAAATGCCGTGACGAATCCGGCGGAAGCGGGAACTCTGCTGGTCGAGTTCGGCACGCTCAGCAAATTAACCGGAAAACCCGTCTATTACGAGAAAGCGAAAAAAGCGCTGGTCGAAACTTACAAACGCCGTTCGAAAATCGGTCTGGTCGGTCAGCGCATCAACGTCGAAACGGGCGCGTGGACGAATACGAACACCAGCATCAGCGCCGAGATTGATTCTTATTATGAATATTTGCTGAAATGCTGGCTTTTGTTCGGCGACGAAGATTGCCGGAAAATGTGGCAGGAAAGCGTCGCGGCAATCAATAAATATCTGGCGGACGAAACCGAAACCGGGCTTTGGTACGGTCACGCCGATATGAACACGGGCGAGCGCAAAGCGACGGTTTACGGCGCGCTCGACGCGTTTTTCCCGGCGGTTCTGGCTTTGTCGGGCGACGTCGAGCGGGCGCGGCGGCTTCAGGATTCGAGCTATAAAATGTGGACTCTGCACGGCATCGAGCCCGAAGAATTTAATTACAAAACGATGAAGGTCGAAGGCGCGACGTATTACCTGCGTCCCGAAATCGTCGAATCGGCTTACTATCTGCATCAATTCACCGGCGACGAGAAATACCTGCGAATGGGCGAAACGTTTTTCAACGATTTTCGAAAATACTGCCGCACCGACGCCGGTTACGCGACTTTGAAAAACATCGAGACAAAGGAAAAAATGGACGTTATGGAAAGCTTTCTTTTCGCCGAGACTTTCAAATATTACTACCTGCTTTTCGCCTCGCCGAAAGAGTTCGGCTTGAAAAACGTGGTTTTCAACACCGAAGCGCATCCGATTAGGAAAACCTGGAAAAATTAGCCGGCGAGAGAAGTTTTAAGACACAGACGCAAAGCTGCCAGGGATTTTCAAATAGAAGGAAAAATCGATTTATTGAATTTACTTTTAATTATGTTTCTTTCGCGTCTGCGCGGCTTTCGCGTCTGTTCGTTAAAACTTCCTATAAAATCGAATCGTAAAGCTTTTTCAGCTCGCGCAGATGAGCTTCGATACTGAAATTTTCCTTTGCAAATTCCAGCGCCGACCGGCTCAAGTCTTTTCTTAAAGCTTCATTTTTTAATAATTTCAAAATCTTTTCCGCCAGTTCGTCCGGCTTTTGCGTTTGAAAGATTTCGGCGTATTTTCCACCGGCGGAAACTTCCAGAAGCGGCTCGATGTCGGAAAGAATCATCGGCGCGCCCGCCAGCATCGCTTCCGAAACGGCGACCGGCAAGCCTTCGTGCAGCGACGACAGAACGAAAACGTCGAGCGAAGCCAGCGCGTCGGGAATATCATCGCGCGCGCCGAGAAAATGAACGCGGTCGGCGATTTTGTTTTCGCGGCAAAAATCGACGCATTCGTTAAATTTACCTTCCGCGCCCTTTTCGGTGCGCCCGATAAAGACGCAATGCGCGTTTTCGATTGCGGCGAAAACTTTCGGCAAGGCGCGGCAGACGGTTAGCTGATCTTTGCGCGGGTCGCGGTAAAAATTCGCGATCATTCCGAAAAGCAATGCCTTTTCGTCCAAGTTCAGCTCGGCGCGCAAAACCGGATTGTTTGAAATTATTCTTTCGCGGTCGGCGCCGTTATAGACGATTTGAAAATTTACGCCCGTGTCCAGACCGTCTTCGCGCTCCAGCCATTTTTTCAAGCCGCGGCTAACGACGATGTTCGCGTCCATTCGCGGAATCAGGAATTTTGCGGTTTTGCGGTTTTTCGCGTCCTGGATAAAGCCTTGAAAGCTCAAAACCTTTTTGACGTTCAAGCCGATTGAGGCGAGATAAAGATGCAAGCCTTCGACGGGTTGATAAGCCTGCGCGATTTTGATGCCGCGCTCTTTGATAATTTTCCGCAGTTTGAAAATCAAGTCGAAATCGACGGGAAGCCGCCGCCGCAATTGAATAAAATCCGCGCCCGACCGGCGAAAATCTTCTTCCAGTTTGCCGCCGCCGAAGGCGACGAAAGTCATCTCAAAGCCGTGTTTCCGCGCGTTGCGGCAAACGTCCAGCGCCTGCATTTCCGCGCCGCCGCGGCTTAAGGTGTCGAGCGTATGCAGTATTTTCATTGTTCGTCCTTTGCCGCTCGCCTCCTTTGTCCTTTGCCGCTTAAAAAACCGTGTAAGCCCGTTTTTGCTCAAAATACAAACGACAAAGGACGCGCGGTGAATGACAAATAAAGACTTTGGATTCTAAAATAGCTGTAATGTCCGTCAGCGTTCTCGTTCCGTCTTACAATCACGCGCCTTTCGTCGAGCGAACTTTGCGTTCGATTTTCGCGCAGACTTTTTCGCCGAAAAAACTGATTGTAATTGACGACGGCTCAAAAGACGAATCCGCCGAAATTATCCGGCGCGTATTAGGCGAATGCCCGTTCGAAAATGAATTTATCGCGCGCGAAAATCGCGGTCTTTCGGCGACTTTGAACGAAGGTTTTGCCCGCAGCACCGGCGGCGAATTTTTTGCTTATCTCGGCTCTGACGATCTCTGGTTTCCGCGCTTTTTAGAAGAAAGAATCAAGCTTTTAAGCCGGCGACCCGCTGCCGTTCTCGGTTTCGGGCACGCCTTTTTAATCGACGAAAACGAGCGGATTATCGATTCGACCGAAAACTGGACTTCGTTTGCCGACGGCGATATGCTGCCGTTTCTTTTGCGCGGGCAGATTTTTTC
>DASVRL010000469.1:0-11449 GCA_036388635.1 Pyrinomonadaceae bacterium
TGGAAATCGAAATCGTCACAGCGGCGGGCGCGACCAAAACCGAAAAAATTAAAATCGATAAAAGAACGCAGAATTTTTCGATTCCGGTCGGCGCGCGCCCGAGCGAGATCCGTTTTGATAAGGATATGAAAATCCCTCTGAAATCAATCAGAACTCTGCCATCGACTAATTCGGGCGGCAATTAAAACGAAGCGGAAGCGCGCCAACGGAGCTTTCGCTGCGCCTGTAAAAGCGAAAGCTCCGTATCACGTGATACGGAGCTTTCCTTTGAGAAGACCGGAGTCTTTTAGGATTGTTGAAAAATAAAAGGCGCAAAGCTGACGAAATCGCACCTACCTAAAACGGCAAAACTTTTTCGTGACCTTCTTCACCATAGCTTACGAGGTTAGCTGCCGGGCTAGGAAAGAAGAAGTTCCCCGCGTCTACCATGAAATGACGCTTCGCCCCTGTTTCACCTTTTGGAGTTAGTAAAACTATTTGGTTCCCCCGCGCTACTTCTTACGAAGTAACTTCAGCGACAACTTTTCAACGTGAAAAATATAGCATTTTTACACGCCCTCGTGCAAGTAAAAATTAATAAATATGATACAGCATAAAATAAACGGCGACGCCGCTGAGCGAAACGTATAACCAAATCGGATAAGCGAACCTGACAATTGCTTTGTGCCGCGCAAATTGCCCGGTCACGGCAAAAAACATCGCCCTTAAAACCAGCGGCAAAACGATTAGCGACAAGCCGATATGACTGATCAAAATAAACAGATAAATGTAGCGGACAAACCCCGCGCCCGCGAAACGATTGGCGGGATTCGAGAGATGATAGGTAATGTAAAAAATCAGAAATAAACCGCCCAGGACAAAAGCCGCCGTCATCACGATGCGATGCGGCTCCGTTTTTTTTCGCCGTATCAAAATCAATCCGAAAATTAAAAGAATCGAGGTCAGCGTATTGACGACGCCGATGGCGTGCGAGAGATTTTTCGTCCAGCCGCCCAAATCCAGCTTGTTCGGAAACGAAAGCAAAACAGCCACCGCCAGCGGCACGACGACCGACAATAAATTTATTAAAAGAATCGATTTTTTTTCCTGTCGAGCCTCGGTATTTATCATTATTTATCTGAAATTTATTTGAAAAATCCGAGCAGCAGCAGCAGCACAATCCAAAGCCCGTCCATAAAATGCCAATACCAGCCGACGACCGTCGCCGCTGTTTTACGCCGAATCAGTTCCTCGTCCGCGGCGGTTTCATTCCACGCGCGCAAAACGATATAACCGAGCGCGCAGATTCCGCCCAGCACGTGCAGAGCGTGAACGGCGGTCAGAATATAAAAAAATCCCGCATACGGATTGCTCTGCATATAAACGCCGTCTTTGACCAGCTGAAACCACAAAAGAATCTGCGAGGAAATAAATGTTCCGCCCAGCACGGTCGTCGCCAAAAGCCACTGTTTCGCCGATTTTTGCCGGTTATTGTTTAAATTCTTTTGAGCTGTTTTGTAACAGATGCTGCTGGCGATGATTAAAACCGTGCTAATCCAGACCTGCCACGGCAGCGCGAAAGGCTTCCATTCGAGTTGTTGATTGGTGGACAGAACAATATACGCGCTGATTAAACCGCCGAACGTCATGACGACGATGAGCAGCGTAAACCACATCGCAACCCGCAGTTTGTTCGGTCGGAATTCTTCGATTTCTTCAAAATTCCGGTCTTTGTTTTGATTATCGCCGTCATCGCCGCCGCCGCTGCCGCCACCGCCGCCGCGCTTGCGCCCGCCGTTTCCCGGACTTCCGCCGCCGCTCAGTCCGGAGCGCTTTCGTTTTTTTTCCGGCTCGACATCGGTAGTGGTTTCGGCTGTGCCGACTTCTAAACTCATAACACAAAAGCGAGACCAGGCACGGGGCGTCAAGGCGGAAAGCCGCCCGGCTCCGAGCATTCAACGCAAGAAATCAAATTCGACCGCTTTCCGCCTTGCCGCCCGGTGCCGGCGCTGTTAATGATTAAAAACCATCAAGGCAAAAATCAAAGGTAAATATAAAACCGAAACGAGCAATAGTTTTCGCGCCTGCGGTATGGATTTGACGCGCGCCGCCTGGATCGACGAAAACAAAAACCAGCCGCCTAAAATTATCGCTCCGATTAAATAAATCAAACCCGCCAGCCCGATAAAATACGGCGCGAGACTGACCGGCAAAAGCAAAACGGTGAAAAGCACGATTTGCCGCGCCGTAATCTTTCCTTCCGGCTCGACGACGGGCAGCATCAGAATTCCCGCTTTTTTGTATTGCTCGCGATACATCCACGCAATCGCCAGAAAATGCGGAAACTGCCACAGAAAAAGCATCGCAAACAAAATCCAGGCGCCGAGCGTGATTTCGTCGGCGGCTGACGTCCAGCCCATCAGAGGCGGCATCGCGCCCGGCAGCGCGCCGATTGCCGTCGAAGCCGAAGTGCGCGTTTTCAAAGGCGTGTAAAGCAAAACATAGCCGACAATCACGATTAAACCCAGGATAGCCGTCAAGCCGTTAACCAGAAAAATCAGATAAATTTCCGCGCCGAGACAAAGCAAAATGCCGAAAATCAAAGCCTCCGCGCCGTTCAATTTTCCCGACGGCAGCGGGCGCCGAGCGGTTCTTTCCATCAGCGCGTCGATATTTCTTTCGATAAACTGGTTGAGCGTCGCCACGCCGAACGCCAAAAGCGTGATGCCGAGCATCGAATTGAGAAACAAAACCCAGTCGAAGCCTGCGTCAGAACCGAGATAAAATCCGGCGGCGGCGGTCAAAACCAGCATAAACGCGATGCGCGGCTTGGTCAGCTCAAAATAAGCCGACACTTTCTCGCGCGCGTTTGCGGTTCGGGCGGGCTGAATTTCGGTTGCGATATTTTCCATTACAGATTTTTAACCTTTGAACTTAGACCTTTAAAAACCAACTTAACAAAGTTCTAAGTTCAAAATTCAAAGGTCGGATATTTTCAAGAATAACCTCGCCTCTGCAATTCTCCAAACTGCAACGGACAAAACAAAACTTCTTTTTCACAAAAGCGAAACTAATTTTTAGCGGGATGACAATAAAACCCGCATAAGTTATGATTTTTTTTAGACTATAAAGCGCAGAACCCGTCTTATTCATCAGAGTATTCGAAACATTTTAATTTTTGCGCGTTTAAGTTCTGCCGTTCGCATTTTATGTCCGCTTTAGAAGAAACTGTTGTCAAGGAAGCCGCGGAAGCTTCCCGAACAAAAACAAAACCGAAATCACAGCCGATTGGAAACCGGTTTCTGGATTTTTTAAGCTCGGTTCGCTTCGGCGTCGTTTTGCTGTGCATTATGGTTTTCCTCGCTTTTCTGGGAATGATAATCATCCAGCAAAACGTGCAGGGCTTCGAGACGTATTTCGCCTCGCTGACGCCGGCGGAAAAATGGCTGTTCGGCAATCTCGGCTTGTTTGATATTTATCACAGCTGGTATTTCAACTTTCTGCTGCTGGTACTTTCGCTGAATATCGTTTTGGCTTCGATTGACCGTTTTCCGAGCGCCTGGAAATATATTTCGGCTCCGAAACGGGACGCTTCGCGGGCGTGGCTTTTGAATCAGAAATTCAACGCGAAAATTTCGATGCACGGCGAATCGCCGCCGCCGGTCGCCGAAAAAATCGTCGGAGTTTTCCGCCGCAGCGGTTTGAAACCGCGCGTGACGGAAAAAAATAATCGAGTTTATGTTTTCGGCGAAAGCGGAAAATGGAATCGTCTGGGCGCGTATATCGTTCACGTCGCGCTTTTGACTTTGTTTCTGGGACATTTCGTCGCGCTGCAAAGCGGGTTCGACGCCGATGTGCGGCTGATGCCCGGACAGAAGACCAGCGAGATTCAGCTTATCGACTTTGATCTGGACAACACGCAGGGCTTGCAGACGCAGCGCTACAACGTCGCGCTTCCCTTTTCGATCACCTGCACCGACATCGAGCAAAAACTGATCGACCCGAAAAAAGATATCGGCATCCAGAACACGCTCGACTGGCGGACGCAGATAAAAATCGACGACCCGGAATACGGCGAAACCGTTGCCGACGTGCAATTAAATAAGCCTTTCAGCTATCGCGGGTTCCGTTTTTTTCAGGCGAGCGCCATCACGGTCGGCAGCGCGCGAAAGATGACGCTTGAGCTCGTGCCGGAAAACGGCGGTCAGCCTTTAAATATTAATTTAATGCGCAACGGTTCGGCGACGTTGCCGGACGGCACGAAAATCGACTACGAAGCGTTTTTTCCGGATTTCACGCTCGCCAACGGTCAAGCCGACACGCGCTCGCCCGATTACAACAATCCGGCGGTGAAACTGAACATCACGACGCCGGCGGGCGAAAAGAAAAACGCTTACGCTTTTTTTAATAAACTGCCCGACGGAATTCCGGTCGGCGCGCCGGTTGCCGGTTATAAATTCCGCCTGGCTGATTTTGAAAAAGTTCCGCTCGCGCACGTTCTGTCGATCAAATACGACCCGTATCACGGCGCGTTCATCGCGTGGTATTTCGGCGGTTTCGGTTTGATCGGCGCGCTGATTTTCGTGTTTTTTCTTTCGCACAAACGCGTCTGGGCTTTGATTCAGAAAAAAGATTTGGGCGAAAGCTGCGAGGTCGTTTTAGGCGGCAATACAAACCGCAATCATCAGGGTTTTGAAGACAAATTCAAAAGAATTGTCGAAAAACTGGAAACGCAAACTTAAAAATACGGAAAAAAATTGTATTTTTATGCTTTGCATTCAGCACTTATAATATTATGTCGCAAGTTTTAACTGCCAACGAAATTCGTGAAAACACCGCCGGTTCTTCGTGGACCGGCTATCTGCCCGCCGTTTTAGTCATCGCGGGCGCGTTCGCAATGCTGTTTCTGCGTCTGGAAATCGGCGCGAAATTTATTTCCGACACGGCTTTGATGATGCTCGCGCTCGCCTGTTATATCCTGGCGGCGCTGTTTCAATTGACGAATCTCTACGCGCCTTCGGAAATGGCGCAGAGAATCGGTCTGTGGAGCGGCGCGCTCGGCGTTTTCTTCAATCTTTCGAGCTGGCTGGTGCGCTGGGTCGCCGCTTTCGATTTTGAAATCGTGCAGCTTCGCGCCGCCGGCAGTATGGAAACGCCGTGGATGTTTCGCTATATTCCGTTTGCGAATCTGTATGATTTAAGTCTCGCCTTCGCTTTCGGCGCCGGCATTACGACGCTTCTGCTCTCGAATCGCAAAAATTTTCAATTTTTAAGCGCGTTTACCTTGCCGCTCGCCGCGATTATTTTGACGCTGGCGCGATTTATCGGCGGCGAGCATTCGAATCTGATGCCGATTCTCGATTCCTACTGGCGACCGATTCACGTCGGCGTCGCGGCTTTGAGCTACGGCGTAACGCTGGTTTGTTTTGCGATTGCGGTGATTTATTTGTTGAAAGACAACGTGAAGGTCGAGTCGATGGCGATTTGGGCGAGCGTTTTCGCGCTCGGCGTTTTTGCGACTATCAGCAAGTTTTCCGTTTTTACGGATTTCGTCTACCGCGCCGGAATTTTCGTGCCCGGCTCGCCGAAACCCGTTTCCGCACCGTTTCGTCTGGAAATTCCTTACGTCGGTTTAAGTCTCGTCATTGCCGGCGTTTTGTGTCTCGGAATGATTGTCAGTTTTCTGCTTTACCTGTACAAAAACAACGAAGCGGCGAAAAAAATCGGGCATATTTTGTTAAAGCTTTCGCTGGTGGCGCAGATTTTGGCGATTGCGTTTTTAGTTTCCGGCATTAAATCGGCGACGAACGTAAACGCGCAGTTGCAGCAGCAAACCGGCAGTAATCCGAAAGAATACATCACGGCGGGCAGAGCGCTTGCCGAACGCCGGCAGATGACTTTCCAGGAATTTTCGCAAATCACGCCCGCGCAGTTCGAGCAGGCGGGAAAACAATATCTGACGCAAAACGGTCAGCAGATGTATCTGAGCCTGAACACCAATCCGGTCGAGCTTGCCGGACTCATTACGGCTTTCGCCGGGCTTCTTTTCGTGCTTTTGTTCAGTTTCAGAACCGACAAACTGCGCGAAAGGCTTCCGTCTCTGGATTCGCTCGACGGCTTGATGTATAAAACGGCGTGTCTCGCCTTTGCCGGACTGGCGATGCTTCTGATTACCGGCGCGATTTGGGCAAACGAATCGTGGGGCAGACCGTGGGGCTTCGATTCGAAAGAAACCGGCGCGCTGATTGCGTGGCTGACTTACGCGGCGTTTCTGCACACGCGAATCTCGCGCGGCTGGTCGGGCAGAAGCTCGGCATATTTCGCCATCCTCGGTTTTTTATTCGTGATTTTCACATACTTAGGCGTCAGCTACCTGCTTCCGGGCTTGCACAGCTACGCGTAATTTAACGCAGGATTCAGGTTTGGCGGAGACTAATCCTGAATCCTGCATTCTGAATGCTAAATTTGAAACAGTGAACAAGCAAGTTATTTTATTTACGATTATCGGGATTCTCGTCGGCTTTACGGGCGGTTTCTTTCTGGCGAACAGCATTAACCGCAGCGCCAATATGCAGGCGCAAACCGCCGCAATTCCGAATCTTCCGGCGGGAAATCAGCCGCCGTTTGCCAATCAAAACGGCGCGGTTCCGCAGGTGACCGAAGCGATCGAGCGCGCGAAAAACGAGCCGGATAATTTTGAAGCGCAGTATGCGGCGGCGAATATGTATTACCAGATTGATCGTTTTGACGAAGCCGTCAAATATTACGAAAAAGCCAGCCGCATTCTGCCCGACCATTACCAGACGCTCGTCCGTCTGGGCAATTCGAATTACAGCTTGAAAAAATACGTCGAAGCGGAAAAATGGTATGCGCAGGCTTTGAAAATCAAGCCCGACGACGTCGATGTCCGCACCGATTTCGGAACGACGTTTTTCCTGCGCGAGCCGAAAGATTTCGACCGCGCCATCAGAGAATACAAAACTTCGCTGGAAAAAAATCCGAATCACGAGCCGACCCTGCAAAATTTGTGCGCGGTTTATGTCGAAAAGGGCGATATGCAGAATTTGCAGGAAACGCTCGTCAGGCTGGAAAAAATAAACCCGCAAAATCCGATTATTCCCAAACTGAAAGAGGAAATCAGCCGGAAAAGTTAAAACGACGAACGTGGGACGCAGAATTAATTTTGAGTTTTGAATTAGTGATTTTAGCTTAACTAAAAATTCAAAACTCAAAACTTATAACTTTCTTTTGTTCATCGTTCCGCATTCCGCACTCATCGTTTAAAATTATTCAATCGTCATTTTCGCCACGTCCAGAATCGAATGACGCTCGATTTTTCCGTCTTTCAAAACGATTGTCAGCATTCCTTTATTATCGACGTTGACGCGCGAAACTTCGCTCATCGGGCGTTCGAGCGAGGCGCCGTCTTTAAACAAAACAATCAATCGGACGCCGGCGAGCGGATTCGGCGCGGGTTCTTTCGGCGGAGTTTTGGCTGCGTCAGCCGGAGTTTTTGTTCTGGACGTTCTGGAAGCGGGCGGCGTTCGGCGGCGCGCGGGCGTCTTTTTTACCGGCGTTTCTTCGCTCGGCTTCGGCGTTTCATCGGCGGCGACGACGACTTTTGTCGATTTTTCTTCTACTTTGCCTTCTTCGTTTTCCTTATTTTCTACGTCTTTAACTTCTTTGTCCGGTTTAATTTCCTTTTCGACCTGCGCGGTCGTTTCTTTCGGCTGCGGCGTCGGTTTCGGTTTGATTTCGATAATCGTGCCGACGGAATTGACGCGCACATTGTTGTTTTCATCCGGTTTTATTTCGGGAAGCTTCGGCTCCTGCGTTTCGGCGGTGGCGGAGGCTTCGAGCGGAACAAAACTGCCCGCAAATTTGATGCGGAAGGTGGCGGGATTATCGTTCGGCGTGCGACCTTCGACTCGTAAAATCAATTTTTCCGGTTTTCGCAAATAAATCACGCGCCCGGTTTCGGTCGCGCTGTCGCCGGCGTAAAGACTGATTTTCGTAAGCGGTCTGAGGCTTCCGACGGTGAAAACGTCGATATCGCCGTTTAAATTCGCCGCCGTGACATTAATAAAAACGTCGCCCTGCGCTGCACTGAAAGCGTAAAAATAATTGGTCAGGCGCGCATCGCCGATGTCGCGCGCCGGAATTTTTCCGGCGATTTCGCTGCCGGTAATCGGCGTCGGAAAATCCTGATTGGTCGATTGCGCCGCGGCGGAAAGGCAAAACGCAAAGAGCAAAATGCAAAATATAAACTGCCAATTTTGAATTTTGAATTTTGAATTTTTCATTTTAATCCAATTCTTTCCGCCAGTGAATCAATCGTGAAGTTTCAGTATAACCTAATTTCGAATGCGCTCTAACGCTTAAATCGTTGCCGATTTCCGAATCCGAAGCCATCTCGACGCAGCCTTTACCGCGCGCCCAGCTTTCCGCTTTGCGAACCAGTTCGCGCCCGACGCCGTGTCGCCGAAATTCCTGCTCGACAAACCAGCCTTCCAGATAACCGACGTGGTCGGTCTGACAATCTTCGACAAACGGGCGAATGCTCGCTTCCAGAAACCCGACCAGGTTGCCGCGTTCGGTTTCGCTGACCAAAACCAGCTGCGTTTCGGTGTGCTCGAAAATATCGATCATTTCCTCGCGATGCTCCTCGTCGCTGGCTTCATCCCAGAGCAGCTTTCGCAGACGAAACCACTCCTGAAAATCTTTTTCTTCCAGCGGGCGAACTCTGAATTTTGTGTCCGTTGTCATTGGAAAATGATTCTAACAATCTTACGGCAAATGAACAAACGTTTTTTATTTTTGAAACAGCCGGCAGAAACAAAAAAGCCGAGTCTCAAGGCGAGACCCGACCTTTCCGTCTTCCACTAAATTAATATTTTACTCTGTTGCATTGGCGGTTGCAACCTTATCCTGCAAAAGTTCCAGAGCTTTTTTCAACTGGACGTCTTCCTGCTGAACCGGCTTCGGAGCCACCGTCGGCGAAGGCGAAGGCTGCGGGTTCGCGTTCTGCTCGTCTTCCTGGTCAGCCAATTCTTCCGGGTCGAGCGGTTCGGGAATGTCCGGACGCTTGACTTCGACCGAAGGCTTGACGCCCGAATTGGCGCGCTCGTCGGCTAAAAACGTTTTTCCGCTCGCCGAAGCCCATTTCGCTACGGTCAAGAGAAATCCGTCGCCGCCGCGCAAAGGAATAAGCTGCTGCTCGGTTCCCGCGCCGAAGCTGCGTTCGCCGACGACTTCGCCGCGCTGGCGGTCGAGAATCGCCGAAGCGACGACTTCGCCCGGTCCGGATGTCGCCAAATCAATCAAAGCGACGACTTTGCCGTCAAACAAAAAGTTTTTCGCGTCGGCGGTAAAGGTTTTCGTCACCTTGTTTTCGCGCCCGATGATTTGCGCCAGAACGCCGTCTTTGATAAAAAGATTCGCGACGCCCACCGCTTCGTTTAAATTGCCCGTCGCCAAGCCGCGCAAATCGAGAACGATTTTCTGCACGCCCTGTTTTTGCAGATTCTGCACCTGATTGCGGATGTCCGCCGTTTCGCCTTCGTCGAGGCTGTAAACTTTTATGACGCCGATTTTGCCCGCTTCGACTCTGGCTTCGGCTTCGGGAACTTTAAACGTTCCGCGCGTGACGGCGATGGTTTGCGGTTTCACGCCGGCGCGTAAAACGCGGACGTTGACCTTCGAACCGCTTTCGCCCAACAAAAGCTGGCGCGCGTCGTAAAGCGAAACGTCGCGCGTCGCTTTGTTTTCGATATACTCGATCACGTCGCCCGATTTCAATCCGGCTTTTTCGGCGGGCGAGCCTTTCGTCACCGAAATCACGTAAAGATAGCCGGAAACCTGCGAAAACTCCGCGCCGACGCCGACCTGCGTGGTCGTTTTCTTTGCCTGATAATCCCTGACCTGTTCAGCCGTCAGATAAGACGAATACGGGTCGAGTCCGTAAGCCAGACCGCGGAGCGCGCCGGAACGAACTTTTTCCAGATTCGGTTCGTCAACATAATCGTTTTGAATATGCTGAAGAACGCTTTCAAAAATGCGCATCTGCGCTCCGGCATCGTTTATCGGCTGCTGCGCGTTAACGCCGAGAAAACTTCCCGTCACCGCGCAACTGCCTAAAACCGCATAAAAAGCGATTGCCGCCGAACCCAAAACAAGAAAAATTTTATTGCGAAAAGACATTAAAACCTCACTATTATGTGGATAATTGATATTCGATAACGGATAATACCAACTATGTTGACGCAATTATCCATTATCCATTGACAATTATCAATTATTTACGTGCAAGAAAAAGAAACTATTAATCAGCCCGACTTTTCCGAGATTTCTCACGGGCGCATCCTCGCCCTCGATTTAGGCACCAAATGGGTCGGCGTCGCCGTCTGCGATGAGCTGCAAATCGCCGTTCGCCCCGTCTGTGTCATACAACGTCGCACTTGGAAAGAACTCTTGCGGAAAATCTCTGCTTTAATCGAGGAGTTTGATGCGGTCGCACTGGTTTTAGGTTTGCCGTACAATTTCGACGGCAGCGAAAGCGAAATGAGTATGGAAGCGCGGCGTCTGCACCGTAATTTTTCGCTCTCGCTGAAGATTCCGGTTTACTTTCAGGACGAGCGCTTAACGTCGATGTCGGCGGAAAGATTTCTGCGCGAACAGGGCTTGGACGACCGACAAATTCGCCAACGAATCGACAGCAACGCGGCGGCGTTTATTTTGAACGACTTTCTGGCATTAAAACACCCGACCGACCAAAGTAATATTGAAACAGGATAAAAGAAAACGATGAATGAGAAACGATGAACGCGGAATAAAGAATTTATTATTCACTGGTTCCGCGCTCATCGTTTCAAAATATTCCGTTTGAATTTCCCTTCTCTTATTTCGGCTGTAATGTCACAATTTCCCTCGTCGCTTTCGTCACGGCGTCTTTTGAAAACGGGAAAATCTGCGGGCTGCCCGTGCGCCACGCTTCAAACTGGTCTTTCCAGTGCGGGCTTTGCGGGTTTCCGCTTTGTCCGAGCGGGATGACGTGGCGCGTCGCGTCCCAGTTGCCGGGGCTGGTGATGAGCCGCATCGAGACATAAGAGCCGACATTCGGCGTCTGCCCGCTGCCGTTCAAGCCGACCGGTTTAATCATAAACTGCCCGCCGATTAAAGGCGCAATCGCCAGCGGATGCTGAAAACGAGCCTGAAAAACATTGCCCCAAACCCATTTTTCTTTATCCGCGCCCAGTCTTCTCTCCAGGCTCCCCATAGAATTTTTTTCGCAGGTGTTTATGAAATCCGAATAGCCGGCAAATCTTTTCGGCAGCCAGCGCGCCGATTTTTCTCTGACCGCCCAATCCACGATTCTCTCTCTGATGACGTAGAACGGCACGGGCATATTATCTCCGGCAATTTGATTCGCCAGACAATTGCGAATTTCGTTTGCCACCACCGCGCCTTTCGA
>DASVRL010000470.1:0-2118 GCA_036388635.1 Pyrinomonadaceae bacterium
TTCGCGATAAGCTTCGCCCAGTTTCGCTTTCAAAAGCGGCTTCCACATTTTTTCAAACGTTCGCCTGCCGGAAAGCTTCGTCAGCCACTGTTCGACCGGAATTTTTTCCAGGTGTTTCCAGTCTTTAACTCGCGAAGCGTAAAAAATCGTCGCGCCGAGGCGAAATTTGCCGGTTAAACCGAGCGGCGGAAATTTGAGAAATTCCAGCGCGTTAGACATCGAAACGAGCTTGCCGTCGGTATAAAACCCGGTTTTCGTTTCAACCCATTTAAATTCATTTTCCAAACCCAGCTCGGAAACGATTTTTCGCGTGTGGGAATCGGACAAAAGCGTGACGTGATAATGCTTGTCCCAAACCACATCGCCGATTTGCCAGGCGCTCGCCAAGCCGCCGATTTCCGCGGCGGATTCGAAAACGGTAACTTGATTTCCGCTTTCGGCAAGTCTTAATGCCAGCGTTAAACCGAGAAAACCGGAGCCGACTATTGCGATTTTGGACATTTAGAAATAGTAAAAGTTATAAAGTTTATGGTCGCCGTTGTCTCGCTCGTAAGCGGGATAACAGGCTTCTCTTCCATCCGCCAGCCGGACATACCACCGCGTGTCATCGCCGCAAACCACTTTTTCTAAATCAGCAATTTCTCCGGTTTCAAGAACTCCGATTTTATTTCTCCGGCTGAAGTTTTCGCATTGATAAAGGTCGATTGGTTTTTTAGCGATGACAACGTGCCGGTAAGGCAGTTTCGTGTTGACATAAGGAATCTTGTGAGCGACTTCGGCTAAGACGAATGCCGTTATAATCCCGGTAAAAATCAAAACACCGAATTGATGTTTTATTGAGAAAAACGAAGTCATTTTTCCGTTACCTCCCGGTTAATGATTTCATACTCCAATCCGCAAGCACAAGAAATTTCTTTGCTTTCCGTGCTTTCATCAAACCGATGAAAAAGCTGCCCGCATTTGCAGACCGCGCCGACGCTGCGAGCGGGCGAACCGAGAACCAGATGAAAATCGGGAATCGATTTCGTGACGATTGAGCCCATTCCGACCATCGCCCAGCGTCCGATTTCCAAATCGTTGCCGATGATGCAGCCGGCGCCGATGGTCGCGCCTTCGCGAACCAGCGTCGGCAGAGTGTGCTCGTCCGGCTCGCTCGGTCTTAAACTTTTTAAATCGGGAAACGTCGCGCGCGGGAAACGGTCGTTCGTAAAAGTGGTCGAAGCGGAAATCATCACGCCGTCTTCGATCGTCACCGCCGCGCAGATGTAAACCATCGCGTTGATTTTCACGCGGTTGCCTATTCGGACGTCGTAAGCGATATAAGTTTTTTCGCCGACGATGCATTCCGCGCCGATTTGCGCGCCGTGACGAATATGCACGCTGTCCCAGACGCTTGAGCCTTCGCCGATTTTAACGCCGTCTTCGATAATTGCCGTCGGGTGAATTTTAATCATAGGATTTTAGCCGCGAAAAAACGCGAAAAAGCCCGAAAAATAAATGAATAAAATTCCGCGTTCTTTCGTGCTTTTTCGCGGCTAGTTTTTCTTTGCTTTCCATTGCTTGTATTTTTCGGGCAGACAACGAGCGCGCGGGCGAAAGCCTGCCGCGATTGCCGCCTGTTCATCGGCGAAAAACAAGCGCTGTTTGACGTAATGACCTTTGGCAATCCACCGTTCAGCGCCCGCACAATCGAGCGTTCCGTAGATTTTATCCCGGCGATGCCCGCCAAGCTTGCCTTTCGTCGCGCTTTGATAAGGCTTTCCGTCTGCGCCGGTAAGCGTGTAGATTTTATTTTCCATAAAACTTCAGCTTCAGGGGCGCTGCCGCCTCGTGCCGCCTTATCTTGTCAGCGCGCCGCCGCGCCCGATTTTTCAATCACTTTCTGCCACAAATTCTGGTTCAGTGATTTATACGCCGCTTCGATGACTTCGACCGACGCCAGCGCATCTTCCGGCTTAATCAGCAAATCTTCCTTGCCGCGAATCGCCTGCGCGAAATTCTCGATTTTTGAGCGAAACGCCTGCACTTTATCATAACCCGTGCCGAATTGAATCCAATCGGGATTTGAATTGAGCTTGTATTTCGATTCGCGCCAGCCGATATGCAAAGTTCCGCTCG
>DASVRL010000471.1:0-3741 GCA_036388635.1 Pyrinomonadaceae bacterium
TTCTGGCGGCTTCGTTCGCCATCTGCGTTTTAATCTGCGATAAATCGCCGACGACGTAATCGACCTTTACCAAATCGAAAATATCGTTTTGCGCGGCGAGCGCGACGATTCTTTCCAAAAGCTTGCGGTCGCTGTAGCGGACGATAAAATTTTCCTTGATTTGAAAGCCCGAAACCTTTTCGCGCGCCGTGTTGCCCTTGACCGTGTAATCGTAAACGCGGTTTTGCGTGATGAAATCGACGTAAGTGTCGGCGGCGGAAATGCCCAAACTGCTTAATCCCGAGCGGAAATCGTTGATTTGTTTTTCCAGTTTCCTGTTTGCTTCGGGAATCGTCGCCGCTTCCTGCGCCAGACCGAAAACGGCTGTGTATTCTTTCGCTTCGACCGTGGTTAAAACTTTCACGTCGATAAACTGGTAATGCGTAATCGTCTGGTTTGCCGGGTCGATGCTGACCGAATCGACCGTGGTTTTCGGCAGATTCGGCATTCGACGCTGAACCGGCTGGTCGGCGCCGCCGCCGCGATTGCCGTAAACGCGATTGCCGGCTTCCTGCGCGAAAGCGGACGAAACAAACAATAAACAAAATGCGAGCGATAAAACTTTTTTCATTTAAACGACTCCTGATTTTTAATCTAAAATTTTGCCGCCGAAAAACGCTTTTTCACGCGTCGGTTCGGTTTAAAGTTTTTCCGCGACAGAGACGACGCGAAGACGCGAAATTTTTAAGTTTTTTGCTCAAGCGATTGTGCAAACGCCGGAATTAAAATTATTTTTTTATCTTTGAAGCGGGAAATTGCCCGCTCGAAACTGGGAAATCGCTTTAATCGTAGGAAACATAAAAATCAGCCTTTTGATAAATCCGCTCGAATTTGCGTAAGATGTTAGAAATTATTCTGAAGGAGTTTTTATGGCAATCAGTCCCGAACTTTTGGAAATTCTTCGCTGTCCGAAGTGCAAATCGAAAGTCGAAATCAAAGCCGACCGGAGCGGTTTGAAATGCGTCAGCCCCGAATGCAATCTGGTTTACCCGATTCGCGACGAAATTCCCGTGATGCTGGTCGAAGAAGCGACGACGGAGAAATAAGTCGAGAGTCCGGAGAGTCTATAGAGTCCTGAGAGTCAAAAGAAATTTCTTCCTGACTCGTGACTCTCCGGACTCTCCGGACTCTCCAGACTAATGATTTTAGATTGGACAAAAGTTAATCGCGTGCTCGTCGTGCGCCTGCGCTCAATCGGCGATACGGTTCTCGCGACGCCTTCACTGGACGCTCTGAGGCGATTTTTGCCCGGAGCGCGGATCGATATTCTGCTCGAAGATTGGGTTGCGCCCGTTCTGGAAGGCTTCGACGCGGCTGACAATGTTCTGAGTTTCAAAAAAGACGATTTTCGCTCGCGTCTGCAAATGGCGCGGCAGATTCGGCGCACGAAATACGATGTCGCTTTTAATCTGCACGGCGGAACCACGGCGACGTTTTTCGTGCGAGCGAGCGGCGCGCGCCACCGCGTCGGCTACACGGAAAACCAATACAATTTTCTCTACAATCACCTGCTTTCTTCGTCGTCGGATTTCTGGCAGAAGGAAAAAACTCATTCCGCCGAGCAGCAGCTTGCGCTTTTGGGATTTGTCGGCGTGCCGGTCGCCGATCAGCCGAAAAGCCGTCTGGTCGTCACGGAAAAAGCTCTAAGCTCTTTGGAGAAAAAATTTAGCGCCGGAATGCAAAGCGGCAACGACGCCAGGATTTTTTTGCCGGAGAGCGATTTCGTCAAATCCGAAATCCGCAATTCGCAATCCGCGTTTGCCCTGCTTCATCCGGTCGCCGCCTTTGAAACGAAGCAGTGGGCGACGGAAAATTTTGCGGAAATCGCGGATTTTCTGCACCGGAAAGGTTTGCCGGTTGTCGCCGTCGCCACCGGAAAAGAAAGCGAAGTTCTGGAAAAACTCAAACGGCTTTCCTCATTTCCGATTCTGACTTTTGACGATTTGACCTTGCCGGAAATCACGGCTTTAGCTTCGCAGGCAAAACTGTTTGTCGGAAACGATTCGGGCATCGCGCATATCGCGGCGGCTGTCCAAACGCCTTCGGTCGTCATTTTCGGCTCGTCAAACATTCATCACTGGCGACCGTGGACAAACGCGCGGCACGAAATCGTTTACGAAACTTTCGCCTGCCAGCCGTGCGCCGGTTATTTCTGCAAAGAATTCGGCGAGCCGAAATGTATTTTGAATGTGAAAACCCGGAATGTAATCGAAGCGATTGAAAAAGTTTTGCGAAACGGCGATTAAAAAGTTTTCGGTTAAGTTTTTTGAAAATGAATCGGGGCAATAAAAAGGCGAGTTTCGATGGAAACTCGCCTTAAACGTTCAAATTAAATTTTGAACTTATCTTTTGTTCGCGTTGGCATTCGCGCTTTTCGTGTTGCCGGAATTGCCGCTGCTCATATTCGCCATCGAATCATTGGGCGCGACTTTTAATTCGTTTTTCACGCTTTTCACGCCGTCGATGCCTTTGGCAACCTGTTCGGCTTTTGTTTTCTGCGCCGCGGTTTCGACCGTTCCTTTCAGGGTCACGACGTCGTTGGCGACATCGACATTAACGGTTGATTCGCGCAAATCGCTGGTGCCTAACAATGCAGCGCGGGTTTTAAACCAAATCCAGCTGTCGTTTGCGCCCTGACCGATGGTGCTGGTGCCTTTTTCTCTTTCGTAATCGGCGCGTTCTTTATCGTATTGTTCGCGCGTCACGCCGTTGGCATTCGCCCATCGATTCGTCGTAGTGGCGTTGTTGGTAGTGCTGACCACTGTCGAGTTGTTGGCGTTAACGACACTTGCCGTGTTCGGATTATTTGACCGGTTGGCGTTGGTGCTGTTGACCACGCCGTTCGATTCAGTCCCGCCGCACGCTGAAAAAACGAGCGCCGCTAAAATCATTCCTAAGCCTAAGCTATATAATTTGACTTTCATTTGTCCTCCTAAAGACTCTCCTGTTGTCTGTCTTAAAAAAATACATTTTTTTAAAAACAAGTAAATTGCGGCAAATTTCGTTCCATTGAGAATAAAATCACAAAAGAGCGATAATTTTTACGCCGCCGTTAATCGCGTCGATAAAATGGATGAGGCGTTGATTACCGACGACAAAATCGAATGAAAAAGGCAGGTTTTCCGTAAAACCCGCCGGATTATTTATGCGAAATCCATTAAACCGTTAGCGGTTGGTGTTTGAATTTCTCATATTCGTATTGCCCGAATTAGTGCGCATATTCGAATTAGTAGTGTTCATATTCGAATTTCTCATAGTGTTGCTGCCGCCCATATTCGAGTTCATATTCGTAGTGGTGTTGTTTGTCGTCGTAATGACGGCGTTTGTGTTGCTGTTAACAACCACCGCCGTGTTGTTGCTGTTCGTCCGGTTGGCGTTCGTCGTGTTGACCACGCCGTTAGACTCGGTTCCGCCGCACGCCGAAAAAGCGAGCGACGCTAAAATCATTCCTAATCCTAAACTGTATAATTTGACTCTCATGGTTCCTCCTCAAATTCATTTGACATAAATGCGGGCGTTTTTGTCAAACGCGCGAATTATGGCAAGTTTTGTTCCGTTGAAATAATAATCACGAAATAACGGCGGTTTGAGCCATATTTAAGGCTCGTTTCTTGACATCGAGAGGCGCGGCATTTATCATCTAAAATTTCGGCTATTATCGCCGCTCGTCTCTGTGTAGCACTTGGAAAGTTTAATTTGTGA
>DASVRL010000472.1:0-6423 GCA_036388635.1 Pyrinomonadaceae bacterium
GGAAAGGTGAAAGATATGACAAACAAACATTCACAAACTGATGAAATGCGCGAAGATAAATCGGGCACGCACGTCGACCCGATTTGCGGAATGACGGTCAATCCGGCGACTGCCGCCGGGAGCTTTAATCACGACGGCACGACATTTTATTTCTGCTCGAAAGGCTGTCTGCAAAAATTTATCAATCAAACAAACGGCGTACCGACCGTGAATTTTGTCCAGTTAGGTCGAAAAAAGGAAACCGTCCAGCACGGCGAAATGATTGCCGCGCCGCAGGGCGAATTTATCGACCCGGTTTGCGGAATGTCGGTCGCGCCCGAAACGGCGGCGGGAAAATACGATTTCGAAGGACGCAGTTTTTATTTTTGCTCGACCGGCTGCCTCAATAAATTCAAACAAAATCCGGCGAGTTTTCTCGAAAAGAAAAAAGATGAAACCGAACCGGCGGAAAGCGCCGGAGGCGTCGAATACACCTGCCCGATGCACCCGGAAGTCGTGCAAATCGGACCGGGAACGTGCCCGAAATGCGGAATGGCTTTAGAGCCGAAAACCGTCTCGCTCGACGATACGCCCGACCCGGAATATCTGGATATGCAACGGCGTTTCCGGATTTCAGCCGTTTTGACCTTGCCGGTTTTTCTGCTGGCGATGGCGGAAATGCTGCCGGATTTTCATACGTTTATCTCGCCTGTGTCGGCGCTCTGGATTCAATTCATTCTGGCGACGCCGGTGGTTTTATATTGCGGATTTCCCTTTTTCGTGCGCGCCGCGCAATCGTTTAAAAACTTAAGCCCGAATATGTTTACGCTGATTGTCATCGGCACGGGCGCGGCTTATCTTTACAGTCTCGCGGCGCTTTTTTTCCCGAACGTTTTCCCGGCTTCGATGCACAATCCGCACACGCATTTAATCAGCGTTTATTTTGAAGCGGCGGCGGTGATTACCACTCTGGTTTTGCTCGGTCAGGTTTTAGAACTTCGCGCGCGCAGCCAGACGTCGAGCGCCTTAAAAGAGCTGCTCGGACTCGCGCCGAAAACCGCCACGGTCGTTTTCGACGACGGCAGCGAAGCGGAAATTTCTCTGGCGGATGTTCAGAAAAACGCGCGGCTTCGCGTTAAAGCAAACGAAAAAATTCCGACCGACGGCGTAATTCTCGAAGGCGAAACGACGATTGACGAAGCGATGGTGACGGGCGAGCCGATTCCCATCGAAAAAACAAAAGGCGACCGCGTCATCGGCGGCACAATCAACGGCAATCGCGCCTTTACGATGCGGGTCGAAAAAGTCGGCAGCGAAACTCTGCTCGCGCAAATCGTGCAGATGGTCGGCGAAGCGCAGCGTTCGCGCGCGCCGATTCAAAGATTAGCCGACATCGTTTCCGGCTATTTCGTGCCGGCGGTGATCGTCGTCGCCGTGGTTACGTTTGCGGTTTGGGCTTTGCTCGGAAGCTTTACGAGCGGCTTTGTTTACGCGGTCGCGGTATTGATTATCGCCTGTCCGTGCGCTTTAGGATTGGCGACGCCGATGTCGATTATGGTCGGAACCGGACGCGGCGCAAAAGCCGGCGTGCTGGTAAAAAAAGCGGAAGCGCTGGAGATTTTAGAAAAAATAAACACGATTGTCGTCGATAAAACCGGCACGCTGACCGAAGGCAAACCGCGCCTTCAACAGGTAGTCGCGCTGTCGGATTCGGATGAAAACGAAATCTTGAGATTCGCCGCCAGCCTCGAAAAATCGAGCGAGCATCCTCTGGCGGAAGCCATTATCAAAGGCGCTTTGGAAAGAAATATTAATTTTGCGAAAGTCTCGGATTTTGAATCGATCACCGGAAAAGGTTTAATCGGAAAAATCGACGGAAAAGAAATCAAAATCGGAAACGAAAAATTCCTCGCGCAGGAAAATTTCAAACAGGATGAACGGAATAGACTGGATAAAAATCCGTTAAATCCTGTACGTCCTGTAAATCCTGTTTCCATACCCGGCAAAGCAAACGAGCTTCGCGCCGAAGGTCAAACCGTAATGTTTGTCGCAGTTAATGGAAAACTCGCGGGACTTATCGGCGTCGCCGACACGATAAAAGAATCGGCGAAAGAGGCAATTGCCGAGCTGCACCGGCAGAAAATCGAAATCGTTATGATGACGGGCGATAATCAGGCAACGGCGGAAGCGGTCGCCCGCCGGCTCGGCATCGACAAGGTTTTCGCCGACGTTCTGCCGGACGAGAAAGCCAACCTGGTGAAAGAGCTGCAAGCGCAGGGAAAAATCGTGGCGATGGCTGGCGACGGAGTAAATGACGCGCCGGCGCTCGCGCAGGCAGAGGTCGGAATCGCTATGGGAACCGGCACGGACGTGGCGATGGAATCAGCTGACATCACGCTTTTGAAAGGCGATTTGAACGGCATCATTCGCGCACTGCGTCTGTCGCGGGCGACGATGAAAAACATTCGTCAAAATCTATTTTTCGCTTTTGTTTACAATCTGGTCGGCGTGCCCATCGCGGCGGGCGTTTTATACCCGCTCGGCATTTTGCTCAGCCCGATGCTGGCAAGCGCGGCGATGACTTTCAGTTCGGTTTCGGTTATTCTGAACGCCTTGCGACTCAGAAACTTAAAATTGTAATGCCGAAAGAAACCAAAAGTTATATTCCCGCGCTCAACTTTCATTGGCTGACCCGGTTTTACGACCCGGTTGTCCGCTGGACGACGCGGGAAAATACTTTTAAAGAAGCGCTGATGCGGCAGGCAAATCTGCAAAACGGGCAGAAAATTCTCGATTTAGGCTGCGGCACGGGAACGCTTGGGCGGAAAATCAAAAAACAATTTCCCGCCGCTCAAGTTTTTGCGCTCGACGCCGACGAAAAAATTCTGCAAATGGCGCGCCGGAAAGCGGACAGGGAAAACGTCGAAATTACCTTTGAACAGGGATTTTCCGACAACCTGCCGTTTGCCGACGCCGCTTTTGAACGCGTCGTTTCGACGCTGTTTTTTCATCACCTCGATAACCGGAGCATGCGGCAAACCCTGCTCGAAACGCTGCGCGTTTTAAAGCCGAAAGGCGAACTGCACATTGCCGATTTCGGCGCTCCGAGTAATGTGTTGGAACGCCTTTTTTCGCATTCTTCGCCGTCGACGGACAGCGCGGAAACGACGGCGGACAATCCCGAAGAACCGCTTCCCTTTCTGATGAGCGAAACCGGTTTCGTCAATGTCGAAAGCGGCGCGTATTTTAAAACGATTGCAGGAACAATCCGACTTTTCAAAGCCCTGAAAAACTAGCCGCAAAGAATACAGAAAAAGAAAGTTAACAGTAGATGCAGAGGATGAAGGAGAATTAAAAAAATTGTTTTTTCTTTTTTTAAATCTCGGTTTATCAGCTTTATGGTTGTTAATTTCTCTATGCTCGGCGTGACCTCTGTGGCAAAATAATTAAATGAGTAAAATCGCACTGGCAATTCACGGCGGAGCGGGCACGATTCTGCGCGGCGAGATGACCGCCGAACTCGAAAAAGATTATCGCCGCGGTTTGACGCGTGCGCTGGAAACCGGCTGGGAAATTCTCCAAAAAGACGGAAATGCGCTTGATGTCGTCGAAGCGACGGTCGTCGAGCTTGAAAATTTTCCGCTTTTCAATGCCGGCAAAGGCGCGGTTTTCACGCACGAAGGCAAAAACGAGATGGACGCCTGCCTGATGAACGGCGCAAGCTTGAGAGCGGGCGCAATCGCCTTTGTCAAAAACGTTAAAAATCCCATCAAACTGGCGCGGCTCGTGATGGAACGCACGCCGCACGTTTTGCTTGCCGGACGCGGCGCGGACGAATTTGCGCGCGAAATGCAGGTCGAATTTGAAGACGATAAATATTTTTACACCGAGTTTCGCTACCGGCAGCTTTTAAAAGCGCGCGAAGCCGGAAGCGTCCAGCTTGACCACACGGCGAGCGAACCGGCGCTGATCGAGAAAGAAATACAGTCGGACGAAACGCTGAAATCCGAAGTCGAAAATGCGAAATCGCTCGGCACGGTCGGCGCGGTCGCCTGCGATTTTCAAGGCAACGTCGCGGCGGCGACTTCGACCGGCGGGATGACGAATAAAAAATTCGGGCGCGTCGGCGATACTCCGATTGTCGGTCAGGGCACTTACGCCGACAATCACACCTGCGCTGTTTCCTGCACCGGGCACGGCGAATTTTTTATGCTCGGCGTGACAGCTTTCGACGTGGCGGCGCGGATGAAATATAAAAATCTGAACCTGGCAGACGCCGCGCGCGAAACAATCGAGCATCTGACCGAAATCGGCGGCGAAGGCGGTTTGATTGCGGTCGATTCAATGGGAAATGTCGCTCTGCCGTTTAATTCCGAGGGAATGTATCGCGGCTTTGTGACGGCTGATGGTGAAATTGTCACACAGATTTATAAATAAATTTCCGATCGGCAATAAAGCTGATTCAATTAAGCTTTTTTGGGGTGAATTGTTTAATGAACCTGATGCGGATTGTAACAATCAATTAAAATCGCGGGATTATTCCTCCGAGTTCACGCTGAATAAAGCGCAAACCCGGAGTTTTAAAGGTTGAAACTCTAATCAATCGCCGCAATCGGATTCATCTCGTCGCGGAATTTCTTGATTAATTCAATGTCCTGGCGCACGCGGTCGCCGAGCGTCACGATAAGCTCGCCCGGCTGCGCGTTTTCCAGCGCGTAACGAATCGCTTCGTCGCTTTCGGGAATGATTTTCACTTTCGGTTTGTTGCCGTCGGAACTAATTCCTTCTTCCAGCAGTCGGTACATATCCTTTTCGTCGCGCCCGCGCAGGTAGTTGCCGCGCCGGATGATGATTTTTTCGAAGTTTTCCGCGCAGAGCTTGCCCATTTCGCGGATGTCGTCGTCGCGCCGGTCGCCCGTGCCGTTCAGGATAACGCTGCGATGTTTAAACGGCAGCTTGGTGATGAATTTTATGAGCGCCGTCAAACCCGCCGGATTGTGCGCGTAGTCCATCAAAACGGTGAAATTGCCGATTTCGATAAAGTTCAGGCGTCCGGGCGTCTGCGCCGTACCGGCTGTAAAAGTCGAAAGCCCGTTGCGGATGTCTTCGATGGAAACGCCGTGAACGAAGCAGGCGAGCGTCGCCGCCAGCGCGTTCTGAATCATAAAACCGGCGCGCCCGCCGAAGGTGATCGGCATATTCGTTACTTTTTCGACGCGAACCTTCCATTTTCCTTTCAAAAGCGTGACGTAGCCGTTTTCGTAGACGCAGGAAACGCCGCCGTCCTCGGCGTGCCGCTGAACGCGCTCGTTGTGCTCGTCCATCGAAAACAGCGCGACGTTGCCTTCGACCAGTTTCCGCATCCCGAAAACGTGGTCGTCCTCGGCGTTCAAAACGGCAAAGCCGCGTTTGGAAACCGAGCGCGGCACGACGGACTTGACGCGCGCCAAATCTTCGAGCGTGTTCACGTCCTTCAAACCCAGATGGTCGGAAGCGATGTTCGTCACGACGCCGACGTCCGAATGGTCAAAGCCCAAGCCGGAGCGAATGATTCCGCCGCGCGCCGTTTCCAGCACGGCGACATCGACCGTCGGGTCTTTCAAAACGAGCTGCGCCGAAACCGGTCCGGTGTTGTCGCCCGAAACAATCAGATTGTTGCCGATATACGTTCCGTCGGTCGTCGTAAAACCGACCGTACAGCCGCTGTTTTTCAAAATATGCGCGATAAATCGCGTGACGGTCGTTTTGCCGTTGGTTCCGGTAATCGAAAAAATCGGGATGCGATACGGTTTTCCGGGCGGGAAAAGCATATCAATCACGTGCTCGGCGACGTTGCGCCCGATGCCGTCGCTCGGCGAAAGATGCATACGGAAACCCGGCGCGGCGTTGACTTCGATAATGCCGCCGCCGTTTTCGCGCAAAGGCGTGGAAATATCCGGCGCGATAACGTCAACTCCGGCAATATCAAGACCGATAATCTGCGCGATGCGCTCGAACAAAAACACGTTTTCCGGGTGAACGTCGTCGGTGCGGTCAATCGCCGTGCCGCCGGTCGAAATATTCGCCGTCGTCTTTAAAATCAGTTTTTCGCCCTTATTTAAAATCGACGAGAGCGTGTAATCTTTCGCCCGCAAAAGCTCTCTGGTCTGGTCGTCGATAACGATTTGCGTCAAAACTTTTTCGTGCCCGTAACCGCGTCGCGGGTCGTGATTGACTTTATCAATCAGCTGCGCGATGGTGCTTTCGCCGTCGCCGACGACGTGCGCCGGCGTGCGCTCGGCGACGGCAACCAATTGATTGTTGACGACCAGCGCGCGAAAATCTTCGCCGATCAACTGTCTTTCGATAATCACGTATTTGCGCGAAGAATTTGAATAATACTGCGCGACCTTAAACGCTTCGCGAACTTGTTTCGCATTAGTCAAGCCGACGGTCGCGCCTTTG
>DASVRL010000473.1:0-5552 GCA_036388635.1 Pyrinomonadaceae bacterium
TTGATAGAAACTATCATAGGTTAATTTTATCTGTCAATTCCTTTTTGAATTCTGGCGGTTAATTATCATTTTTGTAAGAAATATTGATTCTAGCTACAGATTAAAAGCGTTTTGTCGATGCCAGCGAATCATTGTCAGTGACGGACGAAACGGCTTTTCTTTCGGCAGATAAATTTCTTTCGCCTGCAAACTGCGAAGTAGAAATGCTTCGTTTCCGCTTTCTTCAAAATTTGTTGCGACAATCATTTTGTAATTGTCCTCAATCGAAAATAATCCTTTATCAAATGACCAGTGATGAAGCGGACAAAGCGCTAATCCATTGCCAATGCTATCGTCAAACGATTTGGCGAACGGAAAAATATGCGCAGCTTCAACGGCAGTTTCTCCGTCTAAAGTGATAATCCGCAAACGACAAGCGGCGCAAGTGTAATCGTAGAGTCTAATTATTGCGCGACGAAAGGCGATGTTTCGTTTCGGCGTGTCGGTGACGAGTTTTGAAATATCAGGAGTTTTGTTTTTCGCCTCTTTAAGCAATAGATTTTCGATGCTGTTAATTTCCTGATTTTCAGAAATTGCAAGCTGAAACTTCTCCGCTTATTCGGGAAAATACACTTCAATAATTTTCTGACGAATCACTTCTCGCGCATCGGCTTGATGCAGAAGCAAAAACAAATCTTCGTCCAAACTTGCGAACGCGACAATGCTTGCCAGATGAGTCATTGAATTCATCTGCTTTGTCATTGCAAGCAATTGTTCATTTCCGGGTTTAGCGTGAAGATGCCAGAACTTATCCGATTTCAAATGAAAAAACGGTAAAAAGATTCCTGACAGGTAACCGTATTCTTCCAGGCAGGATAATCATAAAACGTCAAAATTTGCTGAGTTTGAGGTAATCATATCTTTCCATATAAGAGAAATTTCTTACTATCATTAACATAGCAAAGTTAAACAAAATTTTACAAAACTTAATTATTATTGAAAGAACTGTTAATAAATCGTCTTCCGTTCAAAACCTTTGTACAAAGAGATATTGGATTTTTGTATAAATGCAATTTTTCGATTTTCGCCTTACCGGCTTAGCAAATAATTTAATAGGCGTTTAGCCGAAATCGAAATTTGTTGTTAAGAAGCATTTACACAAAATCCGTTACAACTTAAAAAGGCGGGAATAAACCCGCCTCTGCTTTGTTTATCACGAATAGTCGAAAGCATCTCAGTCAGCTTATTGATTCGGCGTAAAGTCCACGTCTGCCAGTTCTTCATTAACCGTAATGACCTGCGGAGTGAATTGATACGACCGGTGTCTGACACTAATGATGTAAGTTTCGCCGGCGCGGACTTCCGTAAACTGGTAATAGCCGAACGCATTTGTTCTGGCTACGCGAATCTGACCGTCAGTATCAGTCAAATAAAGAGAAGCATTTGAAACGCCTCTGTTTTTTCCCGCCAAGACTCTTCCGGCAATAGTGACGCTCGCCGCAGTCGGCGGCGCAAGGACGACGGCAGCAGCATCGGAAAGTTCCGAAGTGTCGCCGACGGCTTGCGGCGCAAAAGCGGTTCCGGTCGCCGTGGCGGTCGCCGTCACGAATTGCCCGACGCTGAGCGGCACCGTCGTGGTAAAGAAAAACGCATAATTATTTCCCGCAATTGTACACGTGGTAGTGGAAACCGATGTGCAATTAACCGTGCCGATATAAATGCGCCCTTCGCTGGTCAGAGCAGTATCGGGGAGCGAATTACGGAAAAAGTCGATAGCAAAAGTCGTTCCGGCGGTGCTGTTGAGCGTTCCGGAAATAAATCCTGCCGTATTGGCGTTATTTATGACGGGTTTGTTTTGCTGGTTGTTCGCGCCTGTGTCCGGGTCGTTAAGGTCATTAGCGGTCGCGCCGGTCGCCTGCAAATCGATGCCTATGCCCGTGTTGTTGAAAATCGAATTCGCGCGAATCGCATTGCCCGCGCCCGCCGTCGAATCAAGATAAATTCCGGCTCGCGCGCCGGTTGAAAGCGCATTGCCGTTGTTGGCGATGATATTGCATCCGCCGGTGCAGGCGGGCGTTGCGCCAAGGATAACTCCGGTCGGATCGCCGATTGTATTGCCGGCAGCGCCATTTGAAATTTGAACGCCGTTATCAAAATTTGGAATCGAAGTCGTGCCGTTATATCCGACGCCGATGAAATTTCCGAGCACGCTGTTTGAGGTGGCGAAGTTGGTGCTGATCGAAATGCCGTTGGCGCCGTTGCCGGAAATCGCGTTTCGAAACGGCGATGCGCCGGTGCCGATAAAGTTGCCCGAGGCTTGCAGCAGGATACCGCTGCCGTTATTGCCGAGAGCAGAATTGCCGGTTGCGTCAACGCCGATAAAGTTCGTGTTAACGTTATTTCCGGAAGCGGTAAAGCCAAAGTCCTGCTGAATGGCAACGCCGCTTCCGTTATTGCCGGATATGATGTTTCCGAATACGGTATTAGTATCGGAATTAGCAATCAAAATGCCGTGACCTGTATTGCCCACGTCGAGCGTGCCGGTTTTATCTGTACCGATAAGGTTGCTGCTAATCGAGATGCCGGTTGCTGTGTCCGAAATTGTCACGCCTGTGCCGCTATTGCCGGAAATAACATTGCGTCCCGGAACGGTGCCACTGGGATTCGCGCCGGATAAACCGGATGGGTCGAGAAACAAAACACCGTAATTAATATTTCCCAGAGCCGCCGTGCCTGCCGCGTTCGTGCCGATAAAGTTTCCATTGACTACGCCGCGCGTCGAGGCGTCAACTCGGATTCCGCCTTCCTGAAAGCGGTTGATAACAAGTCCTGCAATCACACAAAACGCGTTGGCTCCCGTGCCGGAACAGCGCAAACCGATTGCCGCCCCCGCGCCCGCGCCGTTCAGTTCAATAGTCAAAACGGCATTGCTGGCGACCGTCGGCAATGTGTTCGCCGACGAGCCGGACTGCGTGTAGCCGTTAATTGTCAACGAGCCGGTGCCCGTTCCGGTAATCGCCGGCAGCGGCGATAAGAGATTAATGGTTTTTACGCCGCCAAGCGGCGTGATATTGAAATCAATCGTGTCCGCATCGCCCGGTGTGGCGTTGGCGTCGAGAATAGCCTGACGCAAAGTTCCCGGACCGCTGTCGGCGTCGCTCGTGACGGTATAAGTTGCGGCTTGTGCCGAAATTGACAGACTAATCAAAATTGCCAAGCTGAATAGAACCAGGGGAAAGAGTTTTTGAGTCAGTCGCAGGAAGTTATTTGTTGTTTTTATCATTTTAATTTCTCCTTGTAATTAGCGCCGCCGTTCTTCGGACGAGCGGCGGCGCTAATCACTGTTTATTCAGCTTTGCTTTGAGTTTTGCTCTGCGACGGGAAAAACTTCACATTGCGGGGGCTTTCGCCGAATGCGTTGACCGCCGTTACTTTGTAATACATCGAGCCGCCGCCGTTGACGAGTGTTCGCAGATCGAAGTGTCGGTTTTGCTTGGCGGTGACGACGGCGACGAGCTGTTCGCGTCCGCCGCCCGTGCCGCGATAGACGCGGTAGGCGGTCAGCGGCGAATTACCGTTGGCGGGCGTCGCCCATCGCAAATTATAGCCGCGGCTGTTTTCCTCGATGAAAACGGGCGGCGATAAAGGAGGAGCCGAAGGACCGCCCGGGTCAAACGCTCCGAACAGCCTTCTTCCGTCGCGCTGACGAATCAGCGTCAATCTCGCTATCGCCTGATTTTGCATGCGGGTAGTCAAAACCGGGTCATTATCGGGCTGGGTCATACACGGGTGCAGGGTTGCGGGATTGCCGACCGTATGACAGCCGTCGGCATAGACGGCGACGATACGCCCGCGCGAATCGACCGCCAGCTCGTTAAAGTCGAGCAGATTGCGCGTATCCGGCGGACCGGCGGGACAAAGCGTTCCCTCGGTGCAAATCACGCCTTGCTGAACCGGATTTTTCACTCCGACTCCGAGCAGCGGGTCGTGATCCGCTCTGATTACAGTCCAGCTTTGACCACCGTCATAAGTCGTGGCGATATACGGATACCAAGTTCCGGCAAAATTCGGACCCGCGCCTTCGTTGTCGCTGCCGACCGGATCGCCCGGATTAGTCGAGCTGGTAGCGAGGAAAAACACCGCCGCGCGGTTGTTGTCGCCCGCCACCGCGTGCGGAAAGACCGCCGCCGTCAGGTTCGGCGTGACGCTCTGCGACAAATCGAAATCGTTGGTCCACGTCAAACCCTTGTCGTTAGTAATGGCGACGTGCGGGCGATTGTCGCCGCCCATATAGGCAAAATAAACTTTGCCGCCCGCGCCGATGCCGACCGACGGGTCGGTGTTTCCCGACGTGCTGGTCGGAACCGTCCGCACATTCCAGGTCAAACCGTTGTCTTCGGAAACGGCGAAACCGGATTTGCCGCCGCAGCCTTTATTCGGCAGATAGACCGTGCCGTCATTGGGCGCGACCTTGATATGCCCGTGCAGACCGTTGCATTGCAGCAGAGTGTAAGCCGGAACCGCGGGCAGATAACTGTAACCGCCGTTGATGCTGGCGGCGACCGTCGCCGTGGCGACCGATTGCGAAGCGTAATACCACATGTGCGGATAACCGCCGACGGGTTGTCTGCCGATAGGCGCACTAGGGCTGGGCGGACCGCCGCCGATTGTCTGGTGGTCGACGCCCTGTGTCGGACCGCCGGTTTGAACAACATTGGAAATAGTCGTTAAATCGTCATCGCTCAGAACCGCGTTGGTGGCGCCGAGGACGACTTCCAATTCTCCGAAGATGCTGCGTCCCGTAATCGGGTCAGTAAAGCCTATCGGGTCGAAACCGGTCGGGGCTAAAGTAATGGGTTTGGGAAACCAGGTCGTTCCCGACAACGGGTCGGCAGGCGATGTCGAATCGTTAAACGTGGTTCGGTTTGCCTGAAGGCGCGACATCGACATCACGTTTCCGGTGTTCCAATTGATGCCGATTGAAGGCTCGCCCGCGTTATCGCGGCGCGGATAACCGAAAGGCGGTTGATAATTGTCAAAAGTCGCCGGAGTGCCGTTGTCCGGCGGCGCGGCTGTAACCGTGTTCTCGACCGTTGCCGTTCCGACATACTGGTCTCCCGGCGCGACCAGAAAATATATGGCGCGAACATAATACGTCGCGCCCGCATCCGGCGGGCTGAGGACGACTTCTTCAAAAGTGTTCGTGCCGTTACCGCTCGTTCCGCTAACCGTATCCAGAGGCGGAGAGTTTACCACGCCGTCGCCTTGCATCTGCGGCGTGCTGTTGGTTTCCTGACGAACTACCATGTCGTAATCGTTGGCTGGTAAAGTCCAGTTAAAGCGAACCTTAATGCGCTTGCCCGACCAATTTCCGGGATTGGCGGTCAGCGTATAAACATCGCAATTGGCAGCTGACGCGTCGCCCGTCGTGCAGCTCGGTTCGCCGTTGGCGGCGGTCGCAGGCGTTATACGGTCGCCGTTCCACGGCGTAACACTCGTTCCGACCGTCGGGTTCAGACTTCCGCTTGACGGACTTGAGGCTTCGGAGCGATTGCCGAACCAGAACAAGCCGG
>DASVRL010000474.1:0-2664 GCA_036388635.1 Pyrinomonadaceae bacterium
GAAAGCGTTCGTTACACCAGGTATGCCCTCAGGGTTATTTTTACTGCAAACCTTTTGAAGTTCAATATGTTACCAAAAAATTCGGTTTATATTACCTCGTTCGGTAAGTTTCTTCCCGGTGAGCCTGTCGCAAACAATGAAATCGAGGATTATCTGGGCTTAATCGGCGGCAGACAGTCACGCCTCAAAAGCCGTATTCTAAGGCAGAACGGAATCCGCACCAGGCATTACGCAATTGATGCCAGCGGCAAAGTCGGATTCTGGAATTATGAACTTGCGGCGAATGCCGTCATCGATTCCCTGAAACAATCGGAGATAGACGCAAAGGACGTTCAATTTCTGGCGGCGTCCACCTCGCAGAGCGATTTGCTGGCTCCGGGCTTCGCCAGCTTAGTCCACGGCGCTAGCCGTCTGCCGCCTTGCGAAATCGCGAGTTTTCAAAGCATCTGCGCGGGCAGCATAATGGCTCTGCAAGCCGCTTTTACCGGGATTTTGTCGGGAGTCAGAGAGAATTCCGTGGTCTGCGGCAGCGAATTTACGAGTCGATTCTTTCGTCCTGGTTTGTTTGAGGAAACGGCAAGTTTTCAGAAAGACGGAAAGCTGCCTTTTGACGCCGAATTTTTGCGCTGGATGCTGTCGGACGGAGCTGGCGCTGCCGTTCTGGAAAACCGTCCTAATAGAAAGGGGCTTTCTCTCAAAATAGAATGGATAGATTTAATATCATATGGCAGCAGTTTCGATGTTTGCATGTATTCGGGAGCAAATAAACAGGCTGACGGCACGCTGGAAAAATCCTGGTATGATTATCCGAATTTCGCCGCCGCGGCGCGCGACGGCGCACTTCTTCTGAAACAAGATGTGAAAATTTTGGAAAACGTCCTAAAACTCGGAGTCAAGCGTTATTTCGAGCTTATCGAGCAGGGACGTATAAATTCAAAAGACATAGACTGGTTTGTCTGTCATTATTCTTCGCACGTTTTTCGTTCTAAGATTATTGAACTACTGGAGAAAGGAAATGGCATGATTTCCGAAGAGCGATGGTTTACCAATCTCTACACTAAAGGAAATACCGGTGCGGCTTCGATATTTATTATGCTGGAAGAGCTTTTCGGCTCGGGAAAATTGCAGCCCGGTCAAAAAATTCTCTGTATGGTTCCGGAAAGCGGGCGTTTTGTGGTTTCGTTTATGATGTTGACCGTCGTCGAGACGGCGGCTGAACCTCAAAACGAAATTTTAGGCGAAGCCAGCGTGATTGACGCTGCTGCCGCAGCAGAGCAGCATTCAATTTCGCCTTTTGTTGATAAGAATAAGCATCATGCCGAAAAAGGAGATCTTCAGAGCGCTTTATGGAGAAAATTAACCGATGTCTGGCTCGATTTTGAAAGCCGTCTCAATCAAATTCCGATAATAGAGCGTTTGAATCGCGGCAAGCTTCGTATTGAAGATTACCGGAATCTTTTGCTGAATTTACGCCAACAAGTTGTCGAGGGCGGGCGCTGGATTTCACGCGCCGCCTCAAATATTACGGCTGAAGCTTTTCCGCTACGCTCTTTATTTATCGGTCACGCGAAGGAAGAACATCGGGATTTTCAAATGCTCGAACGCGACTTTGTTTCGGTCGGCGGCAGCCTGGAGGAGATTCAAAAAGCCGGAAAAAATATCGGCTCAGAAGCTTTGTCGGCATGGATGTTTCATTGCGCGAGCCGGGAAAATCCGTTCGAGCTGCTCGGCGCGATGTTTATCATCGAGGGCTTGGGACAAAAAATGGCGAATAAATGGGGCAACCGGATTCGCGAGCAACTGAATCTGCAAGCCGGACAGGTTTCGTTTCTGCTGTATCACGGCGCGAACGACGAAAATCACCTGGAAAAACTTGAACAAGCTCTGGCGAGCGGAATTTTAAACGCGGAATTGGTCGAAAGAATCGTCAAAACAGCAAAAGTCACGGCGCGGCTTTACGCGCTGCAATTGGAAGAGATCGGAAATTTTTAAACGCCGCCATTGATGAAAAGCTCAAATTTTTTTTATTATTCAACCCTTTTCGCTTATTGTTTCGGTTACTACTGCGCTGCCGGGCTGGCTATCAATATCGCTTATCACAGATGTTTGAGTCATCGCTCGCTTCGTTTATGGAAACCGCTGGAGAGAGTTCTGGTCACGCTCGGTCTGCCCGCCGGAACGCCCGTTCAATGGGTGGGAAATCACCGTTTTCATCACCGCCATACCGATGTCGAATCAGACCCGCATTCGCCCGTCACGGACGGATTCTGGTATTCTCACGTCGGCTGGTATATCGGAACGAAAAACCCGCTGCCTTGTTTTCTCTATTCAATCGCGGGACCGCTGCGGACGATATACGACGGCTGGAATCGCCCTCGCACCAATCAGGAGCATAATCGTTTGGCGGCGGATGTCGCGGGCGACGGTTATTACCGTTTCGTCAGCCGCCCGGCGTTTTTCGCGCTCGCCTGCTGGCTGCACGTGCTGGTTTTCTACGGGATTTCTTATTTCGTCTGGGGGCAGCTCGGTTTTATTCTGCTTTGGATTACGACCGTAATTATTTACAATTTCGGAGATGCGATTGACAGCGTTGCACATCTTTACGGGAAACGACCTTTTCAGGCAAATCATTTCGCGCGCAATAACCGTCTACTCGGAATTTTA
>DASVRL010000475.1:0-8877 GCA_036388635.1 Pyrinomonadaceae bacterium
GAAACGGCGACCGACCCGAATCAGCCGAACAACCAGCCGAATCGCTTTGTCGTGGTCGAAAACCCGGCGATTGTCGACGGCAGCGAACTGCGCGAAGCGACCGCTTATTCGCAGGGCGGCGACCGCGATTACAAGATTGCGTTTGCGCTGAAACCGGCGGGAGCGGCGAAATTCGGCGACTGGACATCCAAAAATATCAACAGCTATATGGCGGTCGTTTTGAATGAACAGGTCAAATCAGCCGCTTATATCAAATCGCAGATTTCCGATTCGGGCGAGATTTCCGGTCGTTTCACCAAAGAATCAGCCGACGATTTGGCTTTGACTTTGAAATCCGGCGCGCTGCCTGCGCCGATTGAATACCAGGAAGAAAGAACCGTCGGACCGAGCCTCGGCGCCGATTCGATTCGGGCTGGCGTGACGGCTTCGGTGGCGGGTTTGATTTTTATCGTTATCTTTATGCTCATCTATTATCGCGGTTCGGGCATCAACGCCGTTATCGCTTTAATTTTGAATATGCTTCTGACGCTCGCCGCTTTGATTATGTTCGATTCGACGCTGACTTTGCCCGGCATCGCCGGGTTGATTCTCGGCATCGGTATGGCGGTCGACTCGAACGTGCTTATCTTTGAGCGCATCCGTGAAGAATTGCGCGCCGGAAAACTGGTCGGGCAAGCCGTCGATCTGGGCTTTGACCGCGCGTTTATCACGATTATCGACACGCACATCACGACGATTATCTCGTCCGTCATATTGTATATGTACGGTTCGGGTCCGATTCGCGGATTTGCCGTCACGCTTATTCTCGGGCTTTTAATTAACCTTTTCTCGGCGGTTTTTGTCTCGCGCACGATTTTTATGTGGCTGCTCGACAAAAAACGGGATATGAAGAAACTCAGTATTTAATGAATTTGCGATTTTCGATTGCCGATTTGCGATTGGATAAGGAAATTTTTAATTTTGGCGAAGCTAATTTGATTCCAATCGCAAATCACAAATCTAAAATCTAAAATAAAAACAATGTTTGAATTTTTTACGAATATAAAAGTTGACTGGATGGGAAAGCGCAGAATTCTGACTGCGATTTCCGTTGCAATTCTTCTCGCCGGTTTGATTTCGGCGATTGGTCGTCAGGCGGTTGACGGCGGAACTAACGCGTTTAACCTGGGCGTCGATTTTCAGGGCGGAACGGTCGTCACGGCAAAATTCAGGCAGAAGCCTCCGGCTGACGACATTCGCGCGGCTTTGCAGACTGCCGGCGTCAACGATGCGGTTATTCAGGAATCGACCGATAAACAGGACGAAGTCTTGATTAAAGTTCCGATCATCGAAGGACAGGAACTGCCCGCCGCGACGACTCCCGAAGGACAGCCGATTGATAATAGCCAAGTCAACACCGGACGCGCGACGGTTAAAAAAGCCCTCGATACCTTCGGCAAAGAAGCTGAGGTAACGGCAACCCTGAACGACGACCAGAGCGCCGCTTATAAAATTGTCGGAACCGAATCGGTCGGTCCGGTCGCCGGCGACCAGCTGCGCAATCAGGCGGTGGCGGCGACGCTTTTAGGGCTGCTGGGAATTTTGCTTTACATCGCTTATCGCTACGACTGGACATATGCGGCGGGCGCGGTTATCGCCGTGTTTCACGATGTTCTGGTGACGCTCGCCTTCTTTTCGGTCTTTCAGTGGGAAATCAATCTGACCGTCATCGCGGCGCTCTTAACGCTGGTCGGTTTTTCGGTCAACGACTCGATTGTCATCTTCGACCGTATCCGCGAAAACCTGACGCTGCATCGCGACAAATCGCTTTATCAATTGACGAACGATTCGATTAACCAGACGATGTCGCGCACGATTGTGACCAACGGTTTGGTTTTTCTATCGGTGCTGGCGCTGGTTATTTTCGGCGGCGAAGTTTTGCGCGGGTTTTCGCTGGCGCTTTTTGTCGGCTCGATTACGGGAACGTATTCGACCATCGCGATTGCCAGCCCGATTGCTATCTGGTGGCAGGATAAACTCGGCGCGGCGAAAACCAAACAGACCGAAACGCGCAAGGACGCCAATACTCTGGCGACGGCTTCGCGGCGGTCGGTCGCCAGAAAAACCGCGACCCGGTAAAACGGCGGGCGGCTCGGCTGAGTCGCCCGCAACGCAAATTTTAATTTTCTATAATTTTTCTTTGCGATTTTGGAAAAAAGCATAAGGAAATAAGAAATTTTCCTTGACTTTCTGTTTTCAAAATCTTAGACTTCAAATCGTTGCTGGTCAAAAATCATTTATACGTTTCTGCTTTTTTCCGATTCGTTTATTGAGGATGAAAACGGAGTTGGCGGAACTTTGCATATCCGACTGGCAAAGTCCGTTCGCCCGCCTCATTAAAAGAATTAAACGCGTCAGAAAAGCAGTTTTGGTTGTTGTAGAAAAGTGATGACAACAAAGGTTAAATTTTATTCATCAGAGCAGTTATAAAGAAAATTTCGTTGACCCGACCCCGATTGGCACCGGAAATGAGGGAGGTAAATAAAAACTATGTTAGACCAATTAGTCGAATCGAAAAGTCATTCAGGAGAAAATACAAAGCGAGGCGGATTTCTCTTAACGACGTTTATCATTGTGACGACTTTATTTGCGGGCGGTATCGTTTATAGTCTTTTCGCGAAAGACCTCGGTACGAGCGACGAAGGGCTGGAGCTTTCGACTCTGGTCGCGCCGCCGCTGCCGGAAGAAGCGCCGCCGCCGCCGCCGGAACCGGAACAGAAACCGGAAAAACAGCAGACCAGCGAAAAGGTAACGACCGAGATTGTGCGAACCGACCGGTTTGCTTCGGTCGACGCGCCGACCGAGCCACCCAAAGATACCCGCGGGCAAACGAATGTTGCCAAATGGGTTCCGGGCGCCAAGATAGGCGATAAAAACGTAAATCCGTCAGCGCCCAGTGCCGGAGTTGAAAGAACCGGTCAGGGTGGAGGCGGTGTTTCCGTTCCCACTGCTCCGACGACGACCGAGGAAGATCCGCCGCCGCCGCCGGTCAAAACACCGACTCCGAAACCCGAGCCGACCAAAGCGCCCGTTCCGAAAATTATTTCCAAAGGCGTCGTCAACGGCAGCGCCATCAGCCTGCCGAAACCGCCGTATCCGCCGGCAGCCAAAGCAGTGCGCGCCGCCGGAACCGTGTCGGTACAGGTGACGATTGACGAAAACGGAAACGTTATTTCGGCAAGCGCCGCGGGCGGTCATCCGCTGCTTCAGCAAGCGGCGGTCGGCGCGGCACGCCAGGCGAAATTCAGACCGACATTACTTTCGGGCACACCGGTGAAAGTTACGGGTATTATCACCTATAATTTTGTGGCTCAGTAATTCCGGTAAGTTTTGGAGTTCCGCTTTCGGAAGACACGCTCTTCAGCGCACGATTTATCGTCGCGGCGGGGCGGAACTCAAAACTCTGCAATCATAATTTTTTTGATATTCTTTGGAGGATAACCATGACATTTTTAGCAAGCTTTTTCTTAATGTTTGCCGAGGGAGGCACCAAAATTTCTTTTGGTCTTTACGATATTGCAAAAAGTTTAACGATTCCCGGTTGGGTGGTTGTTATCATTCTTTTGTTAATGTCGATTTACATCATCGCTATCGGCATCGAGCGATGGATGACATATAACGCGGCAAAACAGCAATCGCGCCAGTTTGCGCCGAAAGTCGCTCAGGCTTTGAAAAACAACAATGTCGACGAAGCGATTAACATCAGCGATAAACACAAAAATTCACACTTGGCGATGGTCGTTTCATCGGGTCTGAAGGAATTTAGCGCGCACCAGGGCAACAGCGATATATCGGGCGAGGAAATGGAAGCCTCGAAACGCGCTTTGCAGCGCGCGATTGCCGTTAAGCAAGCCGAATTGAAACGCGGACTTTCCGGTCTGGCGACGGTCGGCTCGACGGCTCCGTTCGTCGGATTGTTCGGCACGGTCGTCGGTATTATCGGCGCGTTCGTCGCTCTGGCAACCGAACAAAACGCCGGTATCGGCGCGGTCGGCGGCGCGATTGCGGAAGCGCTCGTGGCAACGGCTTTCGGTATCGCGGTGGCGGTTCCGGCGGTGTGGCTGTTTAACTATTTTACGAACAAAGTATCTAGTTTTACTGTCGAAATGGAAAACTCCGCTTCCGAATTGATTGATTACTTTATCAAGCAGCGCACCAAACAATTGCGCGGATAATCTAATCGAAAATTTGAAAGTAGTTATTTCTACAACAAAACTTTAAGCATTATTTAAGGAGAAATAAACTATGTCGATGTCAGTTGGCGGAGAAAGTGAATATAACTCTGAGATTAACGTGACTCCGATGGTTGATATTATGCTGGTGCTGCTCATCATCTTTATGGTGGTGACGCCGCTGCTGCAACAGGGAGTTTCCGTTAATCTTCCGCGTGACTTGAATTCACCTGAAGAAGATACTTATATAAACAATGAAAAAGCGGTGGTCGTAGCCATCCCGAACGACTCTGATTTTTATATCGGTAAAGATAAATACTCCAAGGCGGTTCTGGGAGACAAAATCAAGGAAGTGATGGGTAAGAAAATCGACGACCGCCTGCAAGGGCAAACCGATAAGCGCATTGTTTATATTAAAAGCGATGTCGGCGTGCCTTACGGCACCGTCGTCGAAGCAATCAATATTATCCGCGCGCAAAACGTGGATAAAATCGGATTGGTCGCCGACAAAAGAAAAAGCGGCGCGCCGACTCAATAACCGAAAAGAATTGAATTTGTCTTCAACATAAATTAGGAGTTTTAAAGTATGGCTTTATTTGAAGAAGCTACCGTAGCACACGAGGGAGCCGTCCCGAATATCAACGTTACGCCGTTGATTGACGTTTTGCTCGTGCTGCTGATTATTTTTATGGTCATTTCGCCGTCGAAACCGAGCCGTTTCGAGGCGAAAGTGCCGGCTGAGCCGAAACCGGAAGAACAGAATTTAATTCTGAAGCCCAACCCGAACACCTTGATTGTGTTTATTGATAAAGAAAACAAATTAAAACTCAATCAGGAGGAAATGGGTAATATTGCGGATCCCGCTCCTTTGATCAACAAACTGACGGAAACTTTCAATTATCGCGATGCCAACGGCGTTTTCCGCGAAGGCACGAATGAAACCGAAAAGACCGTCTTTATCAAAGCGCCGCGTTCCGTAAAATACGGCGAAGTGGCAAAAGTGGTCGATGCCGTCAAGTTTGCCGGAGCGCAGCCTGTCGGCTTGCAAGTTGATGATTTAGAACAATAAAAGGGATTTGCGATTTTAAAAAGGGGTTTTTGGTCCTGGGTCTTCGGTCTTTGATTTGATAACTCGGCTTGAGCCGGCGAAATTCGAAGACCGAAAACCGAAGTCCAAAGACGGATTGATAAAATCGCAAATCTAAAATTAAGATAACGGAGTCGAAAAAATGAGAGTCTCTCGAGTAGGGATATTTGCCTTAATAGCGATAACAGTTTTAACCGGAGCCGGGTGCAATTTCTGGAATCAAATCAAAGCGCGTCAGGATTTAGTTGACGGCGCAAAGGCTTACTCGGATAAAAAATTTGAAGAAGCCGAAGCGCTTTTCCGCGATGCCGTCAAGCGCGACCCCAGCAACTTGCTGGGACAATTGTTTCTGGCGCGCACGCTTCATTCCCAGTATGCCGCCAACCGCACTCAGGCGCAAAAAGCCGATGAAGCGGTTGTCGAATACAGAAAAGTCGTGCCGGAATACAAGCAGGAAGTAGCCAGAAAGAAACAGGCTCTCGACGCGAATCCGGGCGACGAAAAAGCCAAAGGGGAATACACCAATAGTTTATCGATTTTAAACAGCTCGATCAGCGCCATCGCAAATTTATTGGACACGACCGGTAAGACGGATGAATGGAAAGCCTGGCAAACCGAGATTGCCAATGATACGGGCTTGCCGAATGAAACGAGGGCTTCGGCTTTTACCTCGATGGCGTCAAAAGAAAATACCTGCGCCAATGACATTACCGGTGTCGAGCCGGTCAGAAAAACCGTTAAGGTGAACGGCAAAGACGAGTATCAATACATCAAACCGACCGACCCGAAAATTTACGATGACCTGAAAGGTTGTATCGCTCGCGGAACGGAATTGATTAACAAAGCTCTCGAACTGGATAAAAACAGCGATTCGATTTGGTCTTATAAAACGAGTCTTCTGATTCAGGATATGCGCGTCGCGGAAATGGACGGCAGAAAAGAGGATCAAGCCCGTTTTAAAGACGAAGCCGACAAGGCGAAAGCCGAATTTACGCGTTTAGCCGAAATTAAACGCAGAGCGAAAGAAGAAGAAGAAGCGCGCAAAAAAGCCGAGGAAGAAGAAGCCGGAAAATAATTTCTTCAAAAATCATTTTATGAAAAGGTGAGGCTCAATTAAAATAAAATTGAGCGTCGCCTTTTTTGCAAGGCTCAGGCGAACAGCGAAAGGTGAAAGAAAATTTCAAGTTTCGGGTTTTGGATTTTGATGAATAATTCAATAATTGATTCACTATTCAAAACCGATAACTTAAAACTTTTTTGTTCAGCCTTCATCCTTTTGCCCTTCTCCTTTATCCTTTAAGTATATGGTTCGCATCGAGAACATCATCGGCAAAGTCGAGCAGAATCATCCGCAGGCTGATGTGGAGCTGATTCGCCGCGCCTATCTGTTCTCGGCGCTGCATCATCGCGGGCAAAAACGCGCTTCGGGCGAGCCTTATCTGGTTCATCCGCTGGCGGTTGCCGACCTGCTGGCGGATATGCGCCTCGACGAAGTTTCCGTTTCGACCGGGCTTCTGCACGACGTGGTCGAAGACACTCTGGTCGACCTCGACACGCTCCGCAGTTCATTCGGCGAGGAAATCACCAAGCTGGTCGACGGGCTGACGAAAATCGCGCATATCAGCAATCTTTCCAGAGAAGAACAACAAGCCGAAAATGTCCGCAAGATGGTTTTGGCGATGATAACGGACGTCCGCGTCGTGCTTATTAAACTCGCCGACCGCCTGCATAATATGCGCACGATGCAGTTTCTGAAACCGGAGAAGCGGGCGCGGATTTCGCAGGAAACGCTGGATATTTACGCGCCGATTGCGCACCGGCTCGGAATGGGTAAGCTGCGCAGCGAGCTCGAAGATTTATCGTTTCAGAATCTTTACCCGGAAGATTACCGGAAACTTTCCGCCGAGGTCGATGCCCGCCGTCCGGAACTCGAAGCGATGCTCGAAAAAATTACCCGGACGATTAAAGAAAATCTGACTAAAAACGATGTTCCGTTTGTCCAGGTGCAGGGTCGCGTCAAGCGTCTGTATTCGCTCTGGAAGAAATTAAAAAATCGCAAGCTCGCCATCGAGCAGGTTTATGATTTAATCGCCGCCCGCATCATTACCGATAACGATAAAAAAGACTGTTATATCGCCTTGAGCGTGATTCACGATATGTGGACGCCGGTTCCCGAGCGTTTCAAGGACTGGATTGCGATTCCGCGCGATAACCTGTATCAATCGCTGCACACGTCCGTTATCGGCGAGGGCGGACACGCTTTCGAAGTCCAGATTCGCACCGAAGAAATGCACCAGATTGCCGAAGAAGGCGTCGCGGCGCACTGGAAATATAAAGAGAAAAAGCTCGGCAAGCACGACGAAGACCAGAATCTGGACGAGCTTCGCAAAACCGTCGAGAAACTTCTTCTGCCGCTGGTCGAAGAAACGAGCGATCTGAAAGATTCGCAGGATTTTATCGAATCTTTAAAACTGGATTTGTATCCGAAGGACGTTTACGCCTTTACGCCGATGGGCAAAGTCATTCAACTGCCGCGCGGCGCGACGCCGATTGATTTTGCCTACGCGATTCACTCGGAAGTCGGCGACACGTGCACCGGCGCGAAAATCGGCGGGCGCATCGTGCCGCTCAGAACCGAGATTCAAAACGGCGACGTGATCGAGATTTTAACGAATCCGAATTCGCACCCGTCGCGCGACTGGCTGAATTACGTCGCCACTTCAAAGGCGAAAAATCGCGTCCGGCACTGGATTGCCGAACAGCAGCGCGCCGAATCAATCGAAATCGGGCGCAAACTGCTCTCGACCGAAGCGGAAAAATTTCGCCTGACGGCGAAAAAAGTTCTCGGCGACGAGGAAAATCTGAAGCGCATCGCCAATGAATACGGCTTGGGCAGAATCGAAGATTTGCTGGCTTCGGTCGGCTACGGCAGAACGCTGCCGCGCAACGTTCTCGCCAAATATCTGGGCGCGGAAAAATTTGCCGAGCTCGACCCGGAGAAAAAGAAGGAAACGACGTTTCAATCGGGCGTCAAAGCCGTCAAAAAACTCATCGGCTTCGGCGAAGACGCGATTATCGTCAAAGGCGTCGATAATCTGCTTTTAACGCGCGCTCGCTGCTGCAATCCGCTGCGCGGCGAAGAGATTGTCGGCTATATCTCGCTCGGCAAAGGCATCGTCGTTCATAACAAGCGCTGCAAAAACGTGCAGGCTTTGATGGTCAATAAAGACCGCATCGTCGAAGTCGAATGGGCGAAAATCGACGATAAACAGATTCAAGCCGTGCGCCTGCTGGCGACGACCGAAAACCGCACGGGAATGCTCGCCGGAATCACCAATGCGATTGCCGAAATCAAAACCGGCATCCGCGATGCCAGCGCGCGCGTCTCCCGCGACAATCAGGGATTAATCGAAGTGACCATCGAAGTTTTCGATAAAAAACATCTGGATAAAGTCACCAGCGCCATTAAAAATGTTTCGGGTGTCATCGACGTCGAGCGCGTGAATGATTTGGCGTAAATGAGTTTCGAGAGTCTTGAGAGTCCGGAGAGTCGGGAGACAACTCTATTTATTTTTTCAC
>DASVRL010000476.1:0-11189 GCA_036388635.1 Pyrinomonadaceae bacterium
GAAACAGTAAAGAATTTGAATAACTCTTCTTAATCCGGCGACGACGCAGCGCCGTTCTGGCTGACTCGCCGCCGTGCGGCGGCTCCGAGCCGATGTTCTGGCGGCGCTGAAAGCGCGCGACTTCTTCGGAGCGAAAACGACGATGACCGCCGCTGGTGCGCTCGGATTTCAGCAGACCGGCTTCTTCCCAGCGTTTGACGGTCGCATCGCTGACGCGGCACAGACGCGCTACTTCCTTTGTCGTTAAGCCATTCAATTCCAACATCTTTTTTTTCTCAGCCACTTTCAGTTTATACAAAACGCACGAATCGCACAAATAATGTTTAATATCTTCCGATTTTTTGCAAAAAGTCAATAAAAAAATAAAAATACTTGACAATCGACGCTTTCATTTATAAGATGAAATCGCTCAAACCGCTCAAAATCGCTTTTCATCAAAGCGAGCAAGAGAAGGTTAAAGAAAAGAATCGTCACAAGCCGGAAGGGGAAGCCGGCGACGGTTCTTTTCCGTTTTTAGAGCGAAAATAATTTGCGCCGGGCTTACCTTCGCCGGTCGGTTCTTAGTCATTTCCTCTTAGTCGTTTGCAACTGTTTCTAAAAATAAAGATTTCGGCTAAAATCAAAAAACAACTGACCAAAGACAAATGACAAAGGACGAATCGTAAATGACCAAACCGAAAATCGCCATCGGCGCCGACCACGCCGGATTTGAAGAAAAGGAAAAAATCAAAAAAGTTTTAGACGAAATCGGCGTCGAATACGAAGATTTCGGCACGACGTCGCTGGATTCGGTCGATTACCCGGAATTCGGCGCGAAAGTCGGCAGAGCCGTCCGCGACGGCGTAGTCGAGCAGGGAATTCTCGTCTGCGGCTCCGGCATCGGCATCGCGATTGCCGCCAACAAAATACGAGGCGTCCGCGCCGCGCAAGCCTGGAACGAGGAAACCGCCCGCCTCGCCCGCCAGCACAACGACGCCAACGTCCTTTCCATCGGCGCGCGCGTTCTGCCCGAAGAAGAAATTCCGAAAATCATCCGCGCCTGGTTCGACGCCAAATTCGAAGGCGGGCGACACGAGCGGAGAGTCGAAAAAATTACGGAGCTGGAACAGGAAAACTAGATTTTGTTTTAAGCCTGCGTTGCCTATCGGGCAAGCTTAAGCGATTGAAAATTAGTCGCGCGTACAGGTAAAAAGTTTATAGTGCTACTGGAAAATCTTAAAAAGGTTAAGCAGCTTTGGAAACAAGATGGCTTGGATTTAGCAGAACCGCTTTCCGAAAATGAAGTAATTGATAATTTTGGCAAACTCGGAACTTTAATCTCGAGAGATATTATTGATGTTTATTCAAATCTCGGCGGAATGAGCGACAACGACTCGGATTCGATTCTTTTTTCATTTTGGACGATAGAAAAAATTATAGAAGAAAATGAATCAAATTCGGAATTCATATTTTTTGCTGATTTCTTAATAGAATCACATTTGTATGGTTTCAAGTTTGAAAATGAAAACGTATCATCAATCCATATTCATTACGGCAAAAATGACACTGAAAAAGTCGCCGATTCGTTTGAAGAATTCTTTGAAATATATTTAACCAAATCCGAAGATTTATCTTTGTTTGGAAGAGAATAAATTAAAAACTAAATATGACTAACAATTTTTTTACAGCAAATTTAGCGGAAGCCGACCCGATCATCTCGGAAGCGATTGACAGCGAGGTGCGGCGGCAATCCGACGGTTTGGAATTGATCGCGTCGGAAAATTTCGTTTCGGAAGCCGTGCTCGAAGCGATGGGCTCGGTTTTTACGAACAAATATGCCGAAGGTTATCCCGGAAAACGTTATTACGGCGGCTGCGAATTTGCCGATGTCGTCGAAAACACGGCGATGGAGCGCGCCAAACAGTTATTCGGCGCAGACCACGCCAACGTTCAGCCGCATTCCGGCGCGCAGGCGAATATGACCGTGCTGCTCGCCGCGCTCGAACACGGCGACCAGATTCTCGGAATGAATCTTTCGCACGGCGGGCACCTGACGCACGGGCATCCGCTGAATTTTTCCGGCTTGAATTACAAGGTCGCCGATTACGGCGTCAGCCGCGAAACCGAGACGATTGATTACGACGAATTGCAGCGCATCGCCGAAGAAAACAAGCCGAAATTGATAATCTGCGGCGCGTCAGCCTACCCGCGCACGATTGATTTCGAGAGAATCGGCGAAATCGCCAAATCAATCGGGGCGCGAGTTATGGCTGACATTGCGCACATTGCGGGTTTGATTGCCGTCGGGCTTCATCCTTCGCCCGTTCCGCACGCCGAATACGTGACGACGACGACGCATAAAACCCTGCGCGGTCCGCGCGGCGGCTTGATTTTGTGCCGCGAAGAATACGCGGGCGAGGTCAATAAAAGATTGTTTCCGGGCGTGCAGGGCGGACCGCTGGTTCATATCATCGCGGCGAAAGCCGTCGCGTTCGGCGAGGCGTTGAAGGAAGATTTCAAAACCTATCAGCAGCAGGTTTTGGCAAACGCGCAGGCGCTCGCCGCCGAATTGCAAAATCAGGGTTTGCGCATCGTTTCCGGCGGCACGGACAATCATTTAATGCTGGTCGATGTTTTTATGGACGGTAAGGGAATTACCGGAAAAGCGGCGGAAAAAGCTCTGGACGAGGTTCACATCACGGTCAATAAAAACACGATTCCGTTTGACCCGAACAAACCGTTCGTCGCTTCCGGCATCCGCCTGGGCTCGCCCGCGCTGACGACTCGCGGGATGAAAGAAGCCGAGATGAAACAGATTGCCGGGCTGATCGCTTCGGTGATTCACGAGCCGGAATCGGCGGAAGTCCGCGAGCGTGTAAAACGCGAAGTCGCCGAATTGACCGCGCGTTTTCCCATGTATTCGAATCGCTATAAGACAGCGAAAATCGAATCGATTTCCGCAAGCTAGGAAAATCAGCCGCCGAGCGCGCAGAAAACAGCGAGAAAAAATTAACCGCCGGTTTTCGCCGGTGAACGCGGATAATTCAAACAGGATTTACAGAATAAACAGGATAAAATTTATTTATTATTTGTCTTTGTTTTATCTGCGTTTATCTCGTATTTACCGGCGGTTTCATTTCTCGATGCTCTTTGTGCGCTCGGTGCGTAAATCTTTTTATTAAATTATGAGCAATTTATCCGACATCGGCTTTCCCGTTCGCGGCGAGCAGGACGTCAACGACGTGATTATGAAAGTCCTGGAAAACGTCAGCGAAATCCCGTGCCCGCGCGGCTCTTATTACAAATTTGCCGACGCTTCGGGCGCGGCGATTTATCTTCAGGCGAACGCGTCGCAGGAACTCATCGGCTTTAACCCGCATTTCGAAGGCAAAAGCCGGCGCGCGGTTTGTTTGACCGGCACGATTGAAAAAGAATCTTCCGAGCTGGACGGCGCGTTTCACGCCTGGGCAAGTCCGTCCGAAGAAAATAATCCCGAATCGGGCGAGTATCCTTTTGTTTTCGACGTGCCTGATTTTCGCGTCAATACCAATTTGAAATTTCCGCAAAACCGGCAGGTGCAGTTGACGGCTTTTGCCTCGAATGAATTCCGGGTCTTTGCCGGCGAACAGGATTTTTACGACAGCCAGGATTCCGGTTTGAAATTCGCCGCCAAATCATTCGTTCCGAGCGGGCTTATTAATTTTCAGGCGGACAACACGCAGCCGCCGCTCGCTTTCGGCGTTTTTACGGGCGAAATCAGGGAATTTGAATTGAAAACAAACGAGCTGACGGGCGAAAAATTTTACTGGTTTCTGGTCGATACTCTGGGCGGAGAAGTCGATGTCGTCGCCGACCCGAAACTAATCGCGGCAGAGCCGAACGTCGGCGGCTATCTGAACGGGCAATTCTGGCTTTCCGGCAGATTGGTATGAATGAAGTAAAAAGCGATAAGTGACGCGTGAAAGGAAAGAAACATCTTTTTCCTTTCACGCGTCACTTATCGCTTTCCGACTCTTTTACTTTTTATTCGCCGTTCATTTCTTCAAAATCCAGCTGCTCCAAAACGCGGCGCGCTTCTTCGGATTCGTATTCGAAGGCTTGCTGTTCCAGCACATTGCGAACGATTTCAAAATACACGGGGTCGTCAACCATTTGCATCAGCGCCGACACGGGCACCAGCGCGAGCGCCTCGAAACCGAGCGCGCGAATCGCCGGATTGGTCGTCTGGCGGACGATTTCGCACATCTCGCCGACCGAAAATCTATGGCTCAGAATATCCGCCAGCACGTCGATTTTGCGAAAGTCGTTTTTTTTCAGAGCGCGCTCGGCAAGTTGTATAAAAACTTCGGCGGATTCGGTCTGCGCCTGTAAAACGGCATTGCAGGTTTCCGCTAATTGCTTGATTTCACGCAGTTTTTCCGCGTCTTTGCGGATTTCCGGGTCGATTGTCTGCTCGTCGAGCGCGGTGAGCAGTCGGCTAAGTTCCCAATCGGCGTGAGCGTCGTAGGAGAATTTTTGTTTCGGAGAGTTGGCGGCGCTGGCTTCGATGGCGCCGACCAGCATTTTTTTTGTCAGGGGTCGCAAGCCTTCCCAAACTTTTTCGACTCGCGCCCCAAAATCTTTAATCATCATTTCAACAGTCTAATTTTCTAACAAATATGAGAATTTGTAAATGCCTTTTCGTGAATTGAAAAATACGAGGAAACGGCATTTATTTGATGACGGAAAGCTTCAGTCTGGTTTCCAGTTCTTTTCGCGCTTCCTCGCGCGTTTCTTCCTCGTCGTCGGCGTCGAAAACTTCAAACAGCGCAAACGGCGGATTGGAAAGACGCCGCAGCTCCCACGCCTCGCCCGCCGGCGAAGGTCGCGAAAACCATAAGGCTTCGACCTCTGCCGAAACAAACTCGACCGCGCCGTCCGCCTGAAGCGCGACGAGTTCATTATATGCCCGCACGCGCAATTCGTCAGAAAGCAAAACACGGCGTAAAGTCCAGCCGTGTTTTTTGTATTGCGATACGATTTCCAGAATCTGCTCGACGGAAATCATTATTTTTTCTTCGCTCCGTCGTCTTTGTTCGCCAGCGGCGGCTGCGGAACTTTGACGTTGGTTATCGGGACGGTATTGACGTTCGCATTGGTGTTGATATTCGCCTGAGTGACGGCATTATTCGGATTCATCGTGTTGGCTTCTTCGCGCTCGCGGATGGTCTGCGCTTTGCCGGGCACCTGGTAAGTTCCTCTAAAGATATCGCCGACCGCCACTTTCCAGCCGTCGTCTTCCTTGATAAACGCCACGTCTTCCCAGACGCGCTCTTTTTCGTTCCAGACCTCGACGGCGCCGAAATTATCTTTGACGCGCTCGTCGCGTATTTTCGGCAGCGTCGCCGAAAAGGTCGAAGCGTAAAAGCCGTTTTCCAGCATGCTTTCGAGCGATTTATTTTGCTGTTTGGCAGCGCCTTCGGCAAAAATCATAGTGTCTTTCGACATCATTTTTTTAATTTTTTCCGTATCCTTGCTTTTCACCGCCGCGTAGAGCATCTTGTAGGCTTCGGTCGGCGTTTGCGCGTTGCCGACCTGCTGCTGCTGCGGCTGCGGCGGCTGGCAGGAAAAAACTAAAAATGCGAATGTGATAACAAAGCTTAATGCAATTATTTTCTGGCTGATTTTAAATTTCATCTTATTTCCCTAAACTGTAATTTCTGCAAAAGTATAAATGAAAAAGCAGTGCAGGCACAATCGAAGCGATAAAATCCCGCGCCGATTCAGCCGCTTTATTTTATTATTCGGCTGCCGCCGGAAAAACGCGCTGCCCGCCTTTGAGAGTGATTTTCTTTCGCCGGTATGAATTAATACTGGATTACAAACGTTTGATAATGCAAAATGTAAAGTGGAAAACGAGAAATTAATCGAATCTTTTGAAAAAATAATCGACTCTTTTAATCCGGCATCTTTCGTTCGGAGTTTTGAATTGCTATGAAATATTGTCCGCGCTGCCAATCGACTTATACCGACGACACATTGCAGTTTTGCTTGCAGGACGGCAGCGTGCTCGTTAACGCTTCGGAAACTCCGGTTACCATCGGCTGGAACGACGCCGAAGCGCCGACTGTCGTCCATCAGCCCGTCGACACGCAGCAAAATCAATTTCCGCCGACTGACACGCGGCAAACCGAGCCGAAAAAATCCAGTACGGGTCTGGTAATTTTTTTGACGGCGCTCGTGACGCTGCTTCTTTTCGGCGGCGGCATCGCCGCGTGGTATCTTTTCCGAAATCGCGGAGCGGAAGTCGCGGTCAATACAAACGTCAATAATTCGCCCAAACCGTCAAACAAAAATTCTTCAAACGCGAACGCAAACGCGAACGCGAATGCGAATAAGGGAAACGCCAACACCTCGCCTTCGCCGGCGAATACAAATGCAAATACAAACGCCGCCGCGCTGCCGAACATCGACGCCGAGCAGATAAAAAGCCAGGTTTCAGAAAAGGTCGACGATTGGGCGGTCTCGCTCGAATCCGGCAATCTGAGCACGCATATGAGCAATTACGCCGACCGTCTGGATTATTACTACAATTCGCGTGACGTCAGCATCGGCACGGTTCGCGGCGACAAGCAGAGGGCTTTCGGCAGCTTCGACGATTTTCGCGTGGAAATCAGCAATCTGCGCGTGACGCCCGACGCTTCGGGCGAGAAAGCAACTGCCGTTTTCGACAAGGAATGGGAATTCGAAGGCGCCGACAATCGCAGCAAAGGCAAAGCCCAATCGCAACTGCAGCTGACGAAAATCGGCGGCGCCTGGCGCGTCACGGGCGAGAGAGATTTAAAAGTTTATTACACGGAAAAATAAATTATTGGTCTTCGGTCTTTGGTCTTCGGTCTTCGATTTTGCAATTGCTCGACGTCGAGCATTATTCTTAACGAAGACCGAAAACCGAAGACCGTTTTCCATTTTATATGTGTTCTATTTTTCTGGCTTATCAGGCGCATCCGAAATATCGCCTGATTCTGGCGGCAAATCGCGACGAGTTTTATGAACGTCCGACGGCGGCGGCGCATTTCTGGCGGGACGCGCCGGAAATTCTCGCCGGTCGCGATTTGGTCTATCGAGGAACGTGGCTCGGCGTCACCAAAAACGGCAGGTTTTCCGCCGTCACGAATTACCGCGACCCAGCGGCACCGACCGGAAATTTATCGCGCGGAAATCTGGTCGGCGATTTTTTGCGCTCAGCGGAAACGCCCAAAAATTATTTGCGGAAAATTAAGGGAAACGCGCGAAATTATTCGGGTTTTAATCTGCTCGTCGGCGAATTCGATTCGGAAATCGGTTATTTTTCCAATCGCGGCGCGGGCGGTGTAAAAATTCTCGACGCCGGCGTTTACGGTCTCAGCAATCATCTGCTCGACACGCCCTGGCAGAAAGTCGAGCGCGGAAAAAACGCTCTCGCCGGTTTGATTGAAAAAGTAGATTTTTCCGTCGAATCTTTGTTTGAAATCCTGGTTGACGCGACGCCAGCCGCCGACGCGGATTTGCCCGACACCGGAATCGGCTTGGAGCGCGAGCGCCTGCTTTCCTCGATTTTTATCGAAACGCCCGTTTACGGAACGCGCTCGTCGACCGTTTTACTAATTGAAACGAGCGGAAAAGTTTCCTTCAGCGAAAGAACTTACCAGCCGACGCGAAACGTCGGCGCGGAAGAAAATTTCGTCTTCGGAATCGAAAAAAGAGTTGATGTAAATATAAGAAACGGTTTATCTTATTTCATATGAAACGGCTTTCATTTTTCCTGTTTACGCTTCTGTTGATTTTTCTTCATATCGATGCGCGGGCGCAGTCGGCGCAGGATTTCGGCAAAATCTGGGACAAACAGCACATTTCGACTCTGCCGCCCTCGCAGGTGCGCCACAAGGATTTGCAGAATTATCTGGAAAAGCTCCGGCAGCTCGGCTTAAAGGTCGAAGAGGTCGGGCGCAGCTACGCCAATCGAGAAATTTATCAAATCGAATTCGGCAAAGGCGCGACGCGCGTTTTGATGTGGTCGCAGATGCACGGCGACGAGCCGACGGCGACTTCGGCGCTCGTCGATATGCTCGCGTTTTTGCAGGCGAACCGCGACAAAAAATGGGTCAGGGAAATCGAGGAAAAATTGACGATTCGCGCCGTGCCGATGCTCAATCCGGACGGCGCCGAGCTTTTCACGCGCCGCAATCTGCAATGGATTGACATCAACCGCGACGCGCGCTCTCTGCAAACGCCCGAAGGCAGACTTTTGAAAAAGCTGCGCGACGATTGGCAGCCGCAATTCGGTTTTAACCTGCACAATCAAAACCCCCTGACCGCCGTCGGAAACTCGAACCGGCAAGCCGTGATTTCGCTGCTCGCGGTCAGCGGCAACCCGGAAGGAAAATCCAACGCCGGTCACGAGCGCAGCCGACGCATCTGCTCGGTGCTGGTCGAAGCTCTCGGTCATTTCATAAAGGGCGGCATCGCGCGCTACGACGACGAATACAATCCGCGCGCTTTCGGCGATAATTTTTCCGCCTGGGGAACGCCCGCGATTTTGATTGAAACCGGCTCGCTCTACGGCAAAGACGAGATGTTTCTGGTCAAAGTAAATTTCGTCGCCTATCTCGCCGCGCTGCATTCAATCGTGACCGGAAGCGAGGCGAAAGCGCCGATGAGCGTCTACGACACGCTGCCTTTCAACGACGTGGGCAATCTTTACCACGTTCTTTTTCGCAAAGCGACCGTCGTCGTTCTACCGGAAACGAGCGCGCCTTTTATGTCCGACCTCGGCATTGCCTCAGACCGCCGCCGCGCGGGCGAAGAAACGACTCTGACCGTGCGCGAAACGGGCGATATGTCCGTCGGCGCTTACGGTCTGGAAGAATACAACGCCGAAAAATTTTATCTCGTGCCGAAAGCCGGAGTCTGGCGCGTCGGCATTCCGGCGGATTTTCTTTTCTACAAAAAATCGCGGCAGATTGACTGGAAAGCTGCGGATTTGGAAACGCGCTTTCCGCCCGACGCCGTTTACAAAAACGGCAAATGGCTGAAAGGCGAAAAAGTCGTGCCGCGAATGAATTAGATTTTTTCGATTACGAAGCCGCAAATGAAAATGTAAAACAGTTGTGATGAAATACAAGGTTTTTGCAGGAATTTTATTTTTCCTTCTTTTTATTGTAATTATTATTCAGCAGGAGAGGACTTTAATTCCGGAATGGAGAATTTCGGTCGCTGACCGTTCCGGTAATCCAGTCTCGAATTGCCGGATTCGTCAATTGTGGTCGCCCGGAAGGGGCGAGCGTGAAGTGAATTTAACGACGGATAGCGATGGAATTGTTGTTTTTCCGGCGCAGATAATTCGCCAACCTCTGCTGTTTCAGGGGATTTATAATTTGTCCGAACAGATTGAATATTACGTTATGCCGCATGGTGCTTCCGTCGGTTCCTACGCGTATATCGCTCCCGTTTGCGGCACAAGCTTACATCATTTACATTACACGGAAGGTGGTACATTAGAGCATAAACTGATTTTAAAGAGTTAACCCGATAAAAATTGCTGACAACTGAAAAACAACTCCGCTTTTAAACTTTTATTTCAAGTTCCGATTAAAAGGAGTTAAAAGATAATATCAATTTTCTATCTGTGTCTGTGGTTCATTTCTTTCTTTCTATGTTTGTTTAAGCCTTTATGTTCTTTGTGCTCTTTGTGTCTTTGTGTTGAAATTTCCTTATAATCGATTTCAAATATGTTGAGTCTTCTCAAAATCAAAAATATCGCCTTAATTGACGAGCTCCAGCTCGAATTTGCCGGCGGTTTGAATTTACTCACGGGCGAGACGGGTTCGGGAAAATCCATAATTGTCGATAGTCTGGGCGCGCTGACGGGCGAGCGGGTTTCGTCGGATTTGATAAAAGAAGGCGCGCAGAACGCGCAGATTGAAGGGCTTTTTCAGATTGCCGCGAGCGGCGAATTAAATAAAATCTTTGACGAAAGCGGCGTCGAATTTGACGACGGCGGCGGCGAAGTCGAATTAATCGTTCGCCGCGAGCTTTCCGCCACCGGAAAAAACCGGATTTTCATTAATAATCAACTCGTCACGCAAAGTTTTCTGAAACGAATCGGCGCTTTTTTAGCGGATATTCACGGGCAGGGCGAACAGGCGACGCTTTTTAACCCGGCGACTCACCTGGAAATGCTCGACGAATACGCCGGTCAGGAAAGCCTGCGCGGAAAAGTCGCCGAAAAATACCGCGAGCTGGCGGCGATTCAGAGAGAACTCAGAAATTTGCGCGAGGACGAAGCGCAAAAGCTTCAGCTTCTCGACATCCTGCGTTTTCAGGTCGAAGAAATCGGCAAAGCCAATCTGAAAACGGGCGAAGACGACTCGCTCGAAGAAGAAAAACGCCGTCTGAACAACGTCGAAAAACTTTCGACTCTGAGCGACGAAAGCTACAGCTTGCTTTACGAAAACGAAGAAGCGACCGTCACGACGCTGGAAAAAGCGATTCGCCGCGTCACGGAGCTTGCCGAATACGAATCGAGCTTTGCGGCGTATATGGAAGGCTTGCAGACGGCGCAGGCGGTTCTGGAAGATTTGGCGATGTCGGTCAGGGATTTTCGCAATCGTCTGGAATTTTCGCCCGAAAGACTGGAAGAAATCGAAAATCGGTTGGCGGAAATCTCGCGTCTGAAACGCAAATACGGCGGCAGCGTCGAAAGCGTTCTCGTGCATCTCGCCGAATCCGAAGCGCGCCTTTCGAACATCGAAACCGCCGAACTGCGCGAAGCGGAATTGCGCAAAAAACTGAAAAACGCGCGCGAGGAATATCTGCAAATCGCCGCCGAACTGCACGAAAAGCGCACGAAAGCCGCGCGGAAATTCGAAAAAGATGTCGAAGCGAATCTGAAAGCCGTCGCGCTGGAAAAAGCGCGTTTTGAAGTGCGCATCGACGCGCCGAACGATTTACAGGCGGAAGAAACCGACAAATCTTTGACGGCGAAAGGCTTTGACCAAATCGAATTTTATTTTTCGGCAAACGTCGGCGAGAGCGTCAAGCCGATTGCGAAAGTCGCTTCCGGCGGCGAAGCGTCGCGCCTGATGCTGATTTTAAAGACGACCGCCAAACTCTCCGAGCACGAAAAAGCGATGGTTTTCGACGAGATCGACGTCGGCATCGGCGGTCGGGTGGCGGAAGCCGTCGGTTTG
>DASVRL010000477.1:0-10213 GCA_036388635.1 Pyrinomonadaceae bacterium
TTTGACGCGCGCGATTGAATCCCAGACGGTCGGTTCGCCGCCGCGCCGGCGCACAAGTTCGTCGTTTGCCGTAAAAATTATCTGGCTGGCGCTGCCGTTGCGGTCGAGTTCGGAAAATTTCGCGCCGCCGACGGCGTCGAATCGCTCGACGTCGTGCGTCGTCTGATTAAAATTCGAAGTTAATTTTTCCGCCGTCAGCGTCCGCACGCCGCGATTTTCGCCCGCGACGGTCGGCGTTTGGACGACTTTCGCTTTTTTGTTGGCGACGCAGGTTTTCGGATTGTTTCCGGCATAAAAATCGCAATCGAAACGCGGCGCGGTAACAATCGTTTTGTAGTTTTCCGCTTTCGCCTGCAAAGGCTCGACGTATAACTCGGCGTTGCCGACGGCTTCGGCTTTCAAAATGTCTCTGCCGCCCGCGTTCAAATCGGTTTTCACCGCGTCGGCAATCAGTTTTTTATTGGAAGCGTCGGCTTTTCCCTGCGGCGCGGCGAGCGCGATGGTCGTGCGCCCTTCGGTCTGCATCTGATTCAGAACGTTATTAGCAAAAGCGAGACGCACCGCGACCGGCGCGGACATCGTCGCCTTCGTGTAATCCTCGGGCTTCGTGGGAACGAGCGTGACATTTGCCGAGCCTGACGCTTTCGCATTCTGAACCTGTTGATTTTCCGCAAAATTCGCGTTCAGCTCATTCGCCGAAACCTCCGTCGTGCGCTCGGGCGCGGTTTGTTTCAGATAAGCGCTGCCGTAAACCAGCGTGTTTTGAATTTTTTTATTCGCGAAAAGCACCGCCGTCATCCGGTCGCCTTTGATAAAGGTTTCCGCCTGCGTGATTTCCGCGCCGCCGTTCAGAAAAATTTTGCCGTTCGTTTGCTCGTAAATCGCTTCCTGCGAGCGAATCGTCGTCGGCTTTTCGTCCGCGACGGTGACGATTTCGACGTTGTTTTTTAAATCGAATTTATCAATCGCTTTTTCGTAAGCGGCATATTGAGAACGGATTCTGGTCGGCTTTGAATTATTGTTGGTCGTTTCGATTTCGACGTTTTCAAACAGCTCGACGCGTTTTAATTCGCCGTCAAACGTCGCCAGGGCGCGCGCGGCGCGGGTTTTCGTGTATTTCTGATTCGCTTCGGTCGGCTTGATGTAAACTTCGACGTTTTCGGCGAGTTCCAGTTTATTAATTTCCTTGTCGGTAAAAAACGCCGTCACTTTTTCGGCGCGCACGTCGGTCGGCTGCGACATTTCGCCCGCGCCCGGTTTCGGAATTAAATTGATGTTGACGTTTTGCTCAAGCTCGATTTTTCCGGCGAGCTGCTGCAGAACGGCGCGCCCGGAAGTAATCCGCGCGCTTTGCAGATTGGCGCGTGCAAGTTCGTCCGCCTGCGCGTTTTCGTCCGCAAAAGCGTTGATTTCAACCTGACTCAAAAGCTCGAGACGTTTGTCTTTGACGAAAACTTTCGCGCCCGTCGATTTGCCCGAAATACTCTCGCGCGCAAACTCGACCAATTCTTCGGATTCGGCGATTTCCGTCGCTTTGTCGTAATTGATTTGCTCGGATTTCACCCGAAGACCGTCGCGCGTTTCGATATTGACCGCGCCCATAAAATAAGCGTTGAAATTTTTGTTTTCGGCGGGAATGTAAACGGCGCGGTTTGCCGAAATTTTATCGGGATTTTCGTTTTCCGCGTTGTAAACTTCCAGATAGACGTTTTCCAGTTCCTGGTGATTGTCGGAAAAAGTCGTCGCTTTGTCGGCTTTGATGTAATATTTCACGACGCCGCCTTCGACCTCGCGGCGCTCAAATCCATTGACGACCGCGACGACATCTTTGGAAAGATTGGTCGGTCCGCCTTTCATCCGAAAATCTTTTATGCCGCTGTTGAGATAAAATCCGACGCCGATTGCCAGAATCGTCACCGCCAGCGCCGCCAGCGCCAGCGCGCGAAAATACGCGGGCGTGCGAGCGCGCAGTTTGAGGTTATTTACTTTTTTGCGTTGAATCGGCGGCATTATTACGGCAAAGCTGATTATAAACTTTTTAAATCTTCAATAACTAATTGCAATCGCGTATTCCCGTTCCAGGTGTTCGCTTCGGGCGTGTAAGCTATTTCGATGCCGGTTTGCGGTTTCAGAGTTTGCCCTTTTGATTTTTCGACGCCGTCCCACCAGACGGCTTCAAATTGTTTGCGGGTTTTATCGGTCAGGCGCATTTTCAGATGTTTTTCCTTCATCACGTAAGGCTCGTCGACCAGATACAAATCTTTCGTCGCGAAAACCGGCTTCGGATTGCCGATGCCGAACGGTTCCAGGCATTTTAATTCCTGCACGACATCTAAATTTAAAGTCTGCGAAGAAACGAGCGCGTCGATTCGGATTTCGCGCACGAAATCTTCTTCGGTCAGATTTTCGCGCGCGTGCGCGTTTAATTTCTCTCTTAACAAATCGATATTTTCCCGGCGAATCGTAAAGCCGCACGCCGCCGCGTGCCCGCCGTGTTTTTCAAATAATTCGACGCACGAATCCAGCGCGTTTAACAAATGATAATTGCGGATGCTGCGCGCCGAGCCGTGACCGATGCCGTCCGCTTCGACGGAAATCACAAGGCTCGGACGAAAAAGCTTTTCCGCGATGCGCGAAGCCGCCAAGCCGATAACGCCGCGATGCCAGCCGTCGCCCGTAATCACGGCGACGTGCGGTTGACTCGCGCTTCCGCCGCCGTCCAGATAGCTTTGCAGAGCGAATTCGAAAATCTGGCGCTGAATCGTCTGGCGCTCGCGGTTGCGGCTGTCGAGATGCGCGGCAAGCTCGCGCGCTTTTTCAAACGAATCGGCTTCGAAAAGCTCGACCACCGCGCGCGCCGCGTCCATTCTGCCCGCCGCGTTGATGCGCGGCGCGATGCGAAAACCGATGTCGTAGCTGGTCATCGTCGAATTGCAGTCGGCGACTTCCATCAGCGCGCGCAGCCCGAAATTTTTCGCTTTCGGTAAATCCAGCAAGCCTAAAGCGACAATCGCGCGATTTTCGCCCGTCAGGTTCATCATGTCGGCGACCGTTCCGAGCGCGACGACTTTCAAAAAACCTTTGACGAGTTTTTCCTTGCCTTTTTCTCTCAATAAAGCGTGGGCAAGTTTGAAGGCGACGCCGACGCCCGCCAGATTTTTATCCGGATAATCGCAGCCGGTTTGATTCGGATTGATAACGGCGAAGGCGTTCGGATTGCCCTTCGTATCGTCGGACAGGTGATGATCGGTGATGATTAAATCGACGCCGTTGGCGCGCGCCCAGTCCGCCGCTTCAAAAGCGCGGCTGCCCGTATCGACGCTGATGACCAGCGTGTAGCCTTTATCTCTCGCCTCGCTCAATTTTTCGATATTGATGCCGTAGCCTTCCGTAAAGCGGTGCGGAACGTGAAAGCCGGTTTTTGCGCCGAGGATTTCCAGAGCTTTTCGCAAAACAACCGTTCCGGTCGTGCCGTCAACGTCGTAATCGCCCCAAATCAGAATCTTTTCGCCCGCTTCGACGGCTTTAAAAATCCGCGCCGCCGCCTTTTGCATATCTCGCAAAAGATTCGGCTCGTGCAAATCGGAAATTTGCGGATTAAGAAATTTAAAGGCTTTTTCTTCCGCGTCGTGACCGCGCGAAATAAGCAGAGCGGCAGCCAGCGGCGAAACTTTCAACGCTTGTGAGAATCTAATGACCTGTTCGCGGTCGTGTCTGGTGATGTTCCAACGCTTCATTTTTTAAATCGGTCTTCGGTCTTAGTTAAGAAATCTGTGTAACATTGAGCAAAGAAAAATCGAAGACCAAAGACCGTCTTATACATTCGCCTGCGGACTCAACCAGCCGAAATACAATAAGCCTAAAATTACTGCTCCCAGTAAGATGCGGTAAACGATAAAGACGGCTGTCGAGTTTTTTCGCAAGAAGGCGAGCAGAAACCAGATGGAAAGATAACCGACAATCGCCGAAACGAAGATGCCGACGCCGAGCGGCGCGAAATCTTCTCTCGGCAGAATGTGCCACGCTTCTTTGAGTTCAAGCAGACCGCTCGCCGTAATCGCCGGAATCGAGAGCAGAAACGAAAATCTGGCGGCGGTTTCGCGTTTTTGCCCGGCGAAAAGCCCGCCCATAATCGTCGAACCGGAACGCGACGAACCGGGCATCAGCGCCAGCACCTGCGACAACCCGACGATAATCGCGTCGCCGATGCCCAAATCCCTGATTTCCTTGCGCTGGCTGCCGACCATTTCGGCGATGACCAGCCCGATGGCAATCGCAATCAGCATGGTGGCGATAAACCACAGATTTTTGGTCGCTTCGCCTTCGATTTGTTTTTTTAAAAGCAAGCCGACTATCCCGATCGGAATCGAGCCGATAATGACCAGCCAGCCGAGCCAGGCTTCTTCCGACAGCCAAATCGGGCGCATCCCGTTCGTGCCGGAAAACCTAAGCCCTCGCCCACGGGTCAAAACCGCCCAGTGGTCGCGTATAAACGCCGCCGTAATGCTCAAAACATCGGGCAGAAAATAAACGATAACGGCAAGCAGAGTTCCGAGTTGAATGACCGCAATCGTCGCCGTCGTCCGCTCGGCGTTTCCGTCGTAAAGCTGGAGCCAGCGGCTGGCAAAAACAAGATGCGCCGTCGAGCTAATCGGAATAAACTCGGTCAACCCCTGGACGATGCCAAGAATTATCGCCTGTAAAAAACTCATAAATTAGGTCGGAAGCATTTCGGAAAATAAAGCTAAATTATTTTGTATTGTTTGGCGGGATTCGTCAAAAGGAACTGAGAGTTGATAACTGAAAACTGATAATTCAGAATTAAAAGCCGATACTGATTACTAACGGCTGACTACTTTCAACTATCAGTTATCAGTTATCAACTATCGGTTATTCACGATATTTCGCGCCACCGGCGATGCGGTCGTAGAGCCACGCCGGAAACATCTTTCCCGCGCGCACGACCGTCGCCAACTGCCACGGGAAAGCGGCAAATTTTTTCTTTTTTTCGATAGCGCGCAGAAAATGCGGGATTGATTCTTCCAGCTCCATCAGAAACGGCATTTTGCTGCTTCTGCCCGAAGTCAGCGGCGTTTTGATAAAGCCGGGCTGAATTATCGTCACGTTGATTCCCTTTTTCTGCACGTCGAGCCGGACGCTTTCAAAATAGGCGGTCATTCCCGCTTTCGATGCGCAGTAAGCGGCGGATTTCGGCAACCCGCGAAAACCGGCGAGGCTGGAGATGGCGACCAGATGACCGCTTCCGCGTTCGAGCATCGGCGGCAAAACGGCGGAAACCGCATTCATCGCGCCGTTTAAATTGATGTCGATGACGCGTCGAAAATCTGCGGGCGTTAAATCCCCGGCGTGTTTCGCGCTGCCGCTGATTCCGGCATTGGCAATCAGAATATCGATTTTGCCGAATTCGCGCCGGAAACTGTCCGCCGCGTCGGCGACGGCAATCTCGTCCGTTACGTCAGCCGCAAAATAACGCGCCGCTTTTCCGTGGCGCTCGCATTTGGCGGCTAAATCCTGCAAAAGATTTTCGCGCCGCGCCAGCAGTCCGACAATGGCGCCGCGTTTTGCCAGCTCCAGCGCCAGCGCTTCGCCGATGCCGCTCGACGCGCCGGTTAATAAGACGACTTTATCTTTCCAAAACATAAGTTAATAAAGGGGCATTTAACAGATTTAACAGGACGGACAGGATAAATGGAAATTGGCGGCGCTGCGTTTTATGTTTAATATCCTGTTTATCCCGCCCGTCCTGTTTGAATTTTCTCTAACATAACTCTTCGACATACTCGCCCAAAATCTTCAGCGTTTTCGCCAAATCTTCCTGTTTTACCAGCAGGTGGTCGCGCGAGAACGCCGACAAGGCGACGATTGAGATTCCGGCGGCGGCTAAAATCCCCAAAACCTCCGACAGAAAGCCGACGACCGTAAAATCCAGCTCGATATCAAAGGTCAAAAGCCGGAAATTGCCTTCGCGGCGGGCGTCTCGAATCGCGTGGCGAATCGTTCCGAAATCAACTTCGTCGAGCAAAAGCGTGACTTCAAACTTGTCAGAAAAAATCATAAACGGCGCGCTCATTCGCGGAGAGAGTTCGGGATTTTCCAATAATTTACGCCAGTCGGCGTGAGGCAGCGAAACGAGATAAAACGTTTCCGGCGCGACTTCGACGCGCGTTTTTTGTAAAAGCTCTTTGCCGCTTTGTTTATTTTCAATCATCAATTTCCGTAAAATTTAAATTGTATTTCGCCGCGCCGTCCGGTCGATAATCCGCGCGTAAAAGCGAAAAATAAACCGAATCTATGCCGTAAAGATGCCTGAGCTGTTTTTCCTGCTTTAAACCGATTTTTTTTAAAACGTTTTGCGACGGAAAATTTTCCGGATGCGCCGCACCGACGATTTTTTCGAGCCTTGCTTCTTCAAAACCGAAACGAAGAAGCGCTTTTGCCGCTTCGGTCGCGTAGCCTTTTCCCCAAAACTGCTTGAAAAATCCGTAATAAATCTCGATTTCCGGTGTCTGGTCTAAAGGCGCGATGCCGACATAGCCGGTCAATTTTCCCGTGTCTTTTTCAAAAACGCCGAGCTGTCCGAAGCCGCGCGCCGTCCAAAAATCCAAACGTATCGGCAAACTCGCTAAAATATCTTCTTTCGACGGCGGCGTTTTTGCCGGAAGAAATTTTCTCACGTCCGCGTCGGTAATCATCGAATAAACCGTTTCGAGCTCGTCGGCTGAATACATTCTCAGTAAAAGTCGCTCGGTTTCGATTTTCGGTATCAACATAATTAAATTTCAAATAACGGAAATTCATTGCATAAGCAGATTTTTTGGTGTATATAATAAATCCATAAAAAAATTATTGTGCAGAATCATCTCCAATAATACACGAATCAACGTGTTATGCAGAATCTTTCTGTACGGATAACCGACCAATTCACTGAAGTATCCGAATGAAAAACAAAAGGAGAAAACTAAAATGGCATTCACCATCGAGATGACTTTACGCGGCATTCTGCTGGCAGGCAAATGGCGCACGGAAGAAGAACTTAATCACATGTTAACTGAAGATAAACGCAATACTTTGATTGTTGAAATGAATAAGCACAGCAATCAGGACGTAGGACATTTTCAGGCGATGAACGACGATGCATTAATCGGAGTCGGCGCGGTCACGGTTTTCCTGCTCGAATCAAAGATTCGCTCTAACGACGATCTTAAAACTATGAGCGACGACGACCAGCGAAACACTTTGATTGTCGAAAATAACTATCGTACCGATAACCCGATTCCCCAGCTGCAAGGGATGAGCAATAAGGAGCTCGTGCAAATGGGATTGGAATGGTTCGCCAAGTCGAGAACTATCGCGGCGATTCTGGAATTATACTGGAAGCTCGACTTTGCAAAGGTTTTGGAAACCGCGCCCGACGTCATCGAAACGCAGACTTACGACAACAGAAAATCGTCGCACACGCCGCTCAAATCGGGCTTCACCGTCGAGAAGGAAGTCAGCAACTCTTCAAGTTTTTCGCACGAACACGGATTCGAGATTGCCATAGGAGTCGAGACGACTTTTGAAGCCGGAATTCCGCTTTTAGCCAGAAACGAAACGACCGTCAGCGTTAATTCATCGACGTCACATAAATGGAATTTCGGCAAGGAAAACTCGACGAAACAGAAGTACAGTCATCAAAGCAACGTCGAAGTGCCGCCGCATGAGCACATTCAGCTTATTGCGCAGGTGACGAGCGGCAAACTCCGCGTTCCTTACGCCGCCAAGATTCGTGCGGGCGACGGCTCGATTCAATTGATTGAAGGAGTTTGGGACGGAGTTTCGACAACCAATCTGGTAGTAAGACAGGAAGATATCGTCTAACAGCAATGCAAAAACAGCCGAAAAAGTTATCGAAGCTTTTTCGGCTGTAAATTTTTATTCTCAAACCTCGACAATGGTCGGAATAATCACCGGCTTTGTTCCCGTCTCGCGCTGGATAAAACGCTTTAACAAAATGCGCAGATTTTCTTTGAACGAAGCGCGGTCGTGCAAATCGTTTTTCGACATCGCTTTGATGGATTCGATAATCGACTGGCGCGCTTCCTCGACCATTCCGTTGGTGAAATCGACGCCCGCCACGCCCTGAAACGTGATTTGCGGCGATTCGACGACTTCGCGGCTTTCCCGGTCGATCGTCACGACCAGCGAAATCGCGCCGCCGTAAGCGAGTTTTTTGCGCTCGCGAATCGTCTCGTATTCGATTTCTCCCAGTGATTCTTCGTCGATAAACGTGCGCTCTAATTGATGATGTTCGACGAGGCGCGCGGCGTTTTCTTCGAGTTCGAGCACGTCGCCGTTTTCAATCAGAATCACGTTTTCGTCCGTGTAGCCCGCGATGTGATTTTTGACGAATTCCTTGTGGCGGAAAAGCATACGGTATTCGCCGTGAATCGGCACGACGAATTTCGGGCGCGCGGTTTCGGTCATAATCCGTATATCTTCCTGCGAAGCGTGACCGGAAACGTGAACCATCCGGCGTTTTTCCTCGATAATATTGCCGCCGCGCTTGTAAATATGACCGATAAGCCGCGAAATCGCTTTGTCGTTGCCGGGAATGATTCGCGCCGAAAGCACTATCGTGTCGCCTTTTTCAATCTGCAAACCTTTATAGGTCGTGGTCGCCAACTGCCACAAAGCGGCGCGGTTTTCGCCCTGCGAGCCGGTCACCAGATAAACGATTTCGTCGTCGTCGAGCTGTCGCGCCTCATTGAGCGAAACCTGCGTATTGTGCGGAATGTCCAGTAAGCCCAATTCGTCGGCGACTTCTACGTTGCGCTGCATCGAGCGACCGATGACGCAGACTTTCCGGTCGAAAGCGTGCGCGAGGTCGAAAATCACCTGCAGGCGATGAATCGAAGACGAAAACGTCGAAACCAGAAGCCTGCCTTGCGTCTGCTCAAAAATTTCCTCGAACGCCGGCACGACGTCGCGCTCCGAAGGCGTTCTGCCCGGAACGGTCGCGTTGGTCGAATCCGACAACAAAGCCAGCACGCCGGCGTCGCCGTATTTTTTCAGAGTCTTCAAATCATACGGGTCGCCGATAATCGGCGTGTCGTCGATTTTGTAATCGCCCGTGTGAATAATCGTGCCGACGGGCGTCGTAATCGCCAGCGAAAAACAATCGACTAAGGAATGCGAAGCATGAATAAACTCGATTTTAAAATTGCCGATTTCCGCAATGTCGTTCGGCTTGACGCGGTGCAGCAAAACCTCGTCGAACATCTGGTGCTCGTCCAGTTTTCGTTCGGCTAAAGCAAACGTAAAGCGCGAAGCGTAAACCGGCAGATTAAATTTTTTCAGGAAATACGGCAGCGCGCCGATATGGTCTTCGTGCCCGTGCGTCAGGATTAAAGCGGTCATATCGTCGCGATACGCTTCCAGAAATTCGAAATTCGGAATCGAGATATCAACGCCGTAAGGAGTTTCTTCGGGAAAACCCATCCCTGCGTCCACGATAATCATTTCATCGCCGTAACGGATGCCCATACAGTTCATCCCGAATTCGCCGATGCCGCCGAGCGGTATTATTTCAACTTTTCCCACCTTTTTCTTTGTCCTACTCTCTATATAATTAAATTCTTTATAAATTTTGCTTCAAGTTTAACACAAAGATATTTTTCCTGCTTGAATTTGAAATTATTAGCCAGTGCCTATTTAAATTGTAGAAAATCTTGGACAATTTTCGATGTAAAGATTATTATGCCGAAAAGCAAAAATTGATTTTATTGTGAATAAAATATGAACGATATTTTCATAAGCTATTCCAGAGAAGATTTAAATAAAGTAGAACCGATTATCAGTTTATTTGAACAAAGAAACTGGTCCGTCTTCTGGGATCGCAAAATTCCGCCTGGAAAAAGCTTTGACGAAGTTATCGAAAAAGCTTTAGAAGACGCCAAATGCATAATTGTCATTTGGTCAAAAAACTCCGTTCAGTCCAGATGGGTTAGAAATGAGGCTATCGAGGGTTTAAATAGAGAAATTGTCGTGCCTGTTTTGATTGATGACGATATACAACTTCCCTTTCAATTCAGAAACGTTCAATCAGTTCATCTTATGGACTGGGATGGAAAACTAGGTCATCCCGGAATTAATATTCTGTTGGGAGCTGTCGAGTCATTGGTTCCCAATAACTGGGAGACGCCATCGGATA
>DASVRL010000478.1:0-2135 GCA_036388635.1 Pyrinomonadaceae bacterium
GTGAATCGACAGTCGAGAGAAAAGTCGTTTGACTCTCGACTGTCGATTCACGACTTTTTCAAAAGATAAATAAACATCGGCGCGCCGATGAGCGCCGTTATCGCGCCGACCGGCAGTTCGCGCGGCGCAATCGCCGTCCGCGCGACGGTGTCCGCCAAAACGACGAAAATCGCACCGGCAAAAGCCGTCGTCGGAATCACGCGGCGATTGTCGCTGCCGAGCAAAAGCCTGACGATGTGCGGCACGACCAGACCGACGTAGCCGACCGAGCCGCTCGAAGCGACGGCGATTCCGACCAGCGCGCTCGCCGTCGCAAAAACAATCAGGCGCGTGCGCCCGACTTCGACGCCGAAATCGAAAGCGTCGCGCTCGCCGAGCATCATTAAATTTAAAGAACGCGCCGTCGCCGTCAAAAGTATCGTGCCCAAAACGGCGGCGATAATCGCCAGATAAAACGAATTTTGCGTCGCCTGCGACAAATCGCCCAAAAGCCAGAAGGTAAAGCTTCGGAGCTTGGTCGCGTCGAGCAGGGTCGTCAGCAAAACGATTATCGAAGACAAAAACGTCGTCACGATAACGCCCGACAAAACCAGTCTTTCCGTGTTCATTCCGGCGCGGCTCTGCGCCATTTTGTAAACCGCGAAAGTCGCCAGGCTCGCGCCCGCAAACGCCGCCGCCGGACGCGCAAATTCAAACTCGCTGAAAAAAATAAACGCGAACATCGTGCCCAGCGCCGCGCCGTTTGAAACGCCGAGCAAATACGGCTCAGCCAGAGGATTTCTGAGCAGCGATTGAAACGCCGCGCCCGCCACGGCGAGACTCGCGCCCGTCGCCAAGCCGAGCAAAACGCGCGGCAGGCGAATATCAAACAAAATCGTCTGCTGGCGCTCGTCTAAATCAAAGAACGAAAGGCTTTCGCTGCCGAGCGAAACGGCAATAAAAAAAGACAGCAGCAGTAATAAAAACAATAAACCGCAGAGACGCAGAGACGCGGAAGCAGCAGCGGCGGCGGGAAAAAATCTTTTTTGTTTCTCGGGTTTCCGCTCTAGCATTTAAATCTTTATTTTTAACTTCTCCGCCATAAAACTTACCTAAAACTGCCGGGATGCAGGTTCTTCGCCATCCGCTCCAGCGCGTCGATGATTCTCGGGCTCGGACGCGACAGCAAATCGGCGTCGATTTTGAAAACCCGCCCGTTTTTCACCGCCGGAGAATCTTTGAAAACCTCGTTCGGCTCGGGATTGTCATCGCTTTCCGACAAAATTATCGCTTCCGGCTGCAAGGCGAGCGCGATTTCCTTGCTGAATCGCGGATAAGCCGTCGGAACCTGAGCCGTCACGGAAACGCCGCCCGCGCGATTTATAATTTCGGTTAAAAAAGAATCCGCGCCGATGGTGAAAAGCGGCTCTTTCGAGATTTGCACGAAAACTTTGACGTCGCCCGCGGTCGCCGTTCGCGCTTCGACATCGGCGACGCGCCGCCGCATCTCTTCAACTTTCCGGCGCGTTTCGTCTTCGGTACCGAAAATTTCGCCGAGCTGATACAGATTGCGGAAGACGCCTTCTAAATCTTTCGGGTCGGTGACGAAAACCGTGATGTTTTGCTGTTCCAGCGTTTTGGTAAAAGATTCGATTTGCGAAGCGGTCGAAACAAAAACGATTTGCGGTTTCAGGGCGATAATCGCTTCCATATTCGGCGCCATTGTGTCGCCGATTTTGCGGATTTTTTCGGCTTCTTCTGGATAATTGCAAAAGGTCGTCACGCCGACAAGGCGTTCGCCCGCGCCGACGGCGAAGATGTTTTCCGTCAGGCTCGGCGCCAGCGATACGGCGCGCTCGATTTTCAGCGGAATTTTTACTTTTCGCCCCAAATCATCGGCGATTTCGCGCGCCGGCGCGTTTTCGGCAAAATTTGCCCGCCCGCTTCGGCAGGCAATCAAGGCAAACCAGCAAACGAGCAGCAGCAGCAGAACGCCCGCCAAAGCGCGCGCCAAAGATTTCCCGCCAGGACGCGGCGCCAAGCGAATCGGTAAATTTTTTCCTGTATTTTCCAAAATAAAAACCCTGCTTTCCCTGTCTCGAAACATCAAGACAAGCAAGCAAGGTTTTTCACTGAAAAAAAGGAGTAAAAACGAC
>DASVRL010000479.1:0-8033 GCA_036388635.1 Pyrinomonadaceae bacterium
TTCTGCGGGTCGAATTCATCTTTCATTCCGCGCGACGTGAAAATCTCGTGCGCCGCTTTGCCCGCCGTCGAACCGGCATAATCCTTCCAATCGCTCGCGCTCCATCTGGCATATCCCATCGTATTTCTCCTTTTTAATCAATCGTTGATTGATCGTTAAATATTCTTATTAAAGCAGCCGTTTTAATGACTACCTTTCGTAAACTGCGCCCGGCTCGATATCAAGCCTGACAAAGCGCGGTTTTCCGAAATCCATTTCCAAAACGTTTTTCCATAATTCGTAATCGGTGACGGCTGAGCCGCTCGTCGCTCCGTTTATCCACCGCGCCATCGCCGGAGGAATTTTTCCATTCGTGTTCGTCTTCGCGCCGTTAGCAACTACAAGCAGTTCGCGCGCCGTTTGCCGGATCAGTTCTAAGTCAACACGCCCGTCTGCCTGCTTGCGCCTAATCACGTCGGGCGGAGCAATGTTGATTGTCCGGCTTGGAAGAGCGCTTATCTTTTCGCCTGCGAGACGCGCGTACCACCAGCCGCCGAGCAGCATCCCGCTGTGAAATTCCGGTGAAACGAAAAAAGTGTGCGGTGAGATGTCATGATGAACAATCCCGGCGTATTCAAAGTAACAGGCGAGATTGTGCAAGCTATTGATAATCCAACCGACGTGACGGGCATCTATGGAGCCGCCGAAATATTCGAACAAATCTCCCAGCAGTATCATGTCAGGCGTTTTCGGCAGTATCATTATCAAACGCTCGGAGGTGGCTAAATATTCCGGTTTACCGGGCAGGTTCCGCTCAATCTCTTTACGCATTGAAATATCTGCAAAGCGAAAACCGGCAATATGCCGCCGGGCATTTTCGAACAAATCGGCGTATTGCCGCTCAACGGAAAACGCCAGCTCTCTTTCAGCAATATATAAGTCTCCTAATTCAAATTTAACGCTTTTGAAATAGTTCATTTGTCGATAGGCTGAAGCCGCCGCTCCGCTTCCCGCTACGGGCAATTCCAAAATGCCCGCGCCGCGCCAAAGCTTCGCTTTAATTAACTCTTGTGTTTTCCGGTAAAGTTCGGCGATGCGCTGAAAAACCGCCGTTGCCTGCGGGTGGCGGTTGTGATCCGGATGCCACCGGCGGCTAAGATCGTGATACTCACTCCTGGCTGTTTCCAAATTGCCTGAAAAAAGCTTCTCCGGAGCATTTGGGGAAACCGCTAAAATTTGCTCGGCGGTTAAATTTATTTTGTCGTAAATCCTTTTCATTTCAGTTTAAGTCCTCACCTGATACGTCTCTTCACCTGTTCACAGCTCAAAATCAAAGCCTTTTTTGACAAGCTGCCGGTAACGCTTCTCATTAAAACGATAAAGCAGCGCCGGACGGTGCGAAACGCTCTCCTGTCTTTCATTAAGAGGCTCTAGAATTTCCATTGCCAGAGCACGTCGCCGAAAATTGCTGCTTTCCAGTTTGCGACCCAAAACAATTTCATAAACGCGTTGCAGCTGTTTCAAAGTGAATTTGCGTTCCAGGAGTTCAAAACCAATCGGAACATAAGAAAGTTTGCCGCGCAGACGCTTGATAGCCATTTCAATGATTTGGGCGTGGTCGAAGCTCAAACAACCCAATTTCGATAAATCGTCAATGGCAAACCATTGCGCGTCTTTCGCATTTCCTCCGCCGGAATGTTGGAGACGGTGCTGGGCAGGTGAAACAAGCGCGAAATAAGCGACCGAAACAATCCGGTCAACGTCTTTGTTAAGCCCCTTTCCGGCACGAGGGTCGCGCGCAAGATCGTCAAACGTATAAAGCTGTTCGAGGAAAACATCGGTCAGCCCGGTTTTCCGTTCGAGCGTGCGCCGCGCCGCCGCCTGGGTTTCTTCATTACCGTAAACAAAGCCTCCGGGCAATGACCAGCAATCCTTGAAGGGGTCTTCACTGCGTCTAATCAGCACAATTTTCAGATTGTTCGACGCAAAATCAAGACCGAAAACAACGCAATCGACCGTCAGCCTAAATCGCCCGAAAACTACTTTTTCTTTGCTCGAAGTCTGTTCTGATTTTGCCATGCAATTAGTTTTAGCCTCTATTTTTTCTTTCAAAACAGGGTTAGTGTAAAAATGACACTAACCTTAATGTCATTTTTACACTAACTAAAATAAGTTGTCAACCATTATTTGATTTCTTCCTAAAAATCTAAAACTCGAAGACTTATTAGAATTGATATTCTTTATCGCAATTCACTATGCCGGTGAATTTTCAGGCGCGGATATTTCCTTAAAATTCAATAATGCCGAACTTCATCAATTTTTGAATAAAGCGATTCAAGTTTTTGATAATTGGGCAGTAAATTACTATAAATTTATCGAATGGTGGAAAACTCGGGATAAGCAATATTATGTGAGCCGAAAACAGGTTTACTCGCCAAATAATCTACTTGCCGGAAAATATTTTGAATATGAACTTTTTAACTATATTCTTCACTATCATTTAGATGATGAAAAATTTAAATTTATGCATCTGGAATTTACAAATTTTCTGAATAAATTAGATTAAAACATCTCCAGATCAGAAAATTTTCTTTCGTTTCGCACTCTGCCCATAACCCAAAATCAATCATATAAGTTCTAACCTAAATATCAGTCACAAAAAGATTCGTTTATGACACTTCTTTTCATTGTTTCACAATCGAAGTCCTTAATGAGTTTATAGCCCTCCTACAAACCTGTATTATGTTTAATTTGGTCTCATAAGAGGATATAAATCATGTTACTGACAATTTCGACTACCTATCAACCGGCAACCGATATTGGATTTCTGCTTCACAAAAATCCAAACCGAATCCAAACCTTTCCGTTGAGTTTCGGCAACGCGCACGTTTTTTATCCCGAAGCAAGTGAAGAAAAATGTACGGTCTCATTACTTTTAGATATCGATCCGATCGGGCTGGTTCGCGGACGCGGACGCGACTCGCGCACGCTTGAGCAGTACGTTAACGACCGCCCCTACGTTGCTTCTTCATTTTTCAGCGTCGCGCTCGGTCGGGTTTTCAATTCGGCGATGGCGGGCAAAAGCGAATCGCATCAAGAACTAGCGGAGAAAGCGATTCCGCTCGAAGCCGTATTTAGCGTTCTCCCGGCACGACGCGGCGGTGAGGAGCTGATCAAACGACTTTTCGAGCCGCTCGGTTATGAAGTCCTCGCGACACCGCTGCCGCTGGACGAAAATTTTCCCGAATGGGGAATGAGCGCTTATTACAAGGTCGTTTTGCGAGCCGAGAAGCGTTTACAGGATTTTCTCACGCATCTCTACGTGCTGATTCCGGTGCTCGATAACGAAAAGCATTACTGGGTCGGCGATGCCGAGGTCGAAAAGCTTCTCCGGCGCGGGCAGGACTGGCTCGCCGCGCATCCGGAACGCGAAACCATCGCCCGCCGTTATCTGAAATACCGAACCAGCCTCGCGCGCGAAGTGATCGCCCGTTTGATTCCGGAAGAAAATTTCGCGGACGACGCGCAGGCAAACGGCGCAACAGGCAACGAAACCGGCGAGGATCGTCTCGAAAAGCCTTTGAGCTTGAACGAGCAAAGGTATCGCGACGTGCTGGCGGCGTTAAAAACCAGCGAAGTGCAGCGGGTTATCGACATCGGCTGCGGCGAAGGCAGGCTTTTGCGATATCTGCTCGAAGAAAAATCTTTTTCCGAAATCGTCGGGCTCGACGTCTCCCACCGAGCGCTCGAGATCGCCGCCGAGCGGTTAAGATTAGAACGGCTGCCGGACAAACTGCGCGAGAAAATTAAACTCCTGCACGGCTCTTTGACATACAGAGACCGGCGGCTGGAAGGTTTCGACGCGGCGACCGTCATCGAAGTCATCGAGCATTTGGACGAAGCGCGGCTTTCGGCTTTCGAACGCGTGCTCTTTGAATTTGCGCGTCCCGGGTTGATCGTGCTGACGACGCCGAACGCGGAATACAACGCGAAATTCGAAACTTTGCCCGCCGGCGAGTTCCGGCATCCCGATCATCGCTTCGAATGGACACGCGAACAATTTCAAAACTGGGCAGGGCGTATCTCAGAAAAATTCTCCTATTCAGTAGTGTTTTATCCAATCGGTCCGGAAGACGCAGAACTCGGCGCGCCGACGCAAATGGCGGTTTTTAAGAAATGAAATTAACGATTCCCGAACTATCTCTTGTGGTCATGATCGGCGCGACGAGCAGCGGCAAATCGACTTTTGCCCGTCGTCACTTCAAACCGACCGAAATTCTCTCGTCCGACTTTTGCCGCGCGATTCTCACCGATGACGAGAACGATCAGTCGATCACTAACGAGGCTTTCGAGCTGCTGCATCATATTGCTGCGATGCGGCTGAAAGGCGGGCGGTTGACCGTCGTCGACGCGACGAACGTGCAGCGCGAATCGCGCGGGTCGCTCGTCCGGCTGGCGCGCGAATACCATGTTTTGCCGGTCGCGCTGGTCATTAATCCGCCGGAAAAAATTCTCGTCGAGCGGCACCACGCGCGCACCGACCGGAATTTCGGCGCGCACGTCATTCGCAATCAGATGCAAAACCTGCGGCGGTCGATTCGGGGGCTTCAAAAAGAAGGTTTTCGGCATGTTTTTACGCTCAACTCGATCGAGGAAATCGAAGCCGCCGAAATCGTCCGGCAGCCATTGTGGAACAATCGTAAATCCGAGTCCGGACCGTTCGACATCATCGGCGACATTCACGGATGTTTCGACGAAACAGCGGATCTGCTTGAAAAGCTCGGCTATCGGATAACGCGCCGAGAGGATGGATTTTTCGACGTCGAAAATCCCGCGAATCGGAAAGTTGTGTTCGTCGGCGATCTGGTTGACCGCGGACCGAATTCGCCCGACGTTCTGCGGCTCGTGATGAGCATGACGCGCGCCGGAAAAGCGCTCTGCGTTCCCGGCAATCACGAGGCGAAGCTCAATAAATACTTAAGCGGGCGCAACGTGACCGTCTCGCACGGTCTGGCGGAAACGATCGCGCAGCTCGAAAACGAAACGGCTGAATTCAAACGGGACGTCGCCGAGTTTATCGACGCGCTCGTTAGCCATTACGTTTTCGACGACGGGAGATTGGTCGTCGCCCACGCCGGATTAAAGGAAAAGCTTCAGGGACGCGGCTCCGGCAAAGTCCGTGATTTCGCGCTTTACGGCGAAACGACCGGCGAAACCGACGAGTTCGGCTTGCCGGTCCGGTACAACTGGGCGGCGGAATATCGCGGCAAGGCAAGCGTTGTTTACGGTCACGTGCCGACGCCCGAACCCGAATGGGTCAACAACACGATCTGCATCGACACCGGCTGCGTCTTCGGCGGAAAACTGACAGCGCTGCGTTACCCGGAACGCGAAATCGTTTCGGTCGAAGCTAAAAAAGTTTATTACGAACCGATCAAACCGCTTTTCACTGAAGCGTCTGAGTCAAAACTCTCCGCGCAGCACGAGCTTGACGATGTTCTTGATCTGGCGGACGTGACCGGCAAACGTATTATCGAAACGCGGCTTCTGAAAAACATCACGATCCGTGAAGAAAATTCGACCGCCGCCCTCGAAGTAATGAGCCGGTTCGCTGCCAATCCCAAATGGCTTGCTTATCTGCCGCCGACGATGTCGCCGTCCGAGACGAGCCAAAAAGAAGGATTTTTGGAGTATCCGACCGAGGCTTTCGATTATTTTCGCCGCGCCGATATTGCACAGGTAGTCTGCGAGGAAAAACATATGGGATCGCGCGCCGTGGTCGTCGTCTGCCGGAGCGAAGAAACTGCGCGGGAAAGATTCGGCGTTCTCAATGAAGGCATCGGCATCTGCACGACACGCACCGGCAGGCGGTTTTTCGAGGACGCGAAGCTCGAAACGGAATTTCTGGAGCGGATTCGTTTTGCCGCCGAAAGGTCAGGTTTCTGGCAGGAATTCGAAACCGATTGGATGATCCTCGATTGCGAGCTGATGCCGTGGTCGGTCAAAGCCCAGGAACTTATCCGGCAGCAGTACGCGGCGGTCGGAACGGCATCGCGCGCCGCGCTTGCGGATACGGTCGAGCAGTTAAAACTAACGGCTTCGCACAATCGGGAAGCTGAAAATTTGCTCGACCGCTTCGAAGAAAGACTCCGCGCCGCCGAACTTTACACCGACGCTTACCGGCGTTACTGCTGGCAGGTTTCGTCGATCGCCGATTTGCGGCTTGCGCCGTTTCACCTTTTGGCGACCGAGGGCAAAACGTATTTCGATCGCAATCACGTCTGGCAGATGGAAACTCTCAAAAAACTCTGTGCGGCAGACGAATCGTTACTTTTGGCGACTGATTACAAGGTCGTCACTCTGGCGGACGAAGCGAGCGTCGAGGAAGGCACGAACTGGTGGCTCGAAATGACTGGGCGCGGCGGCGAGGGAATGGTCGTCAAACCGCTCGATTTCATTGTTCGAGGCTCGCGCGGGCTCGTACAGCCGGCGATTAAATGCCGCGGCAAGGAATATCTGCGAATCATCTACGGCGCCGAGTACGATCTGCCGGAAAATCTCGAACGTCTTCGACAACGGGGTCTTTCAGCGAAACGTTCTTTGGCGCTTCGAGAATTCGCGCTCGGCGTCGAAGGCTTGGAGAGATTCGTTCGCCGTGAGCCACTTCGCAAAACTCACGAATGTGTTTTCGGTGTACTAGCACTCGAAAGCGAGCCGGTCGATCCGCGTCTTTAGGTAAAGTGAACGTTTTAACTTAATTTATGGAATTTTTCGGAGAACTGGAAACTCATTTAACGATATGCCTGACCGAAAGCAAAAGCATCGAAGATCTTCGAGATTGGGGCACGCCGCGCGGTCTGAAATGCCTGCATATCGTTTTGGAGCAGGGCGAAGTTTGCTCGCAGCCGATGCTGACCAGACGGACGACCGGGAAATTGACGGGCGAGATCGACGCCGCTGAAAGTTTGAAGAATTTGTTGATCGCTGACGGTTTTACGGTTTCCCGAATAAAGATCGAAGCCGCGCCCTGGAACGAGGACGTTCCGCAATCGGCGGCGGAAATCGTCAGGTATTCGCCGCTAAGGTATTTTGAAAGTCATACCAGGATTATTTGCGATAAAGAAACGGATAAAATTGTATTAATAGAAACGGTAACTAAGCATTCGGCTCATCTGTCGCGTAATGCGTTACGCCGCCGCGAAGATGGTTTAGAAGAGCGATTCATTACCCAGCGCTGCCGAACGGGCGGCTACGCCGAATCATTGAGTCAATTAAATGCTCTACTGCGCGAGATCAGAGGCTTGGGTTATACGGTCATAGATGTCGAAGAAGAATATGTAGTCTATGATTCAAACTTGGAAATCGATGCGGGCTGGATTCCAACAAAAGGATAGGAGAAACAATTTATGGCATCGTTTTGGAAAAATCTGATCGATTTATTCTCTTCCTCTGATGAGGAAAAACGGCAAAATGCGAATGATCTCTTGCAGCCGAACGTAGCGTACATTCCGCGCCGGTCTGATTATCCGAACACTTTCGACCCGAATGCGGAGGACGATTCGCCGGGCATGCCGCAGGTTTTCGACCCGGCGCTGTTATCCGGCATCGATCTGAGTAGTTCGCGAGCCGCTTCATCTAAATTTTCGTCATCTGGATTCGGAAACATAAAAATTTTAAGTAAAGTGAGATATTTTCGTTTAAGTTTTCCTCAAAATGGGTCCAGAAAGAATATTTCCGGTAACTATAATTATTTCCCATAATAGGTAATTGTGCGGAATTCATTAGAAGTTCTTGTTCGCGTCAACCCGCGATCAGTAATCGTCTTTACGACCTGCCTTTCCGTCCAATTCCCGAAGCGATCGAATTTCTTATAGTCGTATGTTTCTACTTCCTTATCCGTCTGCTCGTACCACCAGAATTCATATTTCATTTCATTTCCATTCTTATCGAGCTGCCGGCGTTTCGTGCTGATTAATTTTCCGTCGGGTGAAAACCATTTCTCTTCCATCAAATCTTCTTTATGGGTGAAAGTAAAAATGCGGCTTAGCGTGCCG
>DASVRL010000480.1:0-3158 GCA_036388635.1 Pyrinomonadaceae bacterium
CCAATTCGGTTAGGCATTCCTGCGTTCCGATTTTTCGTAAATCTTCCGGCAAAATCGCCAGGTTGTCGTATTTTGCCCAGATTTTTTTAATTCTACTTTTCATTGACAACTAATCCGTGACAACTAATCCGTCGTAAGCAAACTGCACGTTGTCGGGCAGCAGCCGCGAATCGCGGTCGTGCAGGATGTCGTGATTCAGATGCGTTAAGAAGGCGCGTTTCGGCTTTAGCTTTTCGATGTATTCGAGCGCTTCGCTCAAGCCCAGATGCGTCGAGTGCGGTTTTATACGGACGCAGTCCAGCACCAGCACGTCCAAATCCGTCAAGCCCTGCATCGCGTCTTCGGGAATGAATTTTAAATCGGTCGCGTAGGCGAAATCGTTAAAGCGGTAAGCGACGACCGGCAGTTTGCCGTGAATGACTTCCAATGGAGTGATTTCCAAATCTTTGCCGATGCAGAAAGGCGAATTTTTGACGACCGTGTGCGGAATCAGCTGCGGCAGACCGCCGCCGAAATGCGTCGGCTGAAAGATGTATTGAAAAATGCGCCGGAGGTCTTTCCAGGCAATCTCGTTGGCGTAGATGCCCATCGCGCCGTATCGAAAATTGAGCGGGCGGATGTCGTCCAAGCCGAAAACGTGGTCGACGTGGCAATGCGTAATCAAAACCGCGTCCAGATAATTTATACCCGCGCGAAGCGCTTGCTGGCGAAAATCTATCGAGGTATCGACGAGGATTTTTTTTCCGGCGTGCTCGATGGTGACGGAAACGCGCAGGCGTTTGTCCTTCGGATTGTCCGACCGGCAGGTTTCGCAATCGCAGCCGATTGACGGAACGCCCGTCGAAGTGCCTGTGCCTAAAAAACTTAGTTTCATTTTTTTAAACGGACTTCGGTCTTTGGTCTTTGCTCTTCATTAAAGAAAATGTTCAAGTGTTGAGCAAAGAAAATCGAAGACCGAAAACCGAAGACCAAAGACCGTTATTTCTTACCGAGAATATCGCCCGCCGAAAATTTCTGCGCCGCCTGCTGTTTGAGCTTTTCTTCGGCAAGACGCATCATCTGCACATACTGCATTCGCAAATCGCCCAGGATTCCGTCAAAAAGTTCCTGCTCTTTCGGGTGCAGATTGTTTTTGGTTTTCTCTTTGAGCATCGCCAGCACGTCGACCCAGTATTTGCCGGTTTCCAAATCCAGACTGCGCTGTCCGGTCACCGGATGCGGCATCGCGCCGAGCGCGGCGGCGGCATTGGTCGCCAGCGTCGAGAGAAAATTGACGAAGCTTGCCGGGTCGTCCGCACCGGGAAGCTCATCCAAATCGCCGCCCGTTTCGGCTTCTTCAAAATTTTCAAATTCAGCCGCGTTTTCTTGCAGCGATGATGTTTCGTTGACGGTTTCGGGCGGCGGCGCTTCCGCTACGGTTTCTTCTTTCGGCTTTTCCGGCGCGATTTCGACGCCTTCGCGCAAAGAGCCGTCCGGGTTGAATTTGCGGCGGTCGTTGACTTTAAAAATTACTTCTTCGTTTGATTCGTCTTTTCCAATCATTTTTTTTGTCCGATAATTTTCCTCAAATATTTAATTTCGATAGTAGCATTTTGGCGAAAGAAAGTTCAAAATTGGAGAAATTCGGAAAAAAAATTATGTCAAGAGAATTTAACGAACTGGTCGCCGTGATGGAACGGCTGCGCGCGCCGGGCGGCTGCCCGTGGGATAGGGAGCAGACTTACGCCAGCCTGGCGCAGTATCTGCTGGAGGAAACCTACGAAACTTTCGACGCCATTCAGGAAGCGGATAAAACGGGCGACACGACGAACCTGCGCGAAGAACTCGGCGACATTCTGCTGCAAGTCGTTTTTCATTCGACCATTGCGGCGGAAAAGGGCGATTTTACGATTGACGAGGTCGTCAAAGGCGTGACGGAAAAACTCGTCCTGCGTCACCCGCACGTTTTCGGCGAGGAAGAACTCAAGACCGCCGCCGATGTTTTGAATAACTGGGACCAGCTGAAGGCGAACGAGCGCGAAAAATCCGGTAAAGTCGAGAAAGAAAAAGATTCTATTCTCGACGACGTGACGCTTCATTTTCCGGCGCTTCTGGAAGGCTTGAAGCTGACCAGAAAAGCTGCGAAAGTCGGTTTCGATTGGCAGGACGCCGCGCAGATTTTCGATAAACTGAATGAAGAAATCGACGAGCTGAACCGCGCCATCGCCGACGACGAGCAGGCGAAAATCGAAGAAGAAATCGGCGATCTGCTTTTCGTCGTCGTCAATCTGGCGCGAAAACTCGACGTCGAGCCGGAAACCGCTCTGAAAAAAACAAATCGCAAGTTTCGCCAGCGGTTCAAATTTATCGAACAGCAGTTAAAAGAGCGCGGGCGCCGTCTGGAAGAGTCGAGCCTGGAAGAGATGGACGCGCTCTGGAATCAGGCGAAAAAATAATATTTTCCTGAAAAATTCGCCCGCTTTAAGCCGCCGGCTCCGGCTTTGGAAGATATTAATTTTTGCTTAATTATCGTCTTTTTTTATTTTTCGATTGTTCCGGCTAGCGAAAATAATTAATTTGTGTTAATTTTCTCGAAAAACTTTGACTCAAGCTTTTATTCGAGTTACATTGTTTACTCTAACTTTATTTATTTAAGGAGTTCATAAATGACCAAGAAAAACGAAGCCGCTTGGCTTAGTCGCGTTACTACCTTCGGGCTGATGGTAGCTGTCTTTATAAGTTCCACAATGTTTGTTTTAGCAGCACCGGACAGTAAAGCATTGGCGGGAGAAATTATTGTTTCGGGAAGCGGCGAAAATTCCGCCGTAACGCTTAACGGCGAACGGGCTTACAGCGGTCGCACGTTCTTCTCGTCCGGCGTCATTGCTACGCCGGAAACAGGTTCCGCGGTTGTCAATCTCGGAAAATTAGGTCGCATTAACATTGCCCCGAATTCGCTTTTGAGTCTGAGCTTTACGCCGAACAGCATTTCGGGCAGGCTTTCCTCCGGGCAAATCAAGGTTTTCAGCAGCGAAGGCGTTTCGGTGAATATCGAAACCAGCGATAACGTCGTCACCAACGACGCCAATCAAAGCGGCGTTTTTACGGTTAACGTGCAATCCGGCGCGACGCAAGCCGTTGCCGAAAGCGGCTCGATTTCTATGAAAAACGGAGTGCCG
>DASVRL010000481.1:0-15709 GCA_036388635.1 Pyrinomonadaceae bacterium
CGCTTTTGTCTCATTAGTGCTTAAGGTTGTCTCAAAATAAAGGCTGGCACAATGTGCCAGCCTTTATTTTATTTAATATCAAGCGACCAAGTATCAACTGCTAATTGCGCTAATTTCCGTTGTCGCTTTTCAATCTCGACCTGTCCCCATTTTTGATTTGTGGCAACTTCTCTAGTCAAGTAATATGCAGAACTAGCTAAATCAGGCGCTTTTTCTGGGAACGGTTTATTTCCGATTGCGTTATTTCTACTAGCCTGTAAAAGCACCATATTTCCAAGTCTGGATTTGTCTCAAAACTGCTTAAACTTGTCTCATAAGTAAGCTGAAAAACCGACTTTAGACACAAAGCCATGGTTTTAAGAGTTTTCCTGATTGTCTCAAAACGCTCTCTTTTGAGACAAAATAACTAATTCCTTATTTACCGCATCGAATTACAAATGATTAGAACTCTGTTACCGGTTTTATTGTTTTTACTGGCGCCTTCCGTATTCGGTCAAGTCGGAGAAAATGCGATGGTTGTTTGCGGTAAAAAGGTGAAATACCGGCAGCTGAAAGTCGCCGGTCGAGCCGATTTTCAATATCTGGTCTACGATAACATTGCTTCTGAAGACAACCGGTCGATTGCAATTCATATGTTCAAGCGAGAATTTTCCGATGAAAATTTGATGAATCTTTTTACTCGCCTGTCCAGGAAATATCCCGCGCCTCATTATTTGCTTATGTATCTCGAAACCAATTCAAAGCTAATTCCCGAACCTGGAAAATGCCCGCGTGATGCAATATCGGGAGAACCTGACACCGATACGGCAGAGGATTATCCCCGCGCTTTTTATTATCGCGTCGAGGGAAAGGAATTCTTTCGTATCTATTCGGAAAGATACGCACCGGCGAAGGAAGTTATAATAAAAGACAGTAAAAAATAGACGTCGCAAAAGGGAGCTATTTTTGCGACGTCCTTGTAAAATGAAGTATTAAATATAAAAATTTATCTAAGATTTCAGAGGAAAGAATATGAAACGATACTGTCGCTTATCTCCAAACACAAGTGTTCTAAAGGGCTATTTCTCGCTGTCCTTAATCTTTATAATCTGCTTTACTTCTTACGCTCAGAGCGTAAAACGAAACGGCACGCAAAAACCGGCTGTTCTGGTTTTGGCTACTTATCATATGCATAATCCCGGACGCGACTTAATGAACGTCAAATCCGATGATGTGCTGACCGAGAAGCGTCAAAAAGAAATCCGTGATTTTGTGAATCTTCTAAAACGATTTAAACCGACGAAAATCGCTGTCGAAGTGCCTTTCGGCAGCAGCAAACTGGACGAACAATACAGCCGGTATTTACGCGGCGAATACCGGTTAACGGCAAATGAAATAGACCAGATCGGTTTCCGGCTGGCGAAGGAATTGAATCATCAGAAAGTTTACGGCGCAGACGCCGATGGAGCGTTCGATATAGGTCGAGTGTTTGCGTTTGCCGGAGCGAACCGGCAGCAGCACGTAGTCGATAAAGGAATGGCAATCGGCAAGAGGCAGGTTGCCGAAGAAAATAATTTGATACGGACATCGACCGTCACACAGATTTACAAAGCCATTAATGACCAGCAAAAAATTAATGAATCTCATCAGGCTTATATGTTGATGTCCGGCGTCGGAAAAGATAAGGAATATCCGGGAGCCGAGCTGCTCGCCGATTGGTATAAAAGAAATCTCAAAATCTTTTCGAACATCATTCGCCTCACGGAATCGAAAAACGACCGCATACTCGTCATCATCGGCGGCAATCACGTCAGGCTGCTGCAACAGTTTATTGAAGATTCAGGAGAATATAATCTGGAAAAAGCAAATAAATATTTTTAGTCTGCTTTTGCGCCCCGGTCAGTTTAAGCGTTAAATATAAAAGTAATTACCTGTCTCAATAAAGCCTCTCTTCGGGACGCTCAAAACAGAGAGTAAGATGTGTCTCGAAAACAACCCTTTTGAGACATTTTGAAGCCTCAGGAGAATATGGAAAAGGCGCCTGTTTCCAGGCTTTTTCCGTTAGTTTAATTTCTGGATCAAACGCTTGCTTACACGCGTCTTTTTAGTTAAAGTATTCAGGATTTTCCACGAAATCCGGTAAACGCTTAACCAGTTCTGCCAGTCGGCAGATTACTTTTAACTCTCTCGTTCCGAATCTTATTGCCCTCAGGCTGCATCATAAACTTAGACGAGTAAATTAATGCTTCGGTCAAAAGAAAATTTCATGAAAAAATTAATAATTATCGGTGTTATAGTCGTTGTCGCCGTGTCTCTCAATATCTTTTTGACCGGCACGCAGGCACAGACGGATTTTAATGAAGCGGCGGCGCCGTCCGCAACTTTTACGGTTACTAAAACCGATGACACGAACGACGGCGTTTGTAATTCCGACTGCTCTTTGCGCGAAGCCATCAGTGCGGCAAACGCGGCGGCGACCGACGATGTAATTAACTTTGACCCGACCGTGTTCACACCGGTTCTTCCGATGAAAGTCATTTCGCTCGACGGCGGGACGCAGCTTGAGATTAACAATAACGGAACGCTGACGATAAACGGGACGGGAGCCAACTGGCTGGCTGTTCGCAGCGCCGGCGCATTTCGCGTTTTACGGATTGCTGCGGGCGCCAATGTGACCATCAACGGCGTGACGGTGAAGGACGGAAACTCGCCGAACGGTCAGGGCGCGGGCATCTATAACGGCGGCGCTTTAGTTTTGAATGACGTGACAGTCACCGGCAACACGTCAGGCAATAACAACGGCGGCGGCATTTACAGTGACGGCGCGAGCGCCAGTCTCGCCGTGAATAATTCTGCCGTTACCCAAAACACCGGCAACGGCGGCGGAATTTATATTTTTAACGGCACGTTGAACGTCAATAATTCTTCCATCAGCAACAACGCCGGAGTAAACGGCACCGGCATCCTGAACGTCAGCGGCACGGTGACGGTGACCAATTCACTAATCAACGGCAATCAGGCGGGCAACGGCGGCGGAATCGGCGGCGGCATTCTCAACTTCAGCGGAACGTTGACCGTCAGCGGCACGACGATTAGCGGCAACTCGGCGTTGAACAACGCGGGCGGCGGCGGCATCTACAATGACGCGGGCACCGTAAATATGACCGGCTCGACCGTCAGCAACAATTCCGCCGCCAACGGAGACGGCGGGGGCTTCATCAGCCGATTCGGAACGCTTAACTTGACCGCCGTCTCCGTCAGCGGCAATACGGCGTGCAGCAACTGCAGCGGCGGCGGCATTTGGGCTTTCGGCAATACTAACTCGATTACCGTGATTAATTCGAGTATTCTAAACAACTCGGCTGGCGCCGCCGGCGGTGTTTTCGTTGAGAACGGCGGAACGGCGAACCTGATTGGCTCGACCGTCGCCAATAATAACGGGACCAGAGGCGGAGGCGGAATACTTATCGGCAGCGGCACGGTAACGCTGACCAATTCGACTGTCGCCAATAACACGGCGACCGGACCTTTCGGCGGCGGCGGCGGGATACTTATCGGCACCTCGACGCTTAATCTGAATAACGCCACCATTGTTAATAACACGTCGACAATCGGCGGAGGCGGCGTGCGGAACGGTGACGGAACCGCCACCGGCACGATAAATTTGCGTAATACCATCATTGCCGACAACACTGCGTTAAACAATCCGGCGCAGGATATTTTCGGCGCGCTGACCTCGCAAGGCTACAATTTAATCGAAAACATCGCCGGAGGCACGATAACCGGCACGACGACCGGCAACATTTTCGGTCAAGATCCGAGACTTTTGCCGCTCCGCAATTACGGCGGCGCGACTCAAACCGTCGCGCTTCAACCGACCAGTCCGGCAATTGACGCGGGCGACCCGAATAGTTTTCCGGAAACCGACCAGCGCGGTATTCCGCGACCGCAGGACGGAAACCTGGACGGCTCGCAACTGCCGGATATCGGCGCTTACGAAAGACAGATGCTCGTTTCTACCGTCACCAAGTCAGCCGACACCAGCGACGGCGTTTGCGACGCCGACTGTTCTCTGCGCGAAGCCCTGACAGCCGCTAATGCGTCGCCGACAGCGGATAATGCCATCGTTTTTGACGCGTCGATTTTTTCCTCTTCCCAGACAATTACTCTGACGCTGGGAGAACTGCGAATCAACACCAATCGGGCGGCGGCGATTTACGGGAAGGGCGCGAGCTTATTGACTATTTCGGGAAACAATCAAACCCGCGTCTTTTTTGTCAGCTCCGGCGGACTCTTATCGATTAGCGGCGCGACCGTCACCGGCGGGCGGGTCAGCGGCGAAGGCAACGCGGGTTTGGGCGGCGGCTTTTATGCCGTCAACAACAGTTTTCTGACAATCGACGAATCAATCGTCGCCGGCAATTCGGCGCGGGAAGGCGGCGGTGTTTACTCCGGCGAGAATTCAGGCGGCGGCACTCTGAACGTTTTGGACTCGACAATCAACGGCAATTCGGCAATTAACAATGGCGGCGGCATTATGGCAAGCGGAAGGGAAGCCAATTTCATAAACTCCAATATCAGCGGAAACTCGGCGGTAGACCTCGGCGGCGGGATTTATATTTTCGGAAACAGGACGGCGCTGAACGTCTCGAATTCAAAAGTCAATAACAACAATAACGGCGGCATATACATTTTCTTTAGCGTCGTAGCGTCGATAAACAACAGTATTGTCGCTAATAATACGCCTCGCGGCGGGATTTATAATTTAGGAACGTTAAGCGTAGACGGCTCGACTATTAACGGTAATTACACGCAGCATATGGGCGGCGGTATCTACAATGAAGAAACGCTTACTGTAAACAACTCGACCATCAGCGGAAATTCGGCAGCAGTCCACGGCGGCGGTATTTTCAATAGTCATAGCTCAGAGGCGACAATCAGGAATTCGACCATCGCAAATAACTCGACGAGCGGCATCGGCGGCGGAGTTTTTAGAAGCTTGACCGCCACTGTAACGGTCGGCAATACAATAATCTCAGGCAACACCGCTACAATTCAATCGCCGGATTTTGAGAGCACGCTGACTTCGCAAGGTTACAATCTAATCGGGAACACATCGGGCGCAACGATTTCCGGCACGACGACCGGCAACATTCTCAACCAGAATCCTCAATTACTGCCGCTCAGAAATTACGGCGGATTGACTCCGACGCACGCCCTTCGCCCGACCAGTCCGGCAATTGATAAAGGTAATAGTTTTGGCGTAAACACCGACCAGCGCGGGCTGGTTCGTCCGGTCGATGACCCGACCGTCCCGAACGCACCGGGCGGCAGCGGCGCCGACATCGGCGCGTTTGAGCGACAGGCAATTGATTTTCTGCCCAGAACATTATTCGACTATGACGGCGATGGTCGAGCGGATTTGTCGGTGTTTCGCCCATCGGCAGGAAGCTGGTATTTGTCTCGCAGCTCGGACAATGCCTTTATCGCCGTACAGTTCGGCGCAACAGGAGATTTAATCGCTCCGGCTGATTTCGACGGCGACGGCAAAACCGATATTGCCGTGTTTCGTCCTTCGGACGGCACCTGGTACCGGTTGAATTCATCGAACAACACTTTTACAGCTTTGCAGTTCGGCGCCAACGGAGATTTGCCCGCGCCGGGAGATTTTGATGGAGATTTAAAAGCCGATATTTCGGTTTATCGACCGTCAGCCGGTTCTTGGTATCGCATTAACAGTTCGAATCAGCAGTTCATCGCCGCGCAGTTCGGCATCGCCGAAGACAAACCGATTGTCGGAGATTTCGACGGCGACGGCAAATCCGATTTAGCCGTGTTTCGCCCGTCAAACGGAACGTGGTATCGCATCAACAGCAGCAATGATTCGTTCTCTCCGAATCAATTTGGAGCAACTGGAGATTTGCCCGTGGCGGCGGATTACGACGGCGACGGCAAAACGGATTTGGCGGTTTATCGTCCTTCGGGCGGTGATTGGTACATCGTCAACAGCTCAAACGCCTCCTTTACATCAACGCATTTCGGCGTTACGGAAGACAAACCGGCGCCCGCTGATTTTGACGGCGATGGAAAAGCTGATTTGGTTGTTTTCCGACCTTCATCGGGAACTTGGTATCTCTTGAGAACAAGCGCTGGATTCACGGGCATTCAATTCGGAGCAACCGGAGACATTCCAACTCCGAATGCTTTTGTCAGGTAAAATCTGGTTTTATTTATAAACAATAAAAGCCTTTTCTCTCAGTCGGGAGCAAAGGCTTTTATTGTTGCTTTCAGTTTGTCTCGAAAGCGCCTCTTTACGAAACAATTAATAGTGTTATTATTTGTGTCAAAAACGATCGTTTCTGAGACTCTGTTCCAACTCTATTATTTTTCCCTCGTCAGCTTCAGCTAAAAATAATTCTTTCATCGCCCGATAGATTCGCGCACGACCTTTGTAATAATCGACATTTTTCGGTCTTAAATTGATTGCTTCGGTAAAATCTTTCACTGCCAGATCATATTTGCCCAATGCCGAGTAAATATTCCCGCGCATCTCGAAGCTTCTTGCTTCATTCGGCTTTATTTCAAAAGATTTATCCAAATCTTTAAAGCTCGATTCATGATCCCCGCCGAGCCGATAAAGCCATGCCCGGTAGTTATAGCCGGAGTAATTTTTTTCAGCCAGTTCAATTGCTCGACCGATATCATTCATTGCTAATTCGAGCTGACCTTTTTTTTCGTAAACCAGAGCGCGCATTTCATAAGCCGGTAAGTATTTGGGATTCATTTCTATTACCTTACTGTACTCTTCGACTGCCTTGTCGTAGGCTCCCTTTTTGAAATAGGCGGTTCCGCGATGCTGGTAGGAAAAGTAATACTGAGGATCAAGCTTTATTGCTATCTCAAAGTCTTTAAATGCCGGATCATATTTTCCGATTTCTACATACACCAATCCTCGACCGGTATAAGGTTTAGCATTTTCTGGAATTAGCTCTATCGCTTGGTTGAAATCTTTTATCGCTTTTTCATAAATGTCTTTGTCGATAAAATCTCTGCCGTGAACTTCCTTTGAATCGAAGAATTTGCCGCTCCAAGCCGCTCCGCGATTGTGGTAGCAGGCGCCTGACTTAGGATTTAACTCTATCGCCTTATCGCAGTTTTCTATCACCCCATCCCAATTACCGCGCCGCTCAAGCATATCCGCTGCGATATTGACGTAACGACTCGCTTCGCGCTGATTAGTCTGTGCCTCGCTCGGAAGTGTAAAAATTACAAAGAAGGAAGAGACAATAACTACCCGTAAAAAATATTTCTTTAACATACGTTACTTCTCCTAATTAGCTCGCGATTTAAAATAAGTCGGATTTCTGATTCAAAAACGCCCTTTTTGAGACAACAGTTAAAACTCACTGAGCTGTCATTAAATAGTCAAATGTCTTTAAGGGACGAAAGCATTCGGAATCGGTCTATCACTAGCAGTTCCGAATTGCGTGGCGATAAAACCTTGCTGTGAACGCAGCAGGTACCAATCGCCGTCTCGATATACTCCCAGGTCGGTTTTGCCATCGCCGTCATAATCAGCCGGAACTGGTTTATCGGTCGCCGTGCCGAATTGAATTCCGGTAAAGCCAGCCTGCGAGCGCAGCAGATACCACACACCGTCTGCCGGGCGATAAACCGCCGGATCGGTTTTTCCGTCGCCGTCATAATCGCCTGCCACGGGTTTATCGCTGCCGATGCCGAACTGCACGCCGAAAAATCCATCGCGGCTTTTTTGCCCATACCAGATGCCGTCTCTGTAAACGGTTAAATCCGTTTTTCCGTCGCCGTCGAAATCTCCGATGATCGGTTTATCGGTTGAAATGCCGAATTGTGTAGCGCGAAATGAATTGTCATTGCTGTTTAAGATATACCAGAAGCCTTGTCTGTAAACCGCTAAATCAGTTTTAGAATCTCCGTCGTAATCAGAAGCAACGGGAATGTCTCCTGTCTGCCCGAAATGCACTCCGACGAATTCATTGTTTGAACTGTTCAAGCGATACCAATCGCCGTCACGGAAAACTGCGACGTCTGTTTTCCCGTCGCCGTCAAAGTCTGCCGGAACTGGTTTGTCTGAGCTGATGCCGAACTGAATGCCGCTGCTCTGTCCGGTCGAACTGTTCAGCCAGTACCACTCGGCAGCAGCCGCCGCAGAATTCGGTCGGAAAATCGAGATGTCGTCCCTGCCGTCGCCGTCGAAATCGTAATCGCGATGCTGCCCGCTGTTGAGAAAGCGTGCGACCGTGATGTTGCCGCCGGTCGTCACGATTCTGCCGTCGGCTTGCAGCGCCAAATCTGCGAGCACGACGGCGAAAGGACTTGAGGCGATTCCGCCCCTGCCGAAGCTCGGGTCAAGCGAGCCGTTCGGATTATATCTGACGATGACGACGCCCAGGCTTGAGCCGAACCCGCCGACCAGCACCTTACCGTCCGGCTGCACGACCAGTCCCCCGACGTTGTCATAGTTGCCGCTGACCGCCGTAACGACTCTGCCGCCGGCGCCGAACGTCGAGTCGAGCGCGCCGTTGGCGTTGAGCCGGAAAACCTCAAAATCGCGGGTTTGGTAAGTGCCGCCGGTCACTCCGGCGGCGAATATCTTCCCGTCGCCGTGTATGGCAAAATCGAGCACCGACTCTAAAAGGTGGACGTTTCCGCGAATAAACGCAGTTCCGGTTCCGTTCGCGCCGAAGGTCGGGTCGGGGTTGCCGTCCGCATTCAGTCGGGTAAAAACGTAACCGAAGCTCGGCGGGTTGAGGGCGTAGCCGCCAACGAGGATTTTGCCGTCCGGCTGGACGAGCATTTCCTTCGCCTGCACGTCGTCGGTTTGTGTGATCCGCGATTCGCCGACGAACGCTCCCGCCGCGCTCAGGCGCACCGCGTCGATGCGCTCTCGGTTGATGCAGTCGGGACATCTGCCGAAATTTCCCGCGAAGACGATTTCGCCGTCCGGTTTGACGGCGACCGCCGCGATCGAGTTGTGCCAGCCGAACGAAGGCATAACGAGCTTGCCGTCGCCGTCGAAGGTCGCGTCTAGTGTGCCGTCCGGATTATAGCGGGCGAGCGCGTAATTGCTGCCGGGAAACGGCGCGCCGTACCAGAATTCCGACCAGCCGGCGACCAAAATTTTTCCGTCCGGCTGGAGCGCGGCGTCGTTGACCCTGTCTCTGCCAAAGCCCGCCTGCGACGTTCTCATGTCGGTCGTGACGACACCGTTCGTGCCGAACGAGGCGTCGAGCTGACCGTTCGGCAAAAGCCGCACGAGGGCGAAGTCGTAACATTCAAAGCATTGCACCGGAATTGTGCCCGCTATGACGATCTTACCGTCCGGCTGGATTAAAACCGTATCCGACGTGCGCATCGACATACCCATCTCTAACGGAACAAGTCCGCCGCTGCCGAACGTCAAATCGAGGTCGCCCGGACCTGCCGCAAAAACCGAAAGGCTGAAAAGCAAAATGACCAGCGCAGTTGAGACAACAGACGAAAAATACGCCCTTTCGCCTGCTATAAAATCCGGTAAATAATTTAAACGCATCGGGCTTTCTCCTTCGGGGAAATTAGGTGAGCCGTGCAATGATTGAATCCGTCTGAAATGAAAAGCGCAGTTATTATATGCCAGAAGCCGTTTTTCACCAATAAATTATTCTTTCGGGTAGCGTCTTAAATCTGCGCTGCCGGAAAATAACAATTTCATCGTAAACGACGAGCGGTGATTTTTGAGCAAACTAACTTGAAAACTAATCCAACAACAAAGCTGCAAACCGACGCAATTACAATATTGGCAATTAACCCAGACCAAAAGACAGGCTCTAAAAAATCAAAAATAGAGAAAATTTACCACACTAACTTCCCTGATATAAATAGCTTTCGAGAAACTAAATTATCATAAGCTATTTATAGGATTTGTAATATAGTCTGTAGAAAAAAAGGAGAGAACTCAGATGTTCTCTCCTTTTTTTTAAATAAGCGCAGAATTTAGTTCTGTAAAAAGGGATCGTGGATCCACCACTGACCTTTAGCACGGCTCTTCGGATAAATTCCGCTGGTCGGGCGATACGAGGTCGGGCGATGAATTCCGTCTCCCAGATCGATCCTGAGCGGAATATCGTCAGGACATATTCCTAAAGTACATTCCGTCGGTTCGGTTGTCGTTCCGGTATAAAAGGAGTCATTGTTAGATCCCCATTTCATGGTTCCGGTACGTAACGTGCTGCTGCCGTCACATCCCGTGACGGCATCCGTGACCTTGAATTCTTCAGTTAACGGGTCCCAGACGGCGATTTGCGCGCAGGTTCCTTCAAGATATCTGCCGGCGACGAGCTTATCGCCCGTTTTCCCGAAGGTGACTGACAGGGTGTTGTAGGGCGAGCGCGGGTTGATAATACTCCAGACCAGATTATTACTTGTATCTGCCTTAATCTGGGCGATCTGATCGTATCCCAGATTTAGAAAATCTCCGGTCTGAATCTGGCTGCCCAGGTCGCTGGTTCTGCCTAAATAAACTGAGGTTGCCGAACGCGGATTGATAATCCAAATCGAATAGTCGCTCGGTCGATAAATAGCAATCTCGTTCAGATTATCGCCTTGAGAGCCTGACTCATCGATAAAATTGCCCGTAAACGGAATATCGCAATTTGTATACGGAGCGGAACACGATAATCCCCAGCCAACGGCGAAGTTGGTAGTCGAGGCAGGATCGTAAAACCACCAGACCCCGCTCGAAGGTCGCCAAATGACGGCTTGATCGAGCGTACTGGTTTTGAACTTGCCGACAAAAGGAATGTCGTGCTGCGTACCCCAATAGATCGTCGTTTTATCCGTTCCGTCAAATTTTCTGACGCGGAACTCGCTGTATGTCGCCTCATGAAAGATCACCAGATCCTCTGCGGCGCTGCCCATCAAGTTGCCGACCAGCGGTTTGTCCGCTTTGAACGGGTCGGACGGGTTAGAATCGGTTCGCGGCTCAGCGCCCCATCTGACGACATCTTTCCACGGTTTCGGCGCCAGCACGGTCAAATCGTTGCTCTTGGCGCACTGGATGCGGGTCGGCAGATGTACTCCGACGTAAAGGTCGTTGTACAGATTTGCCAGATATGGAAAAGCCTGACCGCTCGCCACACTGCTGTCAAACTTGTCGTTGCAGTATGTCACGCGGCTGTATTCGCCCTGATCCGCCGTTCCGGAAACTACATTAAAATTCTTATAACGATTGTTCATGCTGGTAATAAAAGCTTTACCGGCAAAGCTCACGGCGCCCATGACCGTGCCTACACCTGTGAAATCGTTATCTCGCAGAACCGTGTTGGCGAAGACCGGAGCCTCGTATTGCTGGGTGAAATAACGCCAGTTAGGCGCAAACGTCAGAGCGTTATTAACATTACTGGTTTTTCTCAAGCCCGAGAGATGCGTGCCAGCCATTTCCAGTTTGATGCAGTCGCTCATCGGTTCAGTCTGCGTGCCGCTGCATGTGACATTCTGCATCGAGTTTCCGGTATTGACATGATGCCAGCCCACCGAGGCGGGTTTATCGGATTCCATTTTCAGTTCCATGATATTCCAGTTGGAAACATTCTGCGGGACGACGTGTGCCGCGATTTGATTATTTACAAAACGAATGTTTTTCCAACTGACTCCATCGACCATTTGATCATCATACTGCGGCGCGTAACGCCTGACATCGACTCCTTTGTCAAACCCTTGAATGATGAGTCCGCTGAAATGCAGGTCCGAAGACACGCCGATGACTGCATTGTCCGTGCCGACGATGGCGAGTCCCGACGTTCTCACCGGCTGGTTGGTACTCAATTTTAAATCTCGAATGGTAATAGCGGAAGTTCGCACGGGAACCAGAAAGCCGCCTTCCATCCTGGTCGCGGTTTTGATTTGGAGCAGATTCACGCGGGTTCCTACCGTGGGAGGATTAGCCAGTTGTAAAATCAGTTCTCCATCCACTCCTCCGACAATCTGTCTGCCTCCGGGAACGTGGATAGTGTCATTAACGATAACGGGACCGTTGATTTGGATAGTGCCGCCGTTTGGCGCGCTATTGAGTTTGTTATTCAGCTCTGTTGTACAAAAAGTCGGCGTATTGAGCTGCGACGATGGACAACTAAACGGGTTGGTGTATCTCGTATCCTTTGTGACCGGCATCACGCCCGTATTGAAACGATTGCCGCCGACTTCGTTGATGTCAGGAAATTGCGGCTCCATATTTGCCGGGCAGACCGTATGCGGTTTCGGGAAAAATTTATTGTTGCTGTCCAATGAAAACAAGCTTTCCCGGTTTCTTTCCGTGTGGCTAAACTGCATTTTCCAATCGCCCCAGCCGGGACGGGTCGGAGTTGGGGTTGGGCTGGGACCCGGAGTGGGATACGTACGAACGTCTGTCCGGTCGCCATGCATGTCGCCGCAATCAACTACGGTTGACTGCCAGCCGTTACCGTAAAACTCCATTACCTGCGTATCGACGTGACGATACGGCGCCGGAATCTCCTGCACCGTTTCCGGATCGGGGGCAGCCAGCATACCGGTGCCGATAAGAAACAGTTTCATGCTGGCATTATGAAATTCTCCGACGGCGACGCCGTGTTCCAGGATGATCGGGTCATTGTTGACGATCGGCTCAAGATTGATTGAATTGGGATCGACATCATTGACGACGATGCTCTTTTGCGCGCCCTCAACGTGAAGCTGTTTGAAATAAAGCCCGCCGTGTTTGTTTATCTCTATACAAAAGGCAGGCGTGCGCGCGGCATTCCCGTTACAATTTAACTGTAGAAATCTGAGTTGCTGGCGTTCGGCGGGAGTATACTCAGGATAGCTGGCATGGATGATTTCCACTCCGCCCTGACCGTCCAGCATGCCGGTAAAATTTAAGTTCTGGATGTCCCAGTCATAGGCGAAGGTCGCATTTATAGAGAGCTGACGGTAATTTCCGAAAGGCGTGACTCCTCTCATTTTAACGTCGGAAATCGACTTGCCGAGAGCTTGAATACCGTATTTAAACGTATTTATCGAAACATTCTCGAAAATGATATCCGAGATGCTTCCCTCAGATTGAGCATCGAGTAGTATCGCCTTATTGTTAAAACTAACAATCCGGCTGGAAGTCTCGCCCTCGGTACAGTCACGTCCCCTGTATCTGGTGACCATGGATAAATCTTTGAAACGTATGCGCTCTTTAGTTCCGGCAATTTCAAACATTGCCAAATCCTGAAGCTGACTGATATTAGTTGGATTCCAACAGCCGGTGCTGGTGAGATCTTTGTTCCAATACATACGGCAGCTCGCATCGATGAAACCTTCTCTTGCGCTCTCGCCCTGCAGTGTGACGTTCGACGGAACGTTGATAGTGCCGCTGATGTTGTAGATGCTCAGTCCATCACCCGGACCGCCGCTGCACGGAAAAAAAAGGACTCCGCCGCCCGTGTTGCTGATATAAACTAATGCCTGGTTAATTTCATCGGTGTGATCATCGTTGCGATTCGGACCGGGAGTATTAATCGTGCCGATCGTGGTGCCCATCTTAAAGACTCGGGTGCTGGGGAAATCTACGGTCAGCTCAAAATCACTTGAATCTACCTGTCCCGGCGGCACCCCATTTCCATAGGCGCGAGCATGATAAGTGTAAGTATCCTGACCCAGTTCGGTTTCCGTAATTGTTCTTGAATAACTGGTTCCGTCAAACGTCATATACGGCACATCGTTGCGGTAGATAACAAGCTTGTCCAAATTTTCGGTGCTTGTTTGAGTAACAGTGACGGTTATATTAACAGAACCGCTTTCAGGGACAATAGTGGCTGCCGCTCCACAACTACCCGGTGGTATTGCCCCGCAGATTGAAACCGTAAACTGGCTGTAAACCGGTCCGCTAAAAACAAAAACGGCGAATAAAATCGCCGTCAGATACTTCCAAAAACATTTTTTGTACAAACTCATTTTTTCTCCCTGATTTTGCGTAAATAATTAATGAACACTTAGAATTACGGGTAAGGGGAATATTGAACTGCAATTAGGTAAATGCAGTATACACCAATGGTGATTTATTACTCAATATTTTTTTTAAATACTAATAGGTCGAATTTTTTAAAGACAACACATATTTAGAAAAGTGTTACTCTCGTTACAAAACAATTACTTCGTGAGCTGAAAATTTTGTTTTACTCAGGTCGATGACAAACGCTGTAAGACGAGTGAAGCGAGATAGATTCGGAATCATATTGTGAAATCCACCTCGCTTTTTCGCAAAGGCGTCATGCCTGCGCATTCTCGCTCGCCTGGCTGGCGGCGCAGAAGCCCTTTATCGTTCCGATTCGCGGCACGACCGATCCTCATCATCTGATTGAGAACATAGGAGCCGCGAGCGTCAAATTCACTTCGGATGAGCTGAGAGAAATTCGCGCAGCAATCTCGAATATCAGGTTGCAGTGAGTGCGCGGGCGGGAATCGGCGCTGAACAATCAATAAATGCGGAGTCGAAGGACAACTTGAAAGAGTTAGGCAAAATAACTCAAACATCCAATGTTTAAAATATCAGAGTCTTATCGCGCCTGAAGGTTGTTTTTCGGAAAGATTTTAAATTTGACTGCACTTCCCAATGAGCCGTTGCTAATTGTCCCGAAAGAGCAGTTATCCGACAGTTTTATACTAAGCATTGTTTGTCTCAAAAACGCCCGCCTCTGAAACAATTGAAAACTACAAATAAAAAGGCTTCCTTCAAAATACAGAGAAGCCTTTTTCTTGATGAGTAAAACCGCTTTTACCTGACAAAGGCATTCGGGGTCGGCATGTCGACATTTGTGCCAAACTGCAAGCCTGTAAATCCGGCAGTCGTTCGCAGCAGATACCAGCTTCCGCTCGATGGTCGGAACACTGCGAAATCGGCTCGCCCGTCGCCGTCGTAATCTGCCGGTGCGGGCTTGTCTTCGGTTATTCCAAAATGTATTGCCGCAAATGAAGCGTTGCTGCTGTTTATTAAATACCAATCTCCGCCCGAAGGACGATAAACCGCCAAATCCGTTTTGCCGTCGCCGTCGTAATCCGCCGCCACTGGCAAATCTCCGTTTGAGCCGAACTGATTCGGAGAGAAAGAATCATTGCTGCTGTTGATGCGATACCACGTTCCATTCGACGGACGGAACACGGCTAAATCACTTTTACCGTCGCCGTCGAAATCTCCGACAATCGGTTTGTCTTCCGCGATGCCGAACTGTATGCCGATTGATTGATTATTGGAACTGTTCAGACGATACCAGCTTCCGATAGATGGTCTGTAAATGGAAATGTCCGCGCGTCTGTCGCCGTCGTAATCGCCCGGCACGGGCAAATCTCCGTTAGCTCCGAACTGAATCGCCGTAAAGCTGTTGTTCGACGAATTGAGGCGATACCAACTGCCGGTTGATGGACGAAACACGCAGATGTCGGTTTTACCGTCGCCGTCAAAATCGGCGGGCGCAATCAAATCACCGGCAGCTCCGAAATGAATTCCCGAAAAAGCGCCGTCCGAGCTGCGCGATAGATACCAATCTCCGGCTGAAGGGCGAAAAACTGAAATATCCGCCTTCCCGTCGCCGTCATAATCAAACATAGGTGTAATAGACACGACGCCGCCGGCGACGCGAATGACGGTGAATAAATTTCCCGTCGAGCCGGCGACGACCATTCTGCCGAGATTGTCGAGCGCCAGCGCGTGAGC
>DASVRL010000482.1:0-2295 GCA_036388635.1 Pyrinomonadaceae bacterium
ATCGCCGTCCGGACGACGTAAATCAAGGCTTTGTCGGCGGGCTGTTCCGGCAGCGGTCGGTCGGTTTTGTCCGTCTTCGCGTCGTAGTTGACTTCTTCCGTGCCGCAGGCTTTCAGGCGCATTTCCTTTTGGCGTTCTTTAGCGGAAACCTGTTTTTCCGGCGTGCTCTGCGCTTCCTGCGCAAAACAGGCGAAAGCGCAAACGAGCACGAACAATAATGCAAAACTTAAATTTCGAAACATCTTTAAATTTTCCTTTTTAAAATTATTTTTGAGATAGATTTGAATCGTCTTTTTACTGACTGGAGATTTGATGCAAAAAATTGTCTTTTCGGCTATAAATTTATCTTTTTCTACGCGATTCGACCGTGAAATTGAAGTGTGCGGAAACAACCCGGACACGACCGAAATCTAACGGGCGCCGTTTGATGAAAACCTCCGCGCGCCCGTTATCCGACAAATTACCGGATAGTTACGCCATATCTTCTTTCGGATTCGGACCGTATTCATTGGTGCCCGCCTGACCATCCTCGACCATAAAAACGAGCAAGAACGATGGCGCCGATGCAGGGAATCAGCGAGATGAGCATCCACCAGCCGCTGCGACCCGTGTCGTGAAGCCTTCGGATAACGACGGCGATGCTTGGAATCAGAACTACCAGCGTGTAAATCCCGCCGAGCACGCCCGTGCTGCCATCTCTACTGACAAGCCCGAGCGCCCTGTCGGCGAATGATAAAACAATTGAAAATATTACGTTGAACAGCACAAACATCCAGTATTCCTTGCGCCGCGCTCTGCCGTTAAAGTCTGCAAACTTTCTGAATACTTCAAGATACCAGTTCATAGTTTCCTTCTTTTGCTCCTGATTGTTTGGAATATCGACTTCCGGAAATAAATATCGAAATCTTGTCTTCGAGTGAATAAATCGGTCTTACACCGCCATTTTATACGCTACCTTAAAGCGCAAAGTCAACAACCGTTTGATTTTCTTCTTTTTTCGCGGCTTTCGGGCAAAGCGCCCGATTCCGCCGGAAATTTATGTATATCCGGCTAATTAAAATTTATTACCATTCATAATCTTGACGCGAGGGCGCCGTTTGCAATAACTTAACTTAAAGCTTTACCGATTCCATGTTCCAGATTTTAAGATTCGATTCCAAATTTGGAATGTGGAATTTTTAATTTAAAAAAGACTTAATAGATGCAAAAGGCAAAACGCAAAGTGCAAAACTAAAGATTCGGAAATCAAGATTCCGAAATTAAATACTTTCTTCCATTTTGCCTTTTGCGCTTGGCGTTTTGCCTTTTCGACCTATGGACAATCGCATTCATCGAGAGATAATCGGCGGGCATCTGCTGGTTATCGGCGGCGCGGAAGACAAATACAACGAGCGGCGCATTTTACGAAAATTTCTGGAGCTGGCGGGCGGCGAAGACGCAAATATTTTAATCGTTCCCGTGTCGTCGGACTTTCCCGAATTTGCGGCTGACGTTTACGTGCAGGCTTTCAGGCGTCTGGGCGTGGCGAACCCGCGCGTTTTGCGGGCGACTTCACGGCAGGACGTGGTTTCGGTTGACCCGGACGCCGTTTTAGACGGCATCAACGGCGTCTTTATGACGGGCGGCGACCAGATGCGCCTGACCTCCATTCTCGGCGGAACTTTATTTGCCCAGAGACTGCGACAAAAGGTGGCGGAAACCGATCTGGTTTTAGCGGGCACGAGCGCGGGCGCGGCGGCGATGTCGACGGCGATGATCGTCCGCGGCGACGCCACCTCGCACCCGCACAAAAATTCGGTGCGCATCTCGCCCGGCTTGGGTTTTCTGAAAAACATCATCATCGACCAGCATTTTACCGAGCGCGGGCGCATCAGCCGTCTGATTACCGCCGTCAGCTATAACCCGTATAATCTCGGCATCGGTATCGACGAAAACACGGCGATTATTTTGAACCGGGAAGGAATGCTCGAAGTTTTCGGCGCGGGCACGGCGACGATTGTCGACGGCTCGCAGATAACTTATAACGAAATCGCAGAAGTCGATGATTTTCAGCCGTTTTCGGTCACGGGCGTGCAGATTCACATTTTGCGCGACGGTTTGATTTACGATTATTTCGGTCGCCAGCCGCTGCAGCCGCCGAACGAGTTTTTGCTGCCCGATATCGAGTAAACCGGTTCCGGCAATTAATTAAAGAAATGTAGCTTTCCGAACACTTAAAAGAATGTCGTTTATTATAAAATCGAAAAAATAAACTTTTATGAAAATTCTTGAAATCAGAACACTACGCGGCGCTAA
>DASVRL010000483.1:0-7158 GCA_036388635.1 Pyrinomonadaceae bacterium
TTGCCGATTCTCTGAAAGGCTTTCACGAATACGATTTTGTCGCCGTCGGCGTTTTGATGATTCAGGGACAGGGCGCATTGCAGAGAGAGTTTTTTCGCGCCTACGGCTACGCGGAAAACGAGATTAATGAAACTCTGCGCCGCCGCCTGATGCTTTTGACGATTTTGTATGAATGCAGCAATTTACGAAAATATGCCCTGCGCCTGAAGCCGGAAGCCGTCGATTTGACGCTCGACGAATTGGAGCGGGCGATTTGGAATTTCGGCGAACGATGAAGGCGAAACGCGCAACGAGGAATTCAATACGCAAAAACCGCAATTCCGCGTTCCGTCTTCATCGTTTATAAAGCGCTTCCGTTTCCGCCTTTAAAATTAATATAATTTTTGCGAACACTTAAAGTATAATCTCGTCGGAGGTTTTATGAATCTGAAAATCGCGCGCCTCGCCGGTTTATTCATTACATTTTGCGCGTTTGCCGCGTCGCCCGTTTATTCGCAAAACAAATCCGTTTTAAGGCTTGCCGACGAATACGCGCTCGTGCTCAGAAAATATCAGGCGCAAAAATCCCGCCAGCCGGTTGAAAACGTGCTGCGAAAAGGAAAAGCCGTCGCCGAAAAACTGGACGAGCTGGAATCTTTGAGCGATGCCGAATACGCTCTGCTGGAAAAGAAAATGAAAGGATTTGTGGTTAATCGCGACGAGGTTCTCTATATCAAACCGGATTTAAAATTTTTCGCGCAGCTCGCCCAAACGCGCGGCACCGAAGCGGACGCGGCATTTTTTGCGGTGATGCGCGAAATCAGACCCGAAAACGTCTGGACGGCGTATTACGACGCGCAAACGGATGTTTCGGGCTGCACGATTTACGGAAAAGGCGTGCTGAGCGGACTTTACGGGAAAACTTTGCAGTTTAAGCGCGCCTTTCCGAAAGCCTACGCGAGCGAGATTGACGAAGAAATAGACGAAATCCTCGACAAATTTACCGCCGACGGCGTTTGCTCATGCGGCGCGAGCGGCGGCGTCCGCCGGGAATTTCGTCTATTTATCAAAAGCTTTCCGAAAGATAAAAATACCTCGATCGTTCGGAAAAGACTGGCGAATCTCGAAAAAAACAAAGCCAATCGCTTCAATTGCCAAACCGGCTAATTCGGGAGCGCTTTCAAAAGCCAGCCGTTCGGGTCAATCGTGTATTGCCCGTCCGCCGGAAGCGAGATGCTTGCCGCGCCGTTCGTCATTTCGACGCGTCTGGTTTCGTTGCCGATTTTTACTTCGACCGGCAGCGGAAACGGCATATTGTTCGGCGTTTCCCAGCGCAAATTTAATTGATTTCCGTTTTTCTCTGTAATCAGCTTCGGCAGCGCGGGCTGGCGCAGGTATAACTCGAAAAACCAATCCAGTTCCTTGCCTGATTCTTTTTCGGCGATGCGTAGAAAATCGTCAGTCGTCCCGAAATGAACCTGTCTGCCGTTTGTCACGCGTTCCGTTTTCGGGTCGGGATAAGCCATCCGTCGCAGCGCTCGGAAAAATGCTTCGTCGCCGATATAACCGCGCAGAGTGTTCAAAACCAAAGCGCCCTTGCCGTAGATGTCGTTGTCGCCTCTCAGGTATTCAGGCGCTCTCAAATACATCTCGGTCGTCGAGCGCGCTTCACGCGGCGCGACCGGCTTGATATTGTTTGTAAATTTTATGCGTCCCGGCAGAGACTTGATAAAATGCTGGCGTCCGAGCTTCTTTTCCGCAAAAAGCGCGTCCATAAATGATTGAAAACCTTCGTGAATCCAGAAATCGTTCCAGTCGGGCGCGGTCACCAGATTCGCCCACCATTCGTGCCCCAGCTCGTGAAACATCAGCCAGTCGAAACCCGTGCCCGGCTCGTATTGAAAATTGTTTCCGTAGGCGATAATCGTCTGGTGTTCCATCCCGAGATGCGGCGTTTCGGCGATGCCGAGCTTTTCCGAGCGAAACGGGTAAGGTCCGACGTATTGCTCCATAAACTGCACGTACTCTTTGGTTTTATCAATCAAGCCCTGCGCTTTTCCGGCGTTTTCCGGCAAGACGTAGAAATGAATCGGAATCATCTCGCCCGTCACCGACTGCACCTTGTCCTCGACCAGTTTATACGGCGCGACGTTCAGAGCGATGTTGTAATTGCTGATCGGCTGCGACAAAAGCCAGTTAAACGTCTGCGTCCCGTCAGCGTTTTTAACCACCGATTGCAGCTTTCCGTTCGCCGCCGCGACGAGCGGTTCGGGCACGGTAAAATGCATCGCGAAAGTATCGGCTTTGTCCGACGGGTGGTCTTTGACCGGAAACCAGATGTCCGAGCCGTCCATCTGCACGGCGGTCGCAAACCACGGTTGCCCGTCAGCCGTTTTCGACCAGACAAAGCCGCCGACCCACGGCGGATGCGGCGCAACGCGCGGCTTGCCGCTATAAACAACGCGCACGTCAACCGTTTTACCGGCTTTCACCGCTTTCGGAAAGGAAATCCATATTTTGCCCTCGCGCCGTTCAAAGTTAAGCGGCTGCGATTTACTGCCGTTCACCAAAGCCGCCGATTCCACCGTCAAAGGCGTGTCGAGGTCGAGCACGAATTTATCAAGCTCGCGCACAATCTGCGCCTTCACGGTCAAAACGCCTTTAATCGACTGCTCATCGGGATTAACCCTGAGAGCCAAATCATAATGCTTCACGTCATAAGCCGCCTGCTCCGCCATCAAAACGCCGCCCGATTCCGTCGGACGCTTCGTAAACTGCCTCTGCGCGAAAACCGGCGCACATAAAATCACACAAAACAAAATACTGACAAATAATTTCTTAAACATAATAGCTATACCTTTTATTCGGCTTCAATTTCGGCAAAACCGACGATTCCGCCGAATCCCAATTAACATAATCGGTCGAATCTTCCTTCGCCCAAAACTCACGTTCTTCAGTTTCGTCATTAAAGACCGGAATCTCTTTTAATTTTTTCGGCATATTTTCTTCCTTCACTTTTAGTCGTAATAAAAAGAGTTAAAATTTGATGTTTAATTCTCATTATTTGAATGCTTTTCAATAAAATGCTCTATTGCATCACCTTGAGTTTCTAAAGTAAGTCCAAATCCTATACATATTTTATTAAATAAAAGAAAGCCAAGAGTAGATTTATTGATAGGCTCAAATGTAAATCCTTTTCCAGTATCATCAGGAAAATTTAAATTGTCGGAAATTGATACAGGCAGACCAAAATTTTCCACATGTTCAGCCCAAACATCATCGTCAAAATAAGGAATCGCTTTCCAAATTTCGTTAAATTTTATTGCAATTTTAAGAATTTGAACTCTAACATCATTACCTAACCAATCTAAATAAAAACTTGAAAGGGTTGTAACACCCGCCCACAATTCGCCAATATCAAAAAATCTTAAGGAAAAATTTTCCATCCCTTCATCTTTTGATAATTCATTGATAATATCAAGTATTTTTTGTGATGTTATTGCCTTTCTCTCTTGTAATGTGTAATAAGGAAAAAATCGAATGGGAATATGAAATTTAGCTCTGCCATCATAAAGGAATTCGACAGTTAGACCATTTTGTGACAAACCTACAAGATTTGTTTGTTTTAATATAAATGACCAAAATCTAGGATAACCAGCATTAAAAGGAATATTACCATTTATGTGGATACCTTCATATGGAGTATATATTTCTTGAGGATTTTGACTTCTTTCTAATACATTTCTAATCAACTCTAATTCATTTTGTTCATATTTATTTATTGGCTCATATGCAATAGGTTCTATAAATATATTTACCCATCCTAAATCTATTTCGCCTACTTTTATTGTGCTAAAAGTTCTTTCATCCCGACAAAACTTTTCGAATTTCTCGATAGACTTTTGTCCTTCGTCATACAACCTGTCAATCGCATAACGATTATTTTCTAATATTGGTTCAGAAGAATCATGAGTTCGCCTGTAAATTTTTCCATTTTTAGATACAAAAGGAACATTTTGCTCTGGTGGAATATATACTACTAAAACCGCTCTATTTGGAGCAGCCAAAGGAACAACCTGTATATAAAATATCGGTGTAGGATCAATGTGAGATTTAATTATCTCTCTTACTTGAGAAATAGGGTCAGGATTGACTAATAAATTAAATCCACAAATATTATTAGCTTGATTATGAACGTCTGTTTCGACGCCTATAAAATACCATCCGCCGTAAGTATTTGCGAATGATGCAATACTTTGACCAATTTTATTATTTGCAGGGAAAATATCTCCTTTATATTCAATATAATATCCTTCAGAAACATTTTGATTAATTAGTTCCGACAAATCTGCTTCATTCAAAGGTGTTCCAATTGATTTGTTAAAAGGATTAAACATAAATTATTGCTAAAATTTTTTAACTTGCATTTGTTTTTTCTTGTTTGCATCATGAATCTCCTGCAAGCTTCTGACCGAAACTTTTTCCTGTGATTTTTTCGTGGCAATCGCTTCGATTAAGGCTTCCGCGCCGGTGATGGTCGTGACGCACGGGACGTTAAACTGGAGCGCGGCTTTGCGGATTGCCTGTTCGTCGTAGTGCGAGGTTCTGCCGAGCGGCGTGTTGATGATAAGGGAAATTTCGCCTTGTTTGATGTAGTCGGCTATGTTCGGGCGACCTTCGTTGACTTTGAAGACGGTTTCGCATTCCAAGCCGACTTCCGTCAGGCGTTTCGCCGTGCCGTAGGTGGCGATTAATTTAAAACCTGATTTGTTTAAACGACGCGCCAGTACGACCGCCTGACCTTTGTCGGAATCGTTGACGGAAATAAACGCGACGCCTTCGAGCGGCAGCGTGATGCCCGCGCCTTCCATCGCTTTGCCGTAAGCTTCGCCGAAGGTTTCGCCGACGCCCATCACTTCGCCCGTCGAGTGCATTTCGGGTCCGAGAACCGGGTCGACGCCGGCGAATTTTTTGAACGGGAAAACCGGCGATTTGACGAAGATTTTCGGGACTGATAGGACTTCCGGCAGGTTGAAATCTTTCAGGGTTTTATAGCCAGCCATCACCAGCGAAGCGATTTTCGCCAGCGGAACGCCGGTCGCTTTGGCGACGAACGGAACCGTGCGCGAGGCGCGCGGATTGACTTCGATAACGTAGACGCGGTTGTCTTTTATCGCCAGTTGGAGATTCATCAGACCGACGACTTTCAAGGCTTTTGCCAGATTGTTCGTGTAATGCCGGATGGTTTCCAGATGTTCTTCCGCGATTTTCTGCGCGGGCAGAACCGACGACGAATCGCCCGAGTGAATTCCGGCTTCTTCGATGTGTTCCTGGATTCCGGCGATGATGCAGGCAGTTTCATCGGCAAGCGCGTCAACGTCGATTTCGACGGCGTTTTCGAGAAATTTGTCAATCAGAATCGGCTTTTCGGGCGAAGCGTCAACCGCCGTGCGCATATATTCGTCGAGCGTCTGCTCGTCGTAAACAATCGCCATCGCGCGCCCGCCGAGAACGTAGCTCGGGCGCACGACGACCGGATAACCGATTTTAGCGGCAATAATTTTCGCTTCTTCCGGCGAAACGGCGGTTCCGTTTTCCGGCGAAGGAATTTTCAATTCGTCGAGCAATGCGCCGAAACGTTTGCGGTCTTCCGCCAAATCAATCGAATCCGGCGAGGTTCCGATAATCGGAACGCCCGCGTTGTGCAATCTATCGGCTAAATTTAAAGGCGTCTGACCGCCGAACTGGACGATCACGCCTTCGGGCTTTTCCGTTTCGACGATGTTCATCACATCTTCAAAGGTCAGAGGCTCGAAATACAGGCGGTCGGATGTGTCGTAGTCAGTCGAGACGGTTTCCGGGTTGCAGTTGACCATAATCGTTTCGAAACCGGCGTCGCGCAGGGCGAAACTCGCGTGGCAGCAGCAGTAATCGAACTCGATGCCTTGCCCGATGCGATTCGGTCCCGAACCCAAAATCATTATTTTTTTGCGCGTCGTCGGCTCGGCTTCGGATTCTTCTTCATAAGTCGAATAAAGATACGGCGTGTGCGATTCAAACTCCGCGCCGCACGTATCGACGCGTTTATAGACGGGCGCGATATTCAGATTTTTGCGGCGCTCGCGAACGCCCGCTTCGGTCGAATTGGTCAGATAAGAAATGCGTCGGTCAGATAGCGCGAATTCCTTTGCCGTCTGCAAAACCTCGCTCGGCACGTCGTTCAGATTGCGCCCGTCAATCCGCGCCTGCAGCTGCATAACTTCCTGCAATTGTTCCAGAAACCAGGGGTCGATTTTCGTCAAACGGTGAATTTCCGCAATCGAATAGCCGTTGCGCAAAGCGTATGTGATGTAAGAAAATCTCTGCGAGTTCGGGCGCGCCAGTTTTCTTTGCAAAACGTGGTCGGGAACGCCTTCAAGCCGCAAAGGCTTGACCGCTTCCAATGAACGCAAACCCTTGAAAAGCGATTCTTTAAACGTTCTGCCGATTGCCATCACTTCGCCGACCGATTTCATCTGCGTTCCAAGAACGTCTTCCGCGCCGGGAAATTTCTCGAACGCCCATTTCGGGATTTTGGTGACGACGTAATCAATCGTCGGCTCAAAACTGGCGGGAGTTTTTTTCGTGATATCGTTCGGGATTTCGTCCAGCGTGTAGCCGACGGCGAGCTTGGCGGCGATTTTCGCAATCGGAAAGCCGGTCGCTTTCGAAGCGAGCGCCGACGAGCGCGAAACGCGCGGGTTCATCTCGATAATCCGCACATCGCCGTTTTCGGGATTGACGGCGAATTGAATATTCGAGCCGCCCGTTTCCACGCCGACGCGCCGGATGCAGGCGATGGACATATCGCGCAGGCGCTGGTATTCGACGTCGGTCAGAGTCTGCGCGGGCGCGACCGTTATCGAATCGCCCGTGTGCACGCCCATCGGGTCGAAGTTTTCAATCGAGCAGATAATGACGACGTTATCGTTTAAATCGCGCATCACTTCCAGCTCGTATTCCTTCCAGCCCAAAATGGATTCTTCAATTAAAACCTGCGAAATCGGCGAAGCCGTCAGCCCTTGCTCGACGATTTCCTCAAATTCCTCCGGGTTATAAGCCGTACCGCCGCCCGTGCCGCCGAGCGTGAACGCCGGGCGAATAATCGCCGGGTAACCGGTTTCCTCGACGATTTTTCTG
>DASVRL010000484.1:0-2235 GCA_036388635.1 Pyrinomonadaceae bacterium
AAGCGGCGAGACTCGAATAAATATAATGCTCGGCGAAAACGACGCCGCCGTTGCCGCCCAAAAGAAGAAGCGTTCCGACGATAAAACTCGTTCGCCAATGCGCCGCCGTCGGCTTTTCGTAATCTTTGGAAAAGTGTACCCAGACGTAAAGAATCGAACCCGCAAAAACGAATCGCCCGCCCGCCATCAGAAACGGCGGCAAGGTTTCAATCGCGTATTTGATTGCCAGATAAGTCGAACCCCAGAAAATATAAACCGCCGCAAACGCCGCCACCAGTAAAATTATGTTGCGCCGGCTGGAAAAATTTGTTTTTGTTATAATTGCCTGTCGCTGCTGCTGCATGTCTAAAAAACCCCTTAGTCTTTAAGATTTCATTTGTCCTTTTTGCCGCGTCTTTTCGGCTCGGCGGTCAAATCCTTCGCCGATTCGGCTTCCGTCGCGATCGGCAACGCCGTCGTTTCCTTGATAGTCTGCAAAACGACGGTCGTTTTCGTTCCCGCGACGTTCGGCACATTCTTTAATCTCTCGCGCAGAAGCCGCGACAGATGCTCCGTATTTTTAACGCGGACTTTCAAAAGGTAAGAATCTTCGCCCGCCACGTCGTGAACTTCCAGCACTTCGGGAATCTGCGCCAGAAATTTGTCCGTTTCGCTACAGCATTCGTGCGTCCGAACGGAGACAAACGCCGTTAAGCCGAAATCGACCTGCGCCCAATCCAGTTCCGCCGCATAGCCGCGAATCACGCCGCGCTCTTCCAGCTTGCGCACCCGCTCCAGCACGGCGGACGGAGCAAGCCCGACCTGCCGCGCAATCTCTGCATTGGAAATTCGCGCATCTTTCTGAACGATATTCAGTATTTGTTTATCAATATCATTAATCATTCTGTATTTTTAACCTTTTTCAGAATAACATTCTGAAAATAGCCTGTCAATATTTCATTTAACCGGCAGATATTTTCCGCCAGAATCCGTTTGCCGCCGTATGTTGGACAGAGTATTCGTGCCCGGAGAGCCGGAAATGTGTTATCTTTCCAACTAATTTTTGAGAATTTATGCGAACTGTAATCTTCAGCTTGTTATTTTTCCTGTTTTTGAACAGCTTTTCGGCGCCGGCGGCGAGAGCGCAAAAAATCAGCGTGCGCGGCAACCAGACGGGCGGAATCCTTGTGACGAAAGGCAAAGCGCGCGCGACAATTAATCTGCGCCGCGACGTCGCGGGCTGCGCTTATCTTTCCGCCGGAGAATATAAACGCGATTTGGACGCGCGCGAATGCACCGCGCCGCCCGCCGGTTTTAAATTAATCGCCGCGAGCGTGAAAAATAATCGGGTTTATCTCGTCGTTTTGACCGAAGCGATGGGCAACTGCAACGTCTGCGGGCAATGCGGCGCGACCGAGGCGTACGGGCTGGTCTGGATTCAGCTTAATGCAAGCCTGCGTTTGATTAAAAAGAAAGCCGTGCCGCTTTCGCTTTGCATCGAAAATCGTTCAATCGTCAGCCCGGAAATAATAAGGGACGCCGAAGACAACGAAATCTTGAATTTATCGCTTAAAGGCGACCGTTTGACAATCGAATCGGAGAAAGCGATTTACGGCGAAAACGAGAAGTACACATACGAATTTTCGCGTCTGGAATATAACCGGAAAACACCGGAAAAGGGTTTCGTCATCAAAACCGAAAAACGCGACAAATCGGCAAAAGCCGACCGATAGGAGAATTTATGAGCGCAGTTCTTTCATTTCCGACCAAACACGAAGAAATCGTTTCCTGCAATCCGGCGACCAATGAAGAAATCGGCAAAGTTCCCGTCACTTCCGCCGAAGACGTCAGAATCGCCGTCGAAAAATCGCGCGCGGCTTTTCTGAAATGGCGCGAAACTTCGTTTAAAGAACGCGCCAAAGTTGTGATGAAAGCCCGCGAAGTAATTTTGGCGGAAATGGAAGAAATCGCGCGCCTTATTTCCGACGAATCGGGCAAGCCGGTCGCCGAGGCGCTCTCGATGGAAATCGCGCCGGTTTTGGATTTAATGCAGTATTTTGCGCGCAACGCTGCGAAAATTCTCAAGCCCGAAAAAATCAATATCGGTCTTTACGCGACTTTGGGGCGCTATTCGAAAATCGTCTATCAGCCGCTCGGCGTGGTCGGCATTATCCCGGCGTGGAATTACCCTTTTTCGATTCCTTTGGGCGAAACGGCGATGTCTCTGCTGGCGGGAAACACGGTGATTTTAAAGCC
>DASVRL010000485.1:0-2467 GCA_036388635.1 Pyrinomonadaceae bacterium
CGGCGCGGCAAGCGAAATCAAGCTTCCGACCGCCGAACAAATTCAATCGAAATTACTCAGCCCGCCGCAGGAAAGAAAAAAGGATAATTTAATGTTACCGGAAAAATACTCCAAGCAGTTTGATATTAATAAATTTGATGTCGCTGACCCGGACCCGTGGATGGCGCTTTACGTAGACCGCTCGATTCAAATCGACGATGAAGCAAAAGCCGCGCTGCTGATTTCGATGCGCTCGAAATCGAGATTTCTGTTTCCGTTGATTAAGCCTTTTCTCTGGCTCAGCCTGCACGCCATTACGCTGTTTCGCATAATTATTCCGAATTTATTCACGTCGTCGAAACTCCTGCACCGGATGATTTATATCGGGCTGAAATACTTTGTCAGTCCCGAAGCGAATTTTATAATTCTGCGTCATTTTCATATCGGTTCGGAGATTCTCGAATTTATCGCGGAAAATGTCCCGGACGTTGAAATCAAGCTCAATCCTTTAAGACCGGAAAAGCTGGAAGACGTTCTGGACGAGATTTTTCTCAAGCACGATTTGAATTTATTCAATTTCATTATTAACTTGAATATCGAGCTGCGCGAACTGGATAGGCAGATTGAGACGCCGGAAAAATTAAACTTCAACAGTATAACGGACGGGCAGTTTCCGATGGAGCGCTTTCCCAAACGTTGGACGAATTTTCTGGACGTTCAATCGGCTATCGAGATATACACGCCGATTTATCAACTGTTTTTGTCGGGAGCGAGCTTCTGGCGCGCTTCAAATTCGTTGCAGCTCGACGAAACGGTAGGTCTCTACGTCTCGCGCCTGCTCGGCAATAATCAATATCTCGGTCTTTTGAACAACAAGCATCCGCTCGTGCCGCTGCCCACCTCGGGAGCCGGTTATCGCTTGTTGCTGCACGGCTTGGGTTCCGAGATGCTGCACGCCATTCTGCGCGAGCATAAACGAAAGCAAAACAAATAATTTTTCGCGGTTTTCCGCCCGTAAAAAAAACATTGTAAGGTTTCGCGGACTTTTATCATATACAAACGAGAAAAGAATTTAGACCGTGAATCTTCAGGGTAATTTGCGCGGGAAGCCGATTTGCCCGGCGAATAAGAATGGCAACAAGCGACTGAGAAAGTATTGACAAATGCGGTATTTTCAATTAGTATTCCATCACTTTACAGCAGAAATTGCGGTTTATTAAAAAGAATTAGAAATAATTCTTCATTCTTTACGGTTCATTTTAGAAAAAGTCTTTTCCTGTTTCCGATAATATTTTCGGACGTAGAATTTCTGATAAACTCCGCGTTATTTGCTGACGCGAAACAAAAGCCCCGACCAATTAAACCATAATTTATTTGATTTCTTATCAAAAAAATCTCCGGCAGAAAAGACTTAAATTTTATTACTAAAGATTATTCAATGGATTTTGAAGTTGTCATTGTAGGTTCCGGTTTCGGCGGCTCGGTCATGGCTTACCGGCTGGCTAAAGCCGGTTATAAAGTCTGCGTTCTGGAGCGCGGAAAGTCTTATCCTCCCGGTTCTTTTCCGAGAAGCCCGCTGGCGATGCAAAATAATTTTTGGGACCCGAGCAAAGGGCTGCAAGGGCTTTATAACGTCTGGTCATTCAGAGGCTCGGAAGCTCTGGTGGCGAGCGGATTGGGCGGCGGTTCATTAATTTACGCCAATGTTTTACTGCGCAAAGACACCGCCTGGTTTACGGAAGCAGACCTTATCGGCAGAGACGATCTGAATTTTCATTATGATAACGTGGAGGCGATGCTCAAGCCCCAAAAATATCCACTCGATTTCTCGCCTTATAATAAGACGCCTAAAACTCTGGCTCTGAAATTCGCGGCTGAGGAGTTAATGAAACAAAATCCTCAAAATATCGAATGGATGCTCCCTAATCTGGCGGTGATGTTTGCCGCCGACCAAAAGCAAAAGCCCGCTTTAGCAGAACCGCTGCTGCCGGATTCTCACAATATCCACAAACTTCAAAGATACACGTGCCGTTTGTGCGGCGAATGCGACATAGGGTGTAATTACGGCAGTAAAAATACGCTCGACCACACTTACTTGTCCGAAGCAGTGCGGCTCGGTGCAGAAATCCGCACCCGGTGCGAGGTTCGCTCCTTCAGACCCGGTGACGAAGCCGGTTACGTTATTGATTACGTGGTTCACGAACCGGAAAATGAAGGAAGGGAATTCGACACTGCCAAGTTGCCTTTAAAAACGATTACCTCCGACAAACTCGTATTAGCCGCCGGAACGCTCGGAACGACTTATTTGCTGCTGAAAAACCGCAAAGCCTTTAACGGAAGGCTCAGCAAAACGCTCGGCACGCGCTATTGCGGCAACGGCGATTTACTTACTTTTGTGATGAAAAGTAAAATAACGGCGGACGGCAAAAAAATTCCTCGCGTTATCAACGCCAATTACGGTCCCGTGATAACCAGCGCCATTCGCGGC